>JBLHPB010000115.1:0-8544 GCA_047624025.1 Zhongshania sp.
ATTATTTAGTATTTTCATGAATTTCTTTAGCTTAATATGTGGATAGAACTTGATAGCGAATAAAAACTAAATCAGCCAGCGCCGCTAGGCTTCGGCTGAATTTTCTTGTTAGGATTTCTCTCTCCGAAACTGCCCCACCTAACCACGAGCTTACAGTCACTCTGCTAGTAGTTTTATGAAAATATTTTTATTTATTCCCATTGACTTAATTCTACTATTATATTTTGGTGTCGATAAAAATCGCTAAGCTCAGTTGGGCTATACCTCAAGCGTTGATTGGTTTGATTGCTAAATTGTGATGGATCTGCGACTTCATGCGAAGCTGGAATCACCCAAGCACAGTCACCAGATGATCTATTAGTGCTCTAATACGGGCCGTTAAATGACGAGCCGAGGGGTACACCGCGTACAAATTAAATTCGCTGGTCATCTTGTCTTCAAACAATAATATCAGTTTACCACTCTTGAGGAATGGTTCAGCAGCATAAAATGGGCAGCGGCCAATACCTAAGCCCCCGACAGCCATATTTACGACTGCTCGCGGAGAATTTGCAGTAAAAGATCCGCCAACGCAAAACTTCTCTACTTTTCCTTGAAGCGTGAATTCCCAATGCTCTGGATCCGCTGACGACGTTTGTAATAAGCAATTATGGGTTGATAGCGCGCTGGGGTGTGCCGGCTCCCCATAATTACTAATGTACTCCGGTGATGCAAACACCACTAATGGCATCGTTAGTAACTTACGAGCAATAAGCGTTGAGCTTTGCAGTGGGCCAAAGCGAATGGCGAGATCAAAGCCGCCATTTAGAATGTCGACATTTTGATCTGAGAGGTAGAGATTGATAGCAACTTTAGGATGCGCCCTTTGGAAAGGGCCAATCGCTTCAACTAATTCTCCAGCTCCAAACCCTGTCGGCGCCGTAATGCGAATAGGCCCGGCTAATTCGGATTGTCGCTCCTGCACTATTCCTTCGAGCTCATCAAATTGATCGATTAGTAGCACGCAGCGATCAAAGTATGCGACACCGGTATCACTCAAGGTTACGCGCCGAGTGGTGCGGTGAAATAGCTGCGCATCCAGGCGAATCTCTAACTGCCGTACATGCTTGCTCGCCAGATTAGTGCTAATACCTAATTGTTTCGCACCTGCTGTAAATGATTTCTGCCCCGCTACGGCAACAAAAATACGCATACTTTCAATCGTATCCACTAGTCCGCTCCGTCGTTAGCAACCGCTATTGTACTCGTATTGGATATAATGTTTCCATAATATGCAATATTGTATCCGATTGCGGGTGGCCCTATTATTTCCTCGCACACCAAGCCATTGTTATGAGGAATACGTCATGTCTAATGCTATAAAAATACACAGCTTCCCACTTTCTGGCCACGCACATCGAGTACAGTTGTTCGCTAGTGTCGCCGGTATTGCGCACGAAATTGTCCACGTTGATCTTCCCGCAGGAGAGCATAAGCAGGCACCGTTTCTTGCCCTTAATCCATTAGGTGTAGTCCCTGTTATAGAGGATGGCGATATTGTTGTACACGATTCAATATCAATTCTTGTATATCTTGCCCGGCGATACGCGCCGTCGTTCATTCCGCAAAATCCCCAGCAAGAAGCAGAGATGCATCGATTTCTTTCTATGGCTTCCGGCGAAATTTCTTATGGCCCAGGCGCTGCAAGATTAATTAATGTGTTTAAAGCCAAAATCGATCCGGTGTTTGCTAAAGCTACAGCGGAAAAAGCCTTGGGTAAACTCGAAACGCATCTCATTAGAGTCGACTTTTTGGTGGCCAACAAAATCACTCTGGCTGATTTTGCTATATACAGCTACGTTGCTCATGCGCCAGAAGGCGACGTTTCTTTAGCGCCTTATCCAAACGTTCGACGCTGGTTACACAATATGGAGACCTTGAAAGGTTTCGTCCCCATGCAAGCCACCAAAATAGGATTGGCAGCATAGCTGCCCACTTACCTAGTTCGTCTCTTACTGCTAGCTCGCGCCTCAAGATGGGTATCTGTGATGGGCTAGTAGTAAGCAATACTGAGCTAATCAATTCTCTGCTCACTCCAAATAGATACAAGGAGGTCGTTATTATGCAAAAGGGCGCTGTCGGTGAAATTAATCAAAAAGCGGTGCTATCACCATTTCATTATGGAGAGCAGGAAATACAACGCCGCGTAGGTAAGCTCGATGCGATGAAAGACTTTGGGCGGCGCGTTATTCGTTCTTTCATACCGGATCAGCATCGCCAGTTTTACGAACAGTTACCTTTCATAGTTGTCGGCGGAGTAGATGATAGCGGGTGGCCATGGGCTACTTTATTATCCGGTAATCCCGGGTTTATGCGGTCACCTGATTCGGCCACATTGGCTGTTGACGCAACCTTGTCATCAGCTAACCCACTGACTCCAGTTTTAAAAACAGTAGGTTCTCCGATAGGCTTACTGGGTATCGAAATGATGGCTCGGCGTCGAAACCGTTTAAACGGTCGTATTGAACATGCGGATAGCTCAGGATTTTCGATAAAGGTTGATCAGTCTTTTGGTAACTGCCCACAATATATACAAAATTGGGATATTAATTTTGTTCGCGACCCACGCATCATCAATCCTAATACGGTCGATTCGAGAAATACCACATCATTGGTCGCGCTCGATGATGAAGCACGCGATATGATCAGCAATGCGGATACTTTCTTTGTATCCAGTTATATACAAACAAAACAACGTCCTGAAATTGAAGGTGTCGATGTCTCGCATCGCGGTGGCCGCTCGGGCTTTGTGAAAGTGGACGGAAATACGCTAACAATTCCTGATTTTCCCGGCAATTATCATTTCAATACCCTTGGGAATTTTTTAGTAAATCCAAAAGCTGGTTTAGTTTTTATCGATTTCGCAAGCGGTGACATTTTAATGTTAACCGGCGTCGTCGAATTATTGTGGGAAAATGAAGCCCAAGTCCGAGCGTTTAAAGGTGCGGAACGGGGATGGCGGTTTACCGTGAATCATGGGCTAAGGTTAAAATATGCCTTACCATTTAGAGCGGCTATGAAGGGCTGTTCACCTAACTCGTTGATGACCGGCGATTGGAATCAAGTTCATGCGATATTAAATGCCCAAGCAAAGCGTGAGGCATGGCGCCCTTTTACGCTGACGAGAGTCGAAGATGAAAGTAGTCTAATTCGCTCGTTTTATTTTAAGCCCGCAGACGAGGATGCTGTTTTACCGTTTAAAGCCGGGCAATTTTTAACAATACGTATAACGCCACCGGGCGAGAAGAATCCAGTTATTAGAACCTACACGGCATCATCCGCACCTGGCGATGACTACTATAGAATCTCCGTTAAGCGCGAAGCAGAAGGCCAGCTATCGCAAGTATTGCATGACACCTTAAGCATCGGTGCCATAGTTGAACTTATGGCACCTAGAGGCGATTTTTTTATTGACGCTAGTGAAACTCGCCCTGCCGTTTTAATCGGTGCCGGTGTGGGTATTACACCCATGATTTCGATGGCAGCACACCTATTACATGAGGGATTGCGAAACCGAAGCTTACGAAAAACCACCATACTGCAAGTGTCGCGAACCACGGGCGAACGCGCTTTTAGTGACGCTTTTAAAGAAATAGAAGCGCAGTCGGGAGGCGGTATTCGCTATCACTCATTTATTACTAAACCCACAGTGAGTGATGATGCCGGTATTGATTTTAGTGGAAGTGGCTATATTACTGCTGACGTTCTTCGCCAAGTACTAGCGATTGATGACTACGATTTTTACCTCTGCGGGCCGCCAGCATTTATGCAGGTGATATATGACGACATCCGCAGCTTAGGGGTTATTGATGCACGTATTTTTGCCGAAGAGTTTGGCCCAGCCGCATTGACTCGTCGGCTTGATGTCGACGTCGTTTTGCCGTCACTAGATACTGAAGCAGAGGAAGCAATTATTAAGTTCTCGAAGGCAGGTTTTGAGCAAAGGTGGACTGCGGGAGATGCGACATTATTAGAAGTCGCAGAGCAGCACGGACTAAGCCCCAGCTTCGGATGCCGTATCGGCGCCTGCGGCTCTTGCGCCGTGAAATTAGTATCTGGAGATGTGACATACCGTACTAAGCCAAAAGCCATTCCAGTAGTCGGTGAGATTTTAATCTGTTGTGCTGTACCTAAAAAAGAAAGCCATGAACAAGAAGGTATAAATCTAAGTAGCATTATTGAAATAGATTTATAACGGCAGATTTTCAAGACTGGTACGTGGCGAAGGTCTTTCAGTGCGGCTTCAAATGCATTGGGCATTGGGCAGATGACGAAAGAACAAGGCCCGTAGATTGTCTTCGGTTCGGGTTGCCCGTTGGTAATCAACCAGATCAAAGCTCTCCATCATTTCGACGAGTTCCTGGGCCTTGGCGAGGGTGCGCTCATTTTGTTGTAAGCGAATGTCAGCAGACTGGGCATACGCATAACCCCGTTCAATGAATCGGCCAAATTGGTCAATGGCGAAACGGATCTCTTCAATTAACTTGGCGGCGCACTCCTGCAATGCGGTTCGGTTCATGTCGATATCGCTAGGACTGATACTTTTCTTATAGTCGGCAAGGCAGCCATTGAGATCACGCCAGTACATCGCGACGTTGTGACTGGTGTGCATCTGGCGGTCAGCGCGCACGGCTTGATCGAGTAAGCGAATGAGTTTACTGGCGAGGCGCTCACACAAACTGTGGCTTTGCTCTATGCGGCTGAGTACGTCGTTCTTCGAATAGTTATCACCGCGGCGCATTGGGGTGCCGTTGGGCGTACAGTCCATGACAAGGCAGAGCCATTGCACGAGTCGCTGCAAGTCTTGGACTACCCGTTTGAATCGTTCCTTGCCAGCCGTAGTCACCTCCGGCGCTGAAATATTGTCGTAGCAGCAGACATAGGCATCGTAGTCACTGGTTTGCCGCACATCACGGCCAATCAGTTGCAAGGTTTGGGCAACGCGCGCGCGACTGGCATCATCCCCAAGGAAGGTACAAAGTGCACTGTAACGATACGAGTAAATCACTTCATCTTGGAGAAGAAGTTGGAGGCACTGGGTTAGCTGTGGATCATTCATTGGGAAACGGCCTCCGTGTTGCCGGTTTGCTGCAGGCGAGCGCTGAATTGATTTGAGTTGGGAAGCTGGTCACTCATAACCCCCGCGCCACGTTTGAAATCCAGTGCAACACGGGTATCGAAATGGCGCTGAAAGTTGGTGTCCCTGGTGGGCACGGCGCCAAACAATTTGATGCCGCTATCGCGCAGCATGGCGAAAAGGAGTGAGACGCTGGCGACGTCCAGTGTGGTCATTTCATCAACCGGCCAGGTGAGACTGACTTTCGGGTCTTGGCACAGGTAGCGGGCCATGCCGATAAAAATCACGATGACCGCGAGGTAACCGAGGCCGTTACTGCCTAGGTTATTGATTTCTTCGTCGCCGCGCGCAGGGCGGAAAGAGCCATTTTCACGCAGGCTGATCCAGATATCGACGAGGACGAGAGGCTTTGGTGTACATGGGCACTCTCCAGCAAGGCAACCACATCGGACAGCACTGAGACCAAGGATTCGGGCGGAAAGTTGTCACGATCCTGTAATGACAATTCGTCTCACATCGATAGCGGTCTCGTGGGGAGTGCAGAACGGTGATGCACACTTAAAGAACTTTGGTGTGCTCTATGACGATCCCAATGGCTCTGTAAATCTATCGCCCGCCTTCGATATCGTTTCGACAACGGCCTATATCCGCAACGACGTGCCGGCGCTGACTCTTGGTGGTTCAAAGAAGTGGTGGAAGTTACAGCAGCTCGAAAACTTTGGCCAAAGCCATTGCGGCTTAAAACCAGTAGAAGCACGTGAGGCTCTCCGTAGACTAGCTCAGGCTCTTACCGAACAGTCCCGAGCAATTGAGTCTTTTATAGAGCAAAGACCGGTCTTCAATGAAGCTGGGCGTATAATGCTTGAAATATTTGCCCATTCAGCAACTACGAGAAGCTCGCATTTGGAAGGTAAGGCAGTAAAAGCGAAGCGAAAGTAATACCGGATTTCACACCGCCACTCCTACTGCCAATTACTATAGAACCATATTGAAGCAAAACACCCCAACTAGCCGGGAAGCGAAAACTTATTCGCCTCTCAAGGCCTTGCAGGCTAGATTGTTTCTAGGCTGGAATTCTTTGAGTCAACATTACTTTCCTACGAGTTTACTGGTCTCCTAAAATGCCTTATCACTAGAACGCGTAGTATCGCACCCGCTCCTTGCTTGCACCCCAACGTCATCAATAACTCTAGATCCAATGTAAATTCGGGATTATCACGAAACCGCTATCATGAGATGATCACTAAGATCACCCTTAAGATCGAACAGACTGTAGTCGCGATAGCTGAAGCGCCACTGACCATCGGCCCGTTCGAACTCGTCGTGATAACGCCCAGCGGCTATCACTTGGAGTGGCAGAGTGTCGGTAGATTGCAGTACGGTGTAATAGGATCGGCAGCTTGCCGTGTTGGCGGCTTCGTCGACATTAATAATAGGGTTGGTAATCACGTGCTTAGTGCGTGGCGTCCCGCAGGGATGAATTTTCACCCACTGCCGCCAACTCTCCAGCATCCCCGCTCCATTCATTAGTCCGCCTTGGCTCTTCACCTGCGCGTGACGAAACAGCTCGGTGGTAGCCTCCAGCTCACCGCCGTCCATCAATTCAGCATAGCGGTATAATAAATTGGCGATCTCTGTCGCACTGTTACTCATTATTTATCTCCAGAGTTGTTGTCCAGCTGACTGTAAAAATCAAGTCAGAGTCTCGTCGTAAAGCCAAATCAGTTATTGACGATCTATTGATTGTGCAGGCTTAACGTTGGCTAAGATCAATTTCATGTGGACTGAAACGTTGATCGGGTGGCGCTGTACTAGATTTACCGCCCCAATATCGATCTGGCTTAGCGGCACCGTTCGTATCAAAAGCAAGCCGTCGCTGTTGATTCCTAATATTATAAAATACCAGTGTTCTCGGCCGCTCACAGTATATATCGCCATGCTCGCTAACGATCAATATGGTTTTGTCGGACAAGACAGTAATATCTTCAGGGTTATCAGTGCCAGAATCTGGCTGCTTCCCCCATCGCGGCCAACTTAATATCCAAGTCACCCGCTGGTGATGCCTTACCCACCCAGGGCATCAGCACGACACCGCGTATACCCAGCACCTGCAGCCGACTCACATACTCATCGCTGAGCGGTTCAGTGGCAGTAACATATTTTTTCCGCCTCGTCTCCAGACAGTTCGCCCAAGGTACTGAGGAGTTCCCCCAGCTCTTCGAGTGGATGGTTCATAGCGATCCAGCCGCTATTAGACGCTGCGCGCTTAATCGCAATAGATGAATTACCGCCAATAAATATTTGCGGAGGCGTAGTAGTGGGCCGAGGCGAAATTCCTACGTCTTTAAATTGGTAGTGCTCACCTTCGAAACTAAATAGATCGTTACTCCAGAGTCCCTGGATAATTTTGATGGACTCCACAAAACGCTGACCGCGAGTTTTCGGGTCGTGCCCTAACAGGGCTATCTCATCGGCATTCCAACCAGGAGTAATACCCAGCGCAAAGCGGTTGCCCATCAGGTCAGCTAATGCTGCGGCTTTCTTTTGCCACGGGGAAAGGATCGTGCATTCTCATCACATAGGCATAGGTCATAAAGCGCAGCGTTTCGGTAACCGCGCTCATCACGGCGACAGAGGTAATCGGCTCAATAGTCGGCGTGGCGGGATCGAAGGGAGTTCCGAGCATCGGATGCCGACTTTCCTGTAGTTTCGTTAGCGCCACATGGTCTGACAAGGCCACCCCGCTATACCCCAGTGCCTCTGCCTCGCTAGCAATCGCTTTAACATCATTACCATTGTTGTTTTCATGAAACCAAGCTATGGCGAGTAGATAAATACTCTGGAGAAGACATTCGCCCTTTAAACAAGTAATCGTTTTGATCGAGTTGTTTATCGCTGATCAATGCAGATAGCGCTTTCCGCGTTTTTCAAGTTATCTCAAATGCCCGATGGAGAGTTCTTGGGATAGAGGGGAGGTTACAACGATTGAGATATTCTGCATTTATATGGGCCTTTGGCGCGATTGCCTTGAATGGTGTTATTGGCAGGCGACCGCCAGTTTCCTATTCTGTGTGTTTTACTGCAAGTTGATCGATGGGGGCGTCTTGGTTGGTCTTCAGTCTTTGCTACTTCGGGCTATTTTTATCGCTGCTGTAATCGTGGCGAGGTGACCGAAGGTCATAGAGGCAGTTGCTCGGCGCGGGTCTAAATTCAAAAGTGTCACGGAAAACGTCACGGAGTGTCACGGGGGCCTAAAAGCAACAGGCGAAAAAAAACGGCAAGCCAGTAAGTAACTGATTTGCCGTTCTTTAATTGGTAGCGGGGGCAGGATTCGAACCTACGACCTTCGGGTTATGAGCCCGACGAGCTACCAGACTGCTCCACCCCGCAACTGATCTGCTGTCTATTCCTCTAAGACAGGGTGCGCA
>JBLHPB010000116.1:0-8445 GCA_047624025.1 Zhongshania sp.
TTATTGGCAGTTTTTTCCGGCCTTAGAGAACAGTGATAACCGTTGGGGCATAATCCCAGTGTGGGCTTTTGCAGATGTCGTTGAATCTAATAATGATGCGGTCCCGGTTGGCGATCGCCTGTACGGTTATTTTCCCCCGGCTACATCGGTGGTTATAGCGCCATCACATATTAGCGCCAATTCCCTGGTCGACAATATCGAGCATCGCCAAAAGCTTCCGCCATTGTATAACCGTTACAACCGAGTACTAGCTGACAGTAATTACGACCGCAGCACCGATGCTACTCGAATACTATTAGCGCCGCTGCATATGACTTCGTTTTGTATCTGGGATCAGCTAAAGACCAATAATTATTACAATGCTGAGCAAGTTATTATTGTTAGTGCTTCATCTAAAACTAGCCTTGGTTTAGCTTACGGATTGTCTATTGATGACAATGCGCCCCCCGTTGTCGCTTTAACCTCTAGTCGTAATGTCGATTTTGTCTCTGGGCTAGGGCTTTATCAAGAAACGGTGTCGTATGACTCATTAGCTGAAACTCTGCAAAACAAGCCTTCAGTCGTTATTGATATGGCAGGCAGTGCGACAGTGAAAGCCGACATCCAAAACAAATTGGGTAGCAACTTAAATTACTACATAAGCGTAGGAATAACCCACTGGGAAGACTTGGGTGACGGCGCGTTTACCAAACAAGCTAACCCTGAAAAACATGAGATGTTTTTCGCACCGAGTTATATTTTGGAGCGAATGAAAGAGTGGGGACCATCAGAGTTTGATAAGCGCTCTAGCGGATTTGTTATTGGAGCTGCAATGGCAACATTCGGCTGGATGACGATAGATCAGCGCAACGGATTAGATGGCCTAGCTGAGTTATATCCAGCCGTCTGCAAAGGAGCAGTGCCGCCTTCATCGGGTGTAGTGATAAAAATGTAAGCGTATATCACCGCTAGAAAGAAAGACGAAAAAAGTCTTTCTTTCTAGGCTCCAACCCTTTCTTAGTAAGTAATCATCTGCACTTTAATTATTTATCCGCATATCAAGTTTATTGCGCGGGCAGGCAGTCGCTTCGTAAGCGATCAATAAACCCCATCTAATAATCTTTCCGTCGCTCGCTTACTCTTCAGTTTTTAACTGGAGAGCTATTCATGAGCACAATCAATAAAGCCCAATTCTGGCAAGACCACATCACCGCTTGGCAAGGCAGCGGGCTATCTCAAGCCGCGTATTGCAAACAGCACGAAATCAAATTCCACAACTTCGCCTATTGGCGTAATCGTTTAAGTCCCGCAAAAGAATCTGCATCAAAATTGATGAAACTGGGCGCCATGCCAGTTTCATCCCGAGTGATGATGAATTTACCACTGGGCGTCCGATTAGAATTGTCCGCCAGCGATTTGCCTGTGGTATTGCCCGCGGTGCTGCATATGCTTCGGGAATCGAACTGATGCTGCTGCCGACATCCAATGTTGAGGTCTATTTGTATTTTGTACCGGGAGCGAAATGGTTTTGTGGTCTGGTATAAGCGCTTAGAAAAGCAGCGTTTTAAATTGCCTCGCCAGTGCGAGTCAGGCTATGAATTGCGCGATGGCCGCGACTTAAATTTCTTGCTCGATGGCTTGGATATTTGGCGCAATAAACCCCACGAAATCTTGTATGTTGACTCGGTTAGCCAAAGGTTTTTTGGTATAATACGCGTCATGACGACGCGACTTTTACCTCCTTCTTTCGACGATATCCACAGCCTCAACGCCTTGCTGTTGGAGAAGGATTAACGCAGTGTTTACAAGGCTGCCGAGCATGTCGAGGGACGAGGAATTACAGGCATTGCTATCTTGGAATATCTCGCTCGTATAGGTGTGGTTTACTGATCGCTTACTCTGGTGGGATAATAATCTTCATGTTAAGTAATCTGCTGGAAGCTCTTACTACCTTCATCATCGTAAAAATATTTACGCCTGCAGAATTTTTGGAGAAGCACTTAATCCTGTTAATACATCAGTCGCAAGTTGGTCTTTATTAATAACATCCAAGTTTTTATAATCAATTTTAGAAATTTTCAATCTATGTCCTTTGCCAATCTAATACCTGAAAACATCCACTGCTGACAGGGTTGATAAAAGTTTCTATAGCTATGTCGATAGTGGTTTATAGGTGTCACAACACAAGCTCCTCTTAGCACAAATTGATTGCACATAAATTTACCATTGTATTCCGCTAGCTTACCGTCGAATGGCTTATAGCCAGGGTAGGCAGAATAGTGACTTTGAGTCCAGCACCACACTTGACCAACGACATCATTAGTTCTTACTGGATGAAAAGCAGGGTGTTTTTTACAGGTAGATACATCATCGGAGTTACGCAGATAGTGTTCGAATTCTTGCTCTGTGGGTAGGCGACACGCCCGCCAATTGGCAAAGGCGTTCGCCTCAAAATAACTGACATGAACTACAGGCGCATTGAGATCAAGGGGTGCCAGCCCATGAAGAGTATATTCATACCATTTATCTTCAACCTTACGCCAATAAAGCGGTGAAGTGATATCGCTGCGGGTAAGCCAATCCCAACCCATACTTAACCAATACTTAGATTCACGATAGGCATCTGCATCAATAAAAGCTAAATACTCACCATTGCTGACAAGATTTTCGGCAATTGAAAAGCCACTAAGATAGCTTTTATGTTCTGGTGATTCATTATCAAATGCATAGCCATCACCCTTGTGACCAATTTCTACGAGCTGCTCCTCGAAACTACGCCATGACGGCCTTACTGCCACCGCCAATGCTAAAGTTGCTTTTGAATAGCGTGGAGCACAAGGATTACAATGCAGAATATATTTGATATCCATATAGAGTAACTCTTGATGCTGCTGCTCGTGATGGATACCAATTTCAACAATTGCAGCAAGATCTTCCGACATATCAGTTTCGAGTAAAGCCACTATCAAGCCGTCAATTTGTTGACGATATCGGTATATTTCCGCAACGGTAGGTCGAGATAAGTTACC
Source organism: Zhongshania sp. (assembly GCA_047624025.1). GTDB lineage: Bacteria > Pseudomonadota > Gammaproteobacteria > Pseudomonadales > Spongiibacteraceae > Spongiibacter. The sequence continues at coordinate 3,009 of JBLHPB010000116.1, forward strand.
CCGATTTTTTTGCAGCCAATGAGCGCCTGCAGACTTATAATAGGAATTGAAAATTAAGCCGAAGGTCTCGTCAAAGCGCTGATAATCATTAATATAAGGCCGTAAAACCAATTCTTCAAAGAACCAAGTGGTATGCCCCAAATGCCATTTAGGGGGACTAACTTCTGCACAAGGCTGAACACAAAGATCCTCTACTTCTAAGGATGAACATATCTCATTGGTCGCACTTCTTGTAGAGGTGTATCGCCTGATTAACGCTTTGTAATCCAAAACATTAGATGCACCCATTTCAATCCCTTATCGTTATATTGATGAATGAGGAATTTTGCGATACACCCGATGCGCACATAGCTATAGCGACCTCTAATTACATTATAGTAAGCTCCTGACATCAAAAATCAACACCGAACAACGACATGGTGCTCTATTTTTGAAACACAACTGCGTCAACGGGTAGCACTGCCTGTGTTTTCAGTCAATATCGCAGTAACGTATAAAGCTTTAATTGAGCCCTGTCATTATGTCAAAAAAAATAATTCGCCGTATATTTAGTAGCAAAAACCAGCTGGGCAATCTGGCCATTGTTGAAGTATGCGAATCCAAACAACTCTTTAATGACACTTTATTGCTGCAGCAAAGAGCGAAAATCAATCAACAGCCTATCAGCGTGTTTATTATTGCCGATAATTCAAACAACTTACTATCATATTCTATCCGCTGGTTCTCGCCAGTAACCGAAGTTTCGCTCTGCGGACACGGCGCATTAGCGGCAGCCGACCTAATTCTATCTTCTATAAATACCGATAAACCAATCACTCAATGCCGATTCAGCAACAAAGATATTACCGTGCAACAGCTTGAACAGCGCAAATACATACTTTACTTGTCACCTATTGAGTTACTGGCCACTACTCTTTCGCCAGCTATTTCAAGTCTATTCAACGTCGCAGTGCTATATGTTATGCAGACAAAGACAGACAGCGGCTATCTTATCGTCAGTGTTAAGAACAAGGCTGCCCTGAAACATTTCGACTTTGACGAGCGAAAATACAGTGATCTGACACAACGGGCACTTATCGTTAGCTGTGAAAGTGAAAATAGCTCCGACCTTATCTATTTTCGATACTTTGCCCCACAGTATGGCGAGAAAGAAGATTGCGCGACCGGATCTGCTGCTCCGCTGCTTGCCGAATTTTGGACGCTCTTATTTGACAAGCTTTATCACTGCAAGCAATTATCTTCTACTGGAGGCTACTATCAGTTAGTTCGTGGCGAAAAGGAGATACAAGTCATATCGATTATTTGTGATGCTTAGAATGGGCGGTAATACTTGGGAAGTCTATCTGCTGTATTTCTATTACTGCCGATCAGCTTAGGTTTTAAGCTCACAGTGCTTTTGCCCTGAAAATGAATAGAACGCGGCGGGGCGAATGTTGAGTGGTTTTGTCGCTCTGCCCTTGGCGTCGGTCATTGCCTCTACTTATTACCGTTGTGGGCGCAATGGTTTGCGTGGCTGGAGTGCTGAGTTTTCGGCGCGCCGGCACCACGGTTAATCCACTCAAGCCTGAATTCGCCACCAGTTTGGTCATCGTTGGCATATATGGCTATAGTCGCAACCCCATGTATTTGGGTTTTCTCTGCGGTTTATTGGCTTGGGTCTTGGTCTTGGGTTCGCTGCTGGCGTTATAGGGCCTGCCGCTCTTTGTGATTTACATGAATCGCTTTCAAATTGGCCCTGAGGAGCAGTCTCTCGCGAATCTGTTTGGCTTTGAATACCATCAATATAGGCATAAGGTGCGGTGATGGTTATGAGTACGATTTTCGTAATGCGTAATTGTAATCGATAGAAATTACGCATTTTTCTTGTTGTCCACGCGATGACCTCCTAAACTGAGTTCCTGTTATTGAATTGCACAGGATCTGTTTAGATATGCTACTCGAAGCCTCATCGGAACATCCCGATATACCACTGACTTTGCCGCGCTTGTTTGGCTGGGCAGCACAGCAATTTGGCGATAAAGCCGCGATTCGGGAGGGCGGGCAGGATACCTCGTATTCACGTCTGAACGAGCAGCGGCGAGCTGCAGCAAAAGCCTTTATGGACTTAGGTCTTAAGCATGGTGATCGCGCTGCAATTTGGGCGCCCAATATGGCTCAATGGATAGTGGCGGCGGCAGGCATTCAATCGCTGGGTGGCATTTTAGTACCGCTCAACACGCGCCTACAGGGCAGTGAGGCCGCCGATATTCTGCGCCGCGCTGGCGTCAAAATATTGTTGACGGTGACCGAGCTTGAAAAGGGTGAGCCGCTGGCCATGTTAGCCACCGAAGATTTGCCCGACTTGCGGCATCGAGTGTTGTTGCCCGGTGGGGTAATGGGGGCTAATCATCAGGCCTTGCCATGGGCTGATTTTCTTGATCTTGGCGGCAATGCCGATGATGCAAAATATACGGCGATTGAGCGTGCCGTAAATCCGCACGACAGCGCGGATATGTTGTTCACCTCAGGCACAACTGGCAAGGCTAAGGGTGTGTTGTGTAGCCATCAGCAAAACATTCGCGCTTTCCAGAGCTGGAGTGCCACGGTGGGGCTGCGCAGCGATGACAACTACCTCATTATCAATCCTTTCTTTCATTCCTTTGGTTACAAGGCGGGCTGGTTGGCAGCCATCATCTGCGGTGCCACTATTTTGCCCATGGCTAAGTTCGATAAACGCAGTGTGCTGGAAACTATTGAGCGCGATAGGATCACCATGCTGCCCGGTGCGCCATCCTTGTATGAAATGCTGCTGAATGCGCCGGAGCGCAAGAATTTTGATCTTAGTAGTTTGCGTCTGGGTGTAACTGGGGCGGCGTCGGTACCCGTGCAATTAGTGCGTGATATGCGCAGTGAGCTGGGTTTTGAGACGGTAGTCACGGCTTATGGCCTCACCGAATCATCGGGGGTGGTCACCGTTTGTCGCCCAGATGACGACGCAGAAACCATTGCCACTACCTCTGGCCGCGCAATAGAAGGTGTCGAGCTGAAGTGTGCCGATCCCCAAAGCGGTGTAGAAGTGCCGCGTGGCAGTGACGGCGAAGTATGGCTGCGGGGCTATAACGTCATGCAGGGCTATTTCGACATGCCCGAGGCAACCGCAGAAGCCATAACTTCTGATGGCTGGCTGAAAACTGGTGATATTGGGGTGATGGACGAGCGCGGGTATTTGCGCATCACTGATCGCCTCAAAGACATGTACATCATGAATGGTGAAAACGTCTATCCGGCTGAGGTCGAGAAAGTGCTTTACGGTTTAGCTGGTGTTGCCCAAATAGCGGTAATCGGTGTGCCCAAATCGCCACAAGGTGAAGTGGGCATGGCGTTTGTGGTGACAAAACCTGGCAGTGAGTTAAATGCCAAGGCGGTGGTGGATTTTTGCTCGCAACATCTGGCCCGTTACAAGCTGCCTTTCTATGTTGAGTTTGTTGACTCATTACCCATGAATGCCTCGGGTAAAGTGGTAAAGCCCGAATTAAAAAATGCAGCCCAAAAAATCATAAAAAAGGCTTAAGGCATGAATGATTTACATACTGACGACCATCTGCGGCCGGCATCCTCGCACCACATGGACGATGTCGATCATCGCATCGTCGCGCATTTGCGGCGCGATGGTCGTATGGCTTTCAAGGCTTTGGCTGCAGAATTGAGCTTGACCGAAGCCACGGTCCGTTCACGGGTGCGGCGTTTGGAAGAGGGCGACAGCCTGCGTGTGGTTGCGGTTACTGATTACGAAGCCGTGGGTTACACCATGATGTTGGCGGTAGGGATTCAGGTGGAAGGCCGTGCCGCCGATGAAGTGGCCGAAGAGCTGGCGGGATTTCCAGAAGTGTTTTCGGTATGCCAAGTGGTTGGTACCTTAGATATTGAAACCCTAGCGGTGGCGCGGGATCAAGAACACCTGTCCAACTTGCTAAGTAAAATTGGCTCGGTAGTGGGGGTGCGTAAATTGCAACCCTCCATCGCCTTAGACGTTCTTAAAAATCAGTCTAACTGGGTGCCTTTTGGGCATGGAGTGTGAACCATGGCTAAAAAACAATTAGACGAACAAGATTTAAAAATTCTTGATGGCCTCTCCAAAGATGCCCGCATCAGCAATCGCAAAATTGCCGCCGACTTAGGCATTACCGAAGGCACCGTGCGCAGCCGCATAAAACGCATGGAAAGTGAGGGTCAGGTCCGCATTACCGCCATGACCAATATTGCCCGTTTGCGCAATCCCACCCTCGCTTACATCTGGGTGGAAGTTGAGCGCAGTGCTCAGTGTGACAGCGTTGCCCAGCAACTCGCTGCGGTGCCGGAAATAGGTTTTGTAGGGAAAATGCTCGGCCGTTTTGATTTGTTGGCCATCACCTTGGTGCACGATAACGCTGAGCTGGCACGGTTTTTACACAGTAAAATAACCGGCCTCGCTGGGGTGAGGCGCACTGAGTGCTCGCTTGGTGTGAATTTTGTGAAACATGACTACCGTATGAGTCGTATTGTGGATGTGTGATGGTCTTTATCGTTAGTTGAATAGTGTCATACCTCAATTATTCTGGCGGCTAAAACGGATGAGGGGTTGTGCGGTCTACTCTTTAAGCTTGATGTTAATAAATTGAACGCGATGGAGTCAGTATGGAAGTTGAACAGCCAAAAATTATACCGCCAGAGTACGCCGGATTTTGGGTGCGTGTTTTTGCCTCGATTATTGATACCTTTCTGTACGGGCTTTTGCTGATCCCAATCTTGGCTCTGACTCTGGGTGATACTCAGTGGTCAAGTGTGCAGGGTGAGGGTATGCATATGTCGACTATGTCTATTGAGGCTTTACAGGTGCCGGGTGGCATAAATATGCTGGTTAATTATCTGATTCCCGCCGCGGTGGTGCTGGTGTTTTGGTTGTATAAGTCAGCAACACCGGGAAAATTGATACTCAAGCTGGTCATTGTTGATGCCAAAACCGGCGAAAAACCGTCTACTCCTCAATGGCTTATTCGCTATATGGGCTATTATCTGTCGGCGCTGGTATTTATGTTGGGTTTTATCTGGGTTGGCTTTGATCGGCGTAAACAAGGCTGGCATGACAAAATTGCCGGTACCGTGGTTATCCGCAATAGCAGTAGAGAGCCGGTGCGCTTTCAGGGTTAAAGTAATAAGTGGCCATTGTCTAGCTATTTATGTTAGCCCATATTGCCTAATTCAAAAGCAATAATAATTAAAATTAATGTTTTGCGGAATTAATTGGTGTTATATTTACGTATATCGTAATTTTTGCGCGTTGCTGACTGAAAATTCAGAAGGTGGTGCGCTTTTCCGCTACGGGAAGCCAAGGAGTACTTGTGAACAAGCAAATGAGCCTGCAAGAAATAGTCGGTCAGCTGCGTGACGGCATGACCATTGGTATTGGTGGCTGGGGCCC
>JBLHPB010000117.1:0-8429 GCA_047624025.1 Zhongshania sp.
ATATTCAGGCCCTAGATTTATTACGTGCCATGCAGAAAACTCCGGCGGCGCTGGATCGCTGGTTTGCAGAATTGGATTTAAGTGTTGGACGTTCTGCCATTCTCGATGCGGCGGTGAGTAATTTGCGCCATGACTTTGCCCAGGGCGACGATTTGGAGTTTCAAGCTCGCCGGTTGGTCGAGCAGTTGGCGCTGACCATGCAAGCTTCTCTGCTAGTACTTGATGCCCCGGCTGCGGTGGCCGAGGCCTTTGTGCGTTCGCGCCTGCAAGGTCGGCAGGGCATATATGGCTGTCTCCCTGCAGGTGTCGATTGCCAAGCTATTTTGGCGCGGGTCTTGCCTGAACTGTATTGATTGGTGTCAGGGACTTGAAATATTGATCACCGTCCCCATCTCTGTAATCACGGTTTAAGGCGGAGAGCGGTACTCTCCGCCGCATATTTTGATTTAAAGGTGGAATACTATGTCTACAGCAGAAAAAGAAACACTGGGTTTTCAGACCGAAGCCAAGCAAATGCTTCAACTGATGATTCACTCAATGTATAGCAATAAAGAAATCTTTCTGCGCGAGCTGGTTTCAAACGCCTCCGACGCCGCTGACAAACTACGCTACGAAGCGCTGGCTGACGGTAGCCTCTATGAAAGTGACCCCGATTTACGTATCCGCATTACCCTTGATAAAGAGGCCAATACTTTAACACTTAGCGACAATGGTATTGGTATGTCGCGCGACGAGGTGGTGAGCAACCTGGGTACCATTGCACGTTCCGGTACAGCTGAATTTTTGAAGAACCTTAGCGGCGATGGCAAAAAGGATTCTCAGCTGATTGGTCAGTTTGGTGTTGGTTTCTACTCCGCGTTTATCGTTGCTGAGCGGGTAGAAGTGTTTACCCGTCGTGCCGGTTTAAGCGCTGCAGATGCGGTACATTGGGAGTCTACTGGCGAAGCCGATTTCTCCATAGAGTCCTGTGAAAAAGCTGAACGCGGCACCACCGTTGTCCTGCATTTGCGCAAAGAAGATACCGAGTTTGCAGATGATTGGCGGGTTCGCTCTATCATCAAGAAGTACTCTGATCACATCAGTATTCCTGTGCAGATGCTTGAAAATGTTTCCCCTGCAAAAGACGACGAAGAACAGAAAGTTGCTGAATTTGAAGCTGTTAACAGCGCCACCGCCCTGTGGACGCGTTCACGCAGTGAAGTGAGTGACGAGGAGTATCAGGCTTTTTACAAGCACGTCAGTCACGATTTCAGCCCAGCGCTGCACTGGAGTCACAATAAGGTTGAAGGCAAGCTCGAGTACACCAGTCTGCTGTATTTGCCTGGTCAGGCTCCGATGGATTTGTGGAATCGCGATGCAGTTCGCGGATTAAAACTCTATGTTCATCGCACATTTATTATGGATGATGCCGAGCAATTCCTGCCGCTCTACCTGCGTTTCGTTAAGGGCGTGGTCGATTCCAATGATTTATCCCTGAACGTTTCACGCGAAATTCTCCAGCAAGACCCTGCTGTCGACGCGATGAAAAGTGCCCTGACCAAGCGGGTGTTGGATATGCTAACTAAGCTTGCCAAGAACGATGTAGAGCAATACCAGCAGTTCTGGAAAGCCTTTGGCCAGGTACTGAAAGAAGGCCCAGCAGAAGACTTTAGCAATAAAGAAAAAATTGCCAAATTACTGCGTTTCGCCACTAGCCATGACAATAAAGCCGAGCAAAATCATGCTTTGGAAGCCTATATTGCGCGGATGAAAGAAGGGCAGAACAAGATTTACTATGTGGTTGGTGAAAGTCATAAAACGGCCTCCAGTAGCCCACATTTGGAAGTGTTCCGCAAGAAGGGCATTGAAGTCCTGCTATTGTCCGAGCGAGTTGATGACTGGTTGATGAACCACCTGTCTGAATTCGATGGCAAAGCTTTCCAAGATGTTGGTCGCGGCGAGCTAGACTTAGGCGATTTGGAAGATGAAGAAGAGAAAAAAGCCCAAGAAACTAGTGCTGAAGAGCACAAGGATCTGGTTGAGCGGGTAAATAAGGTACTTGCCGACAAAGTTGAAAAGGTGCGCGTCACTAGCCGTCTTACCGAGTCCCCAGCCTGCCTAGTCGTTACCGAGGACGATATGGGTGCGCAGATGCGCAGAATGTTGGAAGCGGCAGGACAAGCTCTGCCTGAGAGCAAGCCGATTTTTGAGTTAAACCCTGAGCATCCACTGGTGGTTAAGCTCGATAAAGAAGTCGACGAGGATCGTTTTGCCGATCTGGTTGATGTCTTGTTTGATCAAGCTCATTTGGCTGAGGGGGCTCAATTGGAGGACCCTGCAAGCTATGTGCATAAATTAAACAAGCTCTTGTTAGAGCTAAGTGCTTAATGAATAAAAAAGGCGGCGCAAGCCGCTTTTTTTATAACTGTCGATCGCAGCAGTGATAGACTCACAACAAACAAGATGTCAGTAAAAATATAATATGACTACAAAACATAAGGTTGCGGTTATTGGTGGCGGGAGTTTCGGCACGGCTATTGCCAATATTATTGCGGATAATGGTCACGATACTCGGCAGTGGATGCGAACAGCTGAGCGGGTTCGCGAAGTGAATGAGCAGCACACCAACCAAGTTTATTTACCAGATATTAAATTGAATCCGGCCCTGCGTGCCAGCGGCGACCTCCATGAAGCTGTTAGGGATTGCGATGTGGTGTTTTTTTCCATTCCCAGCAAATCAAGCCGAGACGTAGCCCGTCAGCTCGCCGATTGTTTGGCACCCGGTACGATTTTGATCAGCACCACCAAGGGCATCGAGCTGGAAAGCAATAAATTGATGAGTGAAGTATTGCGCGAAGAGTTACCGCAGCTTCGTTTGGGGGTCTTGAGTGGACCCAATTTGGCCAAGGAATTGGCCGCTAGGATGATCACTGGAACCGTAGTTGCCAGCGAAGATCCTGAGGTGACCACAACCATTCAAGAGCTTTTACAGTGTTCTTATTTTCGAGTGTACGCGGGCAGCGATATGTATGGCGTGGAGCTGGCGGGAGCCTTAAAGAACGTTTATGCCATCACTGCTGGTATGGCCGCGGCTCTGGGCTGCGGCCATAACACCATCAGTATGTTGATCACGCGTAGTCTGGCGGAAATGAGCCGTTACGCGGTGAGTAAAGGAGCAGACCCCTTAACCTTTTTGGGTCTAGCTGGAGTCGGTGATTTGTTTGTCACCTGTACCTCGCCTTTGAGCCGTAATTACCGCGTTGGCTATGAGCTAGGCAAGGGCGGTGATCTAAAGGAAGTGGTGGCCAATCTGGGCCAAGTCGCCGAGGGTGTCAACACCCTTAAGTTGATGAAGGAACAGTCCGAGATTCTTGGTATCTACATGCCTCTGGTCAACGGCTTATACGATATTATTTATAATGGTCGGGCTGTTGGCGAAGTGATTGGCAGCATGATGTGCGCAGAACAAAACCGCGACGTTGAATTTACCATACAGTAGTGCATTGGGTGTTATGGAAATAGTATTAGTCAGGCACGGCAGCGCCAGTTGGGGTGCCGACACCGATATTGAACGCTCGCTGACGGCGCAGGGTGAAATTGAGGCCCAGAGCGCAAGTCACTGGTTACGACAAGACAATTGGATTCCTGATGAGTTGTGGCTTAGCCCCTATCGGCGCGCCCAGCAGACTGCGGCTATTCTAAACCGTGATTGGCAATTGCGGCCACGCTTAAAATCCTCTTTAAGCCCTGATGCCGCGCTCTCTGAATTGGAGGCAATGCTAGCCACATTTCAGGGTCAACGCTTATTAATGGTGGGTCATAATCCGCTGTTAAGCAATGCCATTGCCTCTTGGCACGGAGGCTCGCCAGAAACATATTGGGGCATGCAAACCGCTAGCATGGCGCTACTCGAGGGTGAGCTTATTGCACCCTCTTGTGTCACTTTGAGGTGGTTACGGCATTACCCCAATTACGATCACAACGGATTATAAAAACGAATGCGAACTGTTCGTGAAGTCAATTATGAAATCGATGGCTTAAGTATTGCGGGACGTTTATGGGGGCAGGGTGGTCAGGCCATTATTGCCATTCACGGCTGGTTGGATAATGCGGCGAGTTTCGATGCCATTGCTGAACAGTTGCCTGACACCCAAATTTTAGCACTTGATTTGCCGGGTCATGGCTTAAGTGATCACAAGCCACCCTCCGGTAATTATGCCATTTGGGATGATTTGCGTTTTATTACTGGAGTTGCCCAGCAAGTGGGTTGGTCTAAATTTGCGCTGATGGGCCATTCTCGGGGTGCGATGATCAGTAGTTTATTGGCTGGCGCCCTTCCTGAAGCGGTGACACACCTTATTTGTATCGACGGCTTGATTCCCTTTCCGGAAGATCCGGCCAACTTCCCCCTGCAATTGGCTAAATATCTTAAGGAGTTTGCGGAAACTGGAAGTCGGGAGAGCGGTGAAAAGGGCCATGTAGATTTTGCTTCGGCCCTCGCTGCGCGGCGCGCGGCAACTCCGATGGTGGCAGATGCCGCGAAACTGATTGTGGCCAGAGGTAGTTATACCGGCAGTGATGGCAAAACTTACTGGCGAAGTGATCGTCGCCTCAAACTGGCATCGCCGGTAAAGCTGAGTGTGCAGCAGTTGCAGGCGAATATGGATAATGTCTGCCAGCCAGCCCTACTGATAATGGCCGATAAGGGCTTTGAGCACTGGCATCCGAATCTGCCAGTAAAGCTGGGCAAGCAATTTATAGTTAAGCGTATTGCTGGTGAGCATCACTGTCATATGGAGCAACAGTCAGTGCAAATTTCTGGCTGGATTAGGGCGTTTTTGGCGGGGGAAGAGCTTAGCTAGATTATTAAAAAAGCTTCACCGAGAGGTGAAGCTTTGGCACAAATTTTTAGCTTGGGCCATGAATCAGCGATAGGAACTCACTGCGCGTAGCCTGGTTATCTTTGAATACCCCCAGCATGGCGCTGGTGCGCATTACAGAGTTTTGTTTTTGAACGCCGCGCATCATCATGCACATGTGGCGAGCCTCAATAATCACCCCAACTCCTTGGGCGCCAGTCACTTCCATCATGGTATTGGCAATTTGGGCTGTCAGGCCTTCCTGGATTTGCAGGCGGCGGGCATAGAGATCAACAATACGGGCGACTTTGGACAGGCCAAGTACCTTGCCACTGGGTATATAAGCGACATGGCATTTGCCAATAAACGGCAGCAAATGATGTTCGCAAAGAGAGTACAGTTCAATACCTGAGACCACGACCATTTCATTGCAGTCGGATTCAAACAGCGCATCATTGACAACTTCTTTGACGTTGCGGCGGTAGCCTTCAGTCAAAAACTCAAATGCTTTGGCGGCCCGTTTTGGCGTGTCCAGAAGACCGTCGCGGTCGGGGTTCTCGCCAATTTTTTTGATAATTTCTGCAAAAGCCTTTTCCACAACTATTCCTTGACGCGCTACTAGGGCACGAATGGTATCAAACCGCCCGTTCAACTGCCAAGCATTGTGACTCTTGATACCGATGTTTGGCAGGATAAATTTCCCTCAGGCGTGTAAAATCTCTTCTTTTCAAATCAAGAGACCCATTTCATGGCCGAAGCCGCTAATATCAGTGCTGAGTTATTTACCATCCGCGACTATCTGCGCTGGGGGGTTAGTGAGTTTGGTCGTGCTGGCCTGTTTTTTGGCCACGGTACCGACAATGCTTTCGATGAGGCGCGGGTATTAGTTATGTTTGGCCTTAGTTTACCGCTTGATTGTCCTCCTGAGCTGCTGGATGCTCGGCTCTGTCATGCCGAACGCGATGAGCTGGTTCGCTTAATTAGACGTAGAGTCGATGAACGCCTGCCAGCCGCGTATTTAACCCACGAAGCCTGGTTTACCGGCTTGTCCTTTTATGTGGACGAACGGGTGTTGGTACCACGCTCCCCCATTGCCGAATTGATTGCCCAGGATTTTGAGCCTTGGCTGCAGTTTTCACCCCAGCGGATACTGGATATGTGCACGGGCAGCGGCTGTATTGGTATTGCCTGCGCCTATCAGTTTGAGAATGCGCAAGTGGATTTGGCAGATATTTCAAGGGATGCACTCAATGTCGCCGAAATCAATATTGCTCGCCATGAATTGGCTGAGCGAGTACAGGCCGTACAATCCGATGTTTTTCAAGCGCTGGCGGGGCAAACCTACGATTTAATCGTTAGTAACCCGCCCTATGTAGACGCTAGGGACCTGGCTGAGATGCCAACCGAATTTCATCGTGAGCCGGCAATAGGTCTGGCCTCCGGCGCCGACGGATTGGATTTGACTCGGCGTATTTTACGCGAGGCTGCCGATTATTTGAGCCCCGAAGGTATTCTCGTACTTGAAGTTGGCAATAGCTGGGTGGCATTGGATGAAGCCTTTCCAGTAGTGCCGTTTATGTGGCTGGAATTTCAGCATGGCGGTCATGGTGTATTTGTAATGAGTCGTGAACAGCTTCTTGATCATGCAGAAAGTTTCGCTTGAGTTTCTGACGGGCGGCAGGCTTTGACGTATAATTTATTACTGTCCTGAAAGGCTTCGGCAAAGATTAATTTTATTCTGGGAAAATGCATGTCTGGTAATAGCATTGGTAAGTTGTTTGCAGTCACCACCTTTGGCGAAAGTCACGGCTTGGCTTTGGGCGCGATTATTGACGGTTGCCCGCCTGGGCTTGAGCTTTGCGAGGCGGATCTTCAACTGGATCTCGATCGTCGTAAGCCAGGTACCTCGCGCTACACAACCCAGCGCCGTGAAAACGATGTGGTGAAGATTTTATCGGGTGTATTTGAAGGTAAAACCACGGGTACCTCTATTGGTTTACTGATTGAAAATACCGATCAGCGCTCCAAAGATTACGGCAAAATTAAAGACCGCTTTCGGCCAATGCACGCCGACTATAGTTATCAGCAAAAATACGGTAGTCGCGATTATCGCGGTGGCGGGCGTTCCTCGGCCCGGGAAACTGCCATGCGCGTGGCGGCAGGTGCGATTGCCAAAAAGTACCTGCAAAGTCAGTGTGGAGTCAGCGTGCGTGGCTATCTCTCCCAGCTCGGTCCTATTGCGGTTGAGCATATTGACTGGAATGTGGTTGAAACCAATCCCTTCTTTTGTCCGGATGCCAGCAAAGTCCCCGCGATGGAAGATTTTATGCAAAAGCTTCGTAAGTCCGGTGATTCCGTCGGCGCCAAACTGACGGTGGTAGCCAGCGGCATGCCCACCGGTTTAGGTGAGCCGGTGTTTGACCGTCTGGACGCCGATATTGCCCACGCGCTAATGGGGATCAATGCGGTAAAAGGCGTTGAAATTGGCGCGGGCTTTGACTGCGTGGATGCTCTGGGCAGCGAACATCGAGATGAACTGACCCCCGAGGGTTTTACCTCTAATAATGCCGGCGGCATTTTGGGCGGTATTTCCAGCGGGCAAGATCTGGTAGCACATCTAGCACTAAAACCTACCTCAAGTATTTTATTGCCGGGTAAAACCGTTGATCTTGACGGTAATGCTGTCGAAGTGATTACTACTGGCCGGCATGATCCTTGTGTGGGAATACGTGCGGTGCCGATTGCCGAGGCCATGGTGGCAATTGTGCTAATGGATCACTTCCTGCGTAATCGCGGTCAGAATACCGGTGTTCACTCCACTACGCCGACCATACCTGCTTCCGCATCTTAATGACTCGCCAGTGAGCGGTGCACTGCCGTACTGGCGGCTATCTGGGTTCTATTTCTGCTATTTTGCTCTACTCGGCACATGGGTGCCGTACTGGTCGCTATATCTAAAGTCGCTTGATTACGCCTCCCATGAAATTGGCATCATCACTGGGCTGGTGATGGCCACCAAAGTAGTGGCGCCCAGCTTGTGGGGCTGGCTGGCGGATAATTTTGGCTATCGAAGTCGTATTATTCGCATTGGCGCCTTTCTCGCCACCTTGGTGTTCAGTGGCGTGTATCTGCGCTCTGATTTTTACTGGCTAGCGATGGTGGTGGTTGGCTATAGTTTTTTCTGGAATGCGGTGCTGGCCCAATTTGATGTCTTAACCCTTTCTCATTTGACCGGACAGTATGGCAGATACAGTCTTATTCGAGTTTGGGGTTCGGTTGGGTTTATCGCCGCAGTGATCGCAGTAGGGTGGTGGTTAGATCATAATCCCATTATTCAACTGTTATACATCATTTCGACCCTGCTCACCGGAATCTGGCTAGTGAGTTTACTGGTTGCTGAGAAAGATGCCGGGCAAGTTCGTGACCCTCAGCGCAAAGCCTTAGGCTGGATTTTACGCCAACCGGCGGTAGTGGCGTTTTTTACCGCGAGTTTTTTTCTGCAATTATCCCACGGTCCTTACTACACTTTTTTTAGTATCTATCTTGAGGCGCATGATTACAGCCGGTCGGCAATAGGCGGTTTGTGGTCAT
>JBLHPB010000118.1:0-8402 GCA_047624025.1 Zhongshania sp.
TTGCCGAGCAAACCGCACAAGTTTATCAGGCCGAGCTAAGCAAGGCTGATCTGCCCGCTGTGACCACGGAAATTACTATGGCGGGTCCCTTTTATTACGCCGAGTCCTACCATCAGCAGTATTTGGATAAAAATCCTGGTGGTTACTGCGGCTTGGGTGGTACGGGAGTGACTTGTCCCTTGTGATCAAAGTAGGCGTTGAAAGTTTGGACGGGGATGACTAAAAATTTGGGCGAGGATGGCTATAGGTTTAACTAAGAATGATTGAGAATTTAGCGAGGTATGGTTACAGGTCCTCTACTTGAGTCAGGCGTCAGTTATCTGACGCCTGACTCAAGCCGCAGTCTAGTTAATTGCCACGCCATCTGGTTTGATACAGGTCGTGACGGCGATCACGCAGGTTCTGCACGGTACCGCTGTTGCGGGCAATGCGCAGCGCTTCTGGACGCAAGTCGGCAATCGCCACTGTTTCTACGTTTGGCGTGGTGTCGGCGGCAATACCGTCGCGGGCAAAGTGGAAGTCACAGGGCGTGAAAATCCCGCTCTGGGCGTATTGGATATCCATATTGGCAACATTGGGCAGGTTACCGACGTTGCCGGACATCACTACGTAAACCTGATTCTCTACGGCGCGAGCCTGACAGCAGTAACGAACCCTCAGATAGCTCTGGCGCTCATCGGTGCAGAAGGGCACGAACAGTATTTCTGCGCCTTGGTCTACTAGATGGCGGGCCAGCTCAGGGAATTCCGAGTCGTAACAAATGAGTACGCCTATGGGGCCACAATCGGTGTCGATAACATTGAGTTCGTTGCCGCCTTCAATATTCCACCAGTAAACTTCGTTGGGGGTGGGGTGGATCTTAGCCTGCTCATCAACCCGACCGTCGCGGTGGAAAACATAGGAGATATTTTCTACTCGGCCATTCGCTACACGCGTGGGATGAGAGCCGCCGATGATGTTGATGTTATAGCGCACCGCCAAATCCTGCATTGCTTCAACATAGCGAGGTGTGTACTTGGTCAGCGCTTCTATGGATTGTATTGGCGTAAGTTCCTGATCTTCAATCGATAGTAATTGCAGAGTAATTAATTCAGGGAAAACCACAAAGTCACCTTTGTAATCGGCAACCACGTCGACAAAATATTCAATAAACTTCATAAATTCGCTGAAAGAATCGACCTTGCGCTGCATATACTGCACGGTGCCAACTCTAACGGTGTCGGGCTGGCGACCGCCGTGACGCTTAGTGTGGGCGACATTGGCGGCGGTTTCCACCTTGGGATTGTTCCACACCAAGTGCACTCCGAAGCCCATCGAGTCTTTGTCGGTATTCAGATAATTGGGTACCAGATCAATTACTTCAAAGTCATTGTGGAGTTGGAAAGATAGCACTGGGTCGCGGATCTTTTGGGTGACCACGGCGTCTAAATAGTTCTGCGCAGTACCGTATTTTTTAATACGCTTGGCGAGCATCGGTAGACGACCCACAAATACTAAGCCTTTTAAACCCAATGATTCACAGAGTTTTTTACGGGCATTATATAAGCGTTGACCAATGCGGTAACCGCGTACGCTGCTGTCAACGCAAACCTCCATGCCGTACATCCATTCGCCTTCGGGGTCGTGGCGAGTGCCGTAGCCATTGGCTGTAATGGATGCCCAACTATGGGGTTTTAGGCATATATCGCCGCTGACTCTAAAAGTGGCGCAATAGCCGACCACTTCGTCATCTAGAGTGACTACAAACTTGCCTTCAGGGAAGTGATTCATTTGCCCACGTAATTCGGCGCGAGTATAGGGGTCAATCCCGGTGCCGTCATAAACCCGTTTTGATAAGTTAGCGATGGACGGTATGTCTTTAATCATTGCGTTACGAACCCGTAAAACCTTTCCTGAAGCGGCAATCTTTTTGCCGCCCGTTGTATTTCTGGCCATGGTGATTAACTCTAAGTGCGGGTTTAAATTTAGGTTTTTGTTTTACTGCTGGCGCTGCGTTTTACCGGCGCACTTTTAGCTTTTGTATCGGTGTCTGATTTACTGTTTTCGGCTTTGCTCGTCTCTTCTTTGTCGCTGCTTTTGCGGTTAGTCGCCAAACCGCTGAGTGATTTGAGGATTCGCGCCGATAGATCCAGAGTTTTCACGCCTTCGCTGAATGCACTTTTGGCCATGCTTTGAATCATTTCAGTGTCGCCCTCGCCAATCCGTTTGTACACTGCGTCCCACAGTGGCTGGGCATCGGGCAAGCCGATGAAACGGCGCATTTCCTCGGGGCTGATTTCTACTTCTAGGTGAATTTTCATACTTCAGTATCCCATTTTCATTGTGGTGAATATGCCATCAGTGTTTGCGGGGTCAACGATTACGTTAGTCATGTTGCTATTTATTTAAGGTAATTGTGATCAATTTTTAAGCTGACTGAGTACATATTGCAAGATGCCCCCGTGGCGGAAATAGGCCAGTTCATCTTGGGTGTCTATGCGCAGTCGGCCAAGTACCTCATGGCGGCTGCCATCGCTGCGAGAAAATACAATGCGCAAGGTTTGTTTGGCTGTTAGAGTTTCTTCGCAGGAGACTATATCGACCTCCTCATCACCTTGTAAATCGAGCATCTCACGGGGGATGGCTTCATCGAATTCTACTGGTATTACGCCCATACCGATCAGGTTCGAGCGGTGAATGCGCTCAAAGCTCTCAGCAATAACCGCCTTTACACCCAGTAGTAAGGTGCCTTTGGCTGCCCAGTCTCGGCTCGATCCGGATCCGTACTGCTTGCCGGCAATGATTACCAGTGGCTTATTGTCTTCTTGGTATTTCATGGCCGCTTTATAAATCGACACCACCGACTTGCCGTCGGGTGTAAGGGTGAAGCCACCTTCACGGTCAATCAATTTATTGCGCAGGCGGGTGTTTGCAAATGTGCCGCGCAACATTACCTCGTGATTGCCCCGCCGCGAACCGTAGGAGTTGAAGTCGGCAGGTTCCACACCTAGGCCTTGTAAGTAGTGACTGGCAGGGCTGTCAGTGGCGATTTTACCCGCGGGAGAAATATGGTCGGTGGTAATGGAGTCGCCAAAGACGCCAAGAATGCGTGCGCCACTTATGGTCGGAAATTTTTCGTCGCTAAGCTGAGCCTTATCAAAAAATCCGGGGCAGCGAATATAGCTTGAGTCAGCCTGCCACTGGTAGGTGGCTGTTTGCTCGACATCAATTGCCTGCCATTCTTCCGTACCCAAATACACGTCCTGATAAGCGTCACGATACATGCTGCCGCTGACCAGTTTGCGAACCTCGTGAATCTCCGCCGTGCTTGGCCATAGGTCTTTGAGAAAAACCTCGTGCCCCTGATTATCGATGCCGATTGGATCTTTAGTAAGGTTTATCATGGTGGTGCCAGCCAGTGCGTAGGCAACTACCAGCGGAGGGGATGCCAGCCAGCTGGCTTTAACTTGGGGATGAATTCGGCCATCAAAATTGCGGTTGCCTGAGAGTAGCGCCGAAACGACCATATCCTTGCTGTCGATGGCCTTGGCAATCGGCTCTCGTAGTGGCCCGGAATTACCTATACAGGTGGTACAGCCGTAGCCGACCAGATCGAAGCCGAGTGCATTGAGGTCTTCTTGCAGACCACTGCTGTTCAAATAATTACTCACTACTTTTGAGCCGGGCGCCAGCGAGGTTTTTACCCAGGGTTTGACTCGTAGGCCAAGTTCTCGCGCTTTACGGGCAACAAGCCCAGCCGCGATCATGACATCGGGGTTGGAGGTATTGGTGCAGCTGGTAATAGCCGCAATTACCACGTCACCGTGCAGAAGTTTGTGTTTGAGCTCAGGGATGTAGGAATGTTCCTTGAGGTCGCGCCCTAACTCGCCAAGATGATCGCGCATGGCATTACCGAGGTCGCCTAGTGCAACTCTGTCTTGGGGGCGGCTTGGTCCAGCGAGACTAGGCTCTACGGTGGCCAGTTCTAGGCTAACAGTATGGCTAAATACCGGTTTGTCGCCGCTGTTTCGCCACAAGCCCTGCGCCTTGCAGTACGCCTCTGTCAGTGCAATGGTTTGTGATGGTCGACCAGTCAGTTTTAAATAGGCGAGGGTGGCTTCATCTACCGGAAAATAACCACAGGTAGCGCCGTATTCAGGCGCCATATTGGCGATAGTGGCGCGGTCAGCAACGCTCAGTTCAGCCAAGCCGTCGCCGAAGAACTCAACAAACTTCCCAACCACGCCTTCGCGGCGCAAAATTTGCACCACGGTTAAAACTAGGTCAGTGGCGGTAACGCCTTCATGGAGCTTGCCATTAAGCTCAAAGCCAATCACCTCGGGCAGCATCATGGAATAGGGCTGCCCCAAGAGGGCTGCTTCGGCTTCAATGCCGCCAACTCCCCAGCCCAATACACCAAGGCCATTGACCATGGGCGTGTGACTGTCGGTGCCTAATACCGTGTCTGGGTAAATCATACCCTCGTCGTTCTGCCAAACTACTTTAGCCAAATATTCCAAATTAACCTGATGGCAAATACCGGTGCCCGGTGGCACCACATTAAAGTTTTTGAAGGCAGATTGCCCCCACTTTAAAAAGCGGTAGCGTTCGCTATTGCGCTCCATCTCTTTAGCGACATTTTCAGCAAAGGCCTGTGGGGAGCCGTACTGGTCGACGGTGACCGAATGATCGATCACCAAGTGCACCGGAATTTGCGGGTTGATCGCTTCCACATCGCCGCCACGTTTGGCTACAGCGTCGCGCATCGCGGCCAAGTCGACAATGGCGGGGACGCCGGTGAAATCCTGCATTAATACTCGTGCTGGAGAGAAGTTGAGGTCCTCGCCACCTTGAGGTTTATCCAGCCAGCGCGAAAAAGCCACTATAATATCGGCATTAATACTTTCGCCATTGAAGTGACGGAGCTGGTTTTCCAGGAGAATCTTCAGCGATTTTGGCAACTGCGCCAGGTTCTCGTCACCTAGCTTTTGTAAATCGTAATATTGGTAGCTCTGCTCGGCGCAAATCAGCTCTGAGATCAGGTGTTTTGTCGATTGCATGATGAATTCCTTGCCGTGGACTAATGTGCTTCACATACACTAGCACAGGCAGAAGAAATTGCAGATTTATCCACAAAGATTGAGCTTGTTAGCGGCCGTTCTCGCGTTTTCTGAGGAGGTTTAGATGAAAGGCCGTCGACCGAGCTCGACGGCAAGGGGAAAGATCTGACGTTGCAGCGATCAGCGGATGAACTTCTTCGCGAAGCCCTGTAGTTGAGAGATTTTAGCGTCTACGGACTGGGTGTCTGGCTTGCCGTCATAGGGGTTGCGAAAGGCAATATGACATTCGTTGACGCCCAGTGCTGCAAGTCTGTCTTGGCCGGCTTGATGATAGGCGTCAGAGGAGCTGACATGTATAGCAAAGGGCAGGTGATCACGTTGGAACTGCTTGCGAAACTCCTGCAGCTTAGCAATAAGAACGCTGTATTCTTCAGCGCTGCAACCAGCGCCAATCCAACCGTCTCCCAGTTTGGCGGCGCGACGCAAGGCGGCGTCAGAATGACCGCCGACAATAATAGGTATCGCTGCCGTGGGTACTGGGCAGAGCTTGATACTGTTTAAGCTCAGTTGCGCGCCTTTATAGTTAAAAAATTCACCACTAAGCAATCCCCGCAAAATATTTATCTGATCATCAAAGCGTTGACCGCGCTTTTCCCATGGCACATGACAAGCTTCAAAATCTTCCGGCCAAGGACTGAGGCCAACACCAAAATCGAAGCGGTTATTGCTGAGGATGGCGAGGGTGGAGATTTGTTTTGCGACCGCAACGGGCTGGCGCACGGCGAGTTTGTAAACGCCGGTATTGAAGCGAATACGATTGGTTTGTCCCGCTAAAAAGGGGATGGCGACCATCGGTTCAACAAAGGGCATGTCTTTTAAGAATTCCCGTGAGCCGTCGCCATTATAGGGGTAATCGCTGGATGAGTGTTCTGGATAACAGAGGCTGTCAGGAAAGGAGATGCTGTTAAAGTCAGCCTCCTCGGCGGCCAGGGTCAGCGGCAAGTACTGATCTGGCGGGCACATGCTGGGATTAAAGCTGAACTTCATCATAGCTACCTTTTACCATTGAGTGATGTCGATCTATTGTTCACTGGTTGGGTAGCATATTACTTGTGCCTACTTAAGCTCAGGACATTTCCATTCAGTTTCACGGTCAATTCAGTCCATGCACTTCAGCTTGCGGTATCACCAGAGTAATCAGACTTGCGATAAGAAAATGTTTATGAAATAAGTTGTTTTTGTGGTCTTTGCACTAGCGTAAGGCCGCTAGTATCAATCTAAGAAAGATAATGGAGCAGTATTCATGAATGATCGATTTTTGCAGAATAAAGTAGCCGTGGTCACTGGCGCAGGTCAGGGGGTTGGTCAGGGTATCGCCTTATCGCTGGCCGAGCGAGGCGCGACGGTGGCGTTATTGGGTCGCAGTTTGGACAAGCTTCAAAACAGTCGCGATCTTATCGAGCAGGCCGGTGGTAAGGCGCTGACGATTGCCGTAGATGTCAAAAATACCCAGCAACTTGCCAGCGCTGTTGAAAGCATTGTCAAAGAGGCCGGTGGTATTCAGATTCTGGTGAACAACGCCCAGGAGGTTCCTCTGGGAACCTTGCTTGAAGTAGACGAAGCAAAAATCGAGGCCGGTTGGCAGTCGGGCCCCATGGCGAGTTTACGACTGATGAAACTTTGTTATCCCCATTTGCGCGGAGATGGGGTGATTATCAATCTAGCCTCGTCTGCCGGCATGCGCTGGGATATGTCAGGTTATGGCGCCTATGCGGCGGTGAAAGAAGCTATTCGTTCTATAAGCCGAGCGGCGGCTTGTGAGTGGGGCACAGAAGGTATTCGCTGCAATGTCATTATGCCTCACGCAATGTCTCCGGGCTTGAAGTGGTGGACGGAAAATCGTCCCGAAGAGGCGGCGGAATTTATTGCTTCGATTCCAATGCGGCGTATTGGTGAGTGTAAAGAAGATATTGGCGATTTTGTTGCCATGTTGTGTAGTGAACAAAGCCGTTACGTCAATGGCCAGACTATTGCCCTCGATGGCGGCCAAGCTCGTATTTCCTAAATTCGCATAGCCCGTAAAGGATAATGACATGGGACTTTATATTGTAACTGGCGCCGCCTCAGGTATTGGCGCTGCGATAAGTAAGCGTTTGCAGGAAGATGGCGAGAAAGTCATACGCCTAGATCGCCAAGAGGGCGATATTATCTCCGACCTCTCTAGTGTAGATGGACGCCAAGCAGCACTTCAGGCCTGCTTGGAAGTGAGTGCTAAAGGTTTGGATGGCTTAGTTTGCTGCGCCGGTATTGGTGGTGCGAATCCGAATACGGCCATGATTCCAGAGGTTAATTTCTTTGGCTCCATTGCGCTGCTGGAGGGCTTGAAAGATTCTCTGGCCAAGCGGCATGGCTCGGCAGTACTGACATCGTCGAACTCTGCACCACAGCAGACCGACCCAGAGTATGTTGCTGCATTGCTGAGTGATGATCGGGAATTGCTATCAAAAAGTCTGCAATCTATATCGGGGCATGCTGCCTACAGTGGTTCCAAGCAGGCAATTTCAAAATGGCTGCGGGCTCATGCGCCTGACTATGCTCGGGCGGGAGTGCGAATCAATGCGGTGGCGCCTGGATATACCCGTACCGCCATGACGATTGCCACTGAAAATGACCCCGAATACGGCGCAGCAATTCGCGATTTTTTGACAACGATTCCTTTGGGGCGTGCCGGTGATGTTAAAGATATTGCTAATGCTATCGGCTTTCTGCTCAGCTCGGAAGCAAGCTTTGTTAGCGGTTCAATACTCTATGTAGATGGTGGCCACGACGCCATGTTTCGTCCTGAAGCAATATAGGGTTTTTAATATGGCGACATCTAGTGAATACGGTCTTGGTCCCCATACCTTTGCGCGCGGCTGGTATGTGATTGCAGAAGTCTCTGAGTTAAGCGATAGACCTCTGGCGCTACGATTTTTTGAAAAAGATTTTGCGCTGTATCGAGGCAAGAGTGGTTAGCTAGTTTTACTGGATGCGCACTGCCCACATATGCAATGTCATATCGCCGCCAGCGACACGGCCGTGATTGCTCGAGATAGCGCGCAAATTGAGGGCGACTCTATTCGTTGTCCATATCACGGTTGGCGTTTTGGCTCAGATGGCATTTGTGATGATATCCCTCATTTTGACGGACCAATGCCACGCTCGGCAAAGCTGCAAAGTTATGTGGTTGCAGAAAGTCTTGGCTGCATCTGGACCTGGTATGACCAGGAGGGTGGTGATCCCCAATACCCCGTGCCGGATTTGCCGCAATGGCAGCAAAGTACTTGAGTTCATTGGAGCTTAGATCATCTCGGTGAGCTAAAT
>JBLHPB010000119.1:0-8349 GCA_047624025.1 Zhongshania sp.
TCCTCGACCACCACCACTTCACCACGAGCAATTAAAATACCATTAACCAAAACATCTAGCGGGTCGCCGGCAAGTCGGTCGAGCTCAACAACAGCACCTTGATGCAATTGTAAAAGCTCGCGAATGGACATATCACTGCCCCCTACTTCTAAGGTGATGCGAACGGGTATGTCCATCACCAAGTCTAAATCAGGTGCAGCAGGGTTACGGTCTCGGAGCCTACGGCTACTGTCATGAAGACTATCGCGACCATCCTCAGCCTCTATTTGCTGTTTTAAAGCCTGACGCTGTCGACTTAACTCTTCGTGCTTATCCATCGCGCTGTATCCTATTTCAATGTTCATACCACCTGCTAGCGGCCTTTAGTCCACAATACTCAAGGACAGCCGAGCATTGTCTATCCGCAATTTTGCCTTGGCAAAGGGCACACCCGCGACCTTAAGCACCGAGCATTCGACACTGCCCAAAGCAATCAAATCACCCACTTTTAAATGGGAAATTTCACGCAGACTCATAAGCGGTTCCGCTATGGTGCAGCGAGTCGAGACCCGAGTATCTAGCAACGCCTGGCTAAGCATCGTCCGCCAGCGCGGATCTTCGGCACTGGGTTGCGAATATTCGCTTTTTGACAATAAGTCTCGTACCGGATCGAGCAGTGTCTGTGGCAGCGTAATGTGGAACTCACCGCCACCACCGCCCTCAAACTCAAGCTGGAATCGGCAAACCACCACGCTTTCGGCCTGGCCAACGATAGCTGCCATAGCGGGATTGACTTCCATCGCCACGGATTCGCATTGCACTTCCTGCGTCATTTGCCAGGCTGACTCATAATCGCAATGAGCCTTGGCAATAATGCGGCTGACCACTCTGCGCTCAACCGCACTAAAATCCCGACCATCTACATCGCCCTGGCCACCACTGCCACCAAAAAAAATATCCACCAAGCGAAACACCAAACGCGCATCAAAAACAATCATTGCCGCCCCTTGCAGGGGGTTTAAACGCATAACATTGATACTAGTGGGAACGTAGAGGGAGTGAAGATATTCGCCATAGGGCTGAAATTGTAAATCGATAGGAGTGACGTCCACGCGCTGCCCTAGCACATCGGAAATGGTCTGCCGAAAGCACTCTGCAAAGCGGCGATTAATATGCTCTAGACCCGGCAGAGGCCGTTTTTTTAATCTCCGGCGGCTCGCTAAATCAAAGGACTGCGCAGACCGATGAGACTTTTTGACAGCTAAGTCTTGAGCCTGCACATTAGCCAGCAAGGCATCAATTTCTGCTTGGGAAAGTAAATCTTTCATCACCAATGTGTACCACCCTGTCTTCAATCATTATTTTATTTACGGTGCAAGGCTTAGACCAAGACTGATTTTTTAAATATCAATAACTTAAAGGGAAAATACCAGTCAATATTTTGACAGATGAGTCTTACCCTAAGCCAACCACCGCTGCAATGCCTTAATAGTCTCTTCAAAATCATGCTGGATCTTAGCAAAAACGTCTTCAATACCCTCGAAACACTCCTCCTTAGCCCGTACCTCCAAAGCAAAAAACAGCTCAGATAACCTTACCGCCCCTAAACTCGCTGCGCCGCCTTTCAGGCAATGAGCGTTACTACGAAGCGTCTCGGCATCACGACTAAGTATCGCCGCATCAAGTATGCTTAAACGCTTGCGAGTATCCAGTTCAAATTCAGCAATCAGGCTGCGCATATCCTCTGGCATGATCTGTCGCAGCTCTTCCAGCAATGATATATCTAAGCGATCCATCTTATCTCCACATCTATAAGCGCTAAGTGAATATAACCAACACAGGGATAATTGGAATTAAAACACATTGATTTTGCGCGCATCCAGGATGATTTCCCCCACGGCCGCCATATGCTTGGCGATGGTAACAATTTCTGTCCGCGCCATCTCCATCTCCACTGGCCGGTAATTGCGGGCCAAGGCTTTTACCGCGCGTAATTGCTTGTCATCAAGTACCGCCACTAAACACTCTCGCTGCCGGGAGTGCGAGCCTGCAAGAGCCGCGGCAATGACCTCATCACTTAATTGCCCAAGCAATAACCGCAAATCGGCACTGGCAATTTTATCCAACTGCTCAAAGCCAAACATCAAGTCTTCAATGCGTGCCGCCGCCTCTGGCCGGGAAGTCCGCAGACCATTTAGCAGTAGACTTTCGGTCACCACATCCAACTGATTTAATAAATCAGCGGCCTTTTGTTCCCCGCCCAGTCTGCGCCCTGAGCTTCGACCAGCACCGCTGAAATACATATCCAGCAGCCATTCCAATTCCTCCAATGCCGCTTGCGACAAGGTTTTTAATATTGCCAAACGGCCAAGCAAGTCAAGGCGCCGAGGCGCATCGAACTCAAGCAGTACCTCACTGGCTTGAGCGGCCTCTAAACAAGCAATCAGCACAGTTTGGATTTGAGGGTGCTCGCGGCGAACAATGGCAGCAATCGTGGCGGCATCCAACCACTGAAGCGTGGTCACATGCCGGGATTGCTGGAAGAAACTGCTGCGCTCACCAAGTAATTTAGCGCGCTCTTCACCCAAAGCCTCTGTGAACAAACTTTGTACGCCCTCGCTAGCACTGTTCAGGACACCGGAAAATTTAAGCACATCTTGATGAAAACGCTGCAATACCTCACCGAATTGCAAGCTGCCCGGCGCATCCATTTGCTTCATTGCCAATGCCAGACGATGCAAATCATTGGGCGCCATCGCCCGCATTACCGCCGCTGCGTCGGCTTTATCCAGCGACATTAAAAGCGCTGCAGCTTGCTCACTACTTGGCATAATCGTATTAGATTGGATAGCTGCCATTTAAAATTGATCTCCGTTCAACCACTGGCTCAGCACTGCAGCGACACGGGCGGGATCGGTCTTGGCCAAATCTTTAAATGCACCGAGCTGATCCTGGTAAATATCGCTCTCGGTAGCCTCAACAGTACCTCGCCAGAATCGCCATAGCAAAAAACCGGCAAGTAACATCAATGTGGCCAGAACAACAGCAAGCACATATTTTGGACGCGGACTGGACGCCGTAAACTGCTGTAAATGAATATCAATACTGTCACCACGGGCAGTGGACAGGGCCATGCCCGACCACACAATATTGTGCAGCGATTGAGCCAAGTGCTCATCAGCTTTAGCCCGGTTAACCAGTAACATGAAATGCCTAGGCTGGCTTGGGCTGTCGTCAATCAGCAGAGACATACGTATATCTGTAGGGCGTAGCAGTGAAGAACTAAGATGTTGCGCCTGTACCAGTAAATAGGCCTCGCGCTGGCTGCGTGTATCTAACATCTGAGTTTGATGAATCTGGGGCGTGGTCACCTTGAAAGGCATTTGCCAAAAATAGCTCGCCAGCCCAGCTATTACCGTCACTAGCAGTAAGCTGATTGAAACTACTTTGGTGATATTACTCCGCGCCACGATATTGTTAGGCTCCACGATGAAACTCAAAACAAGAATTCGTCAAAAAAATGACCACCCACAAAAGGAAACCACTTCCAATAAAGCTATTTGGTCATTTTTTTGACACATACCAGTTTATCGGAAGTAATAACACTGTCAGCAGGACATCACTGCAGAATCCAGGCCAGTAAAGTTACCGGCCTGGAAATAGAGAGAATGGACAAGAGCAGAGGGCGATAGCCCTCAGTTAATTTGAGTTAACTTAATAAAGTCGGCACTAGCGGCACGCTCATCTGCAACACCACCAAAATCAATGGTTTGCGAGGAATCAAAACCGTATTCCTTACGCTCACCACTGCGGTCAATGGTAAGATTCTTAAAATCAAATAGTTCGGCGTCAGCCATTTGCGATGGTGCGATATTTTGCATGGATGAGAAGATTTTTTCGATACGACTGCCATCACTTTTCTCCCAATCCAGCAGCATTTTACGAATATTCTGCCGCTGCAGGTTTTCCTGTGAACCACAGAGATTACAGGGAATGATGGGATACTCTTTGTATTGCGAAAAAGCCTCAATATCCGCCTCGCGGCAGTAAGCCAAGGGCCGAATAATGATGTTGCGCTTATCATCCGACAGTAATTTGGGCGGCATCCCCGACAAACGCGAGCCATAAAACATATTTAAAAACAGGGTCTGCACAATATCGTCTTTGTGGTGGCCAAGCGCAATTTTAGTCGCCTTAATATCTTCAGCAAAAGCGTACAGTGTGCCACGACGCAATCGCGAGCATAAACCACAGGTGGTTTTGCCTTCCGGAATTTTTTGCTTAACAATCGAGTAAGTGTCTTTATTGACGATGTAATACTCAATGCCTAGGGCTTCCAAATATTCCGGCAAGACATGCTCGGGGTAGCCTGGTTGCTTTTGATCCATATTGACTGCAATCAACTCAAACTGAATGGGCGCGCTTTTCTGCAAATTCATTAGAATTTCCAGCATGGTATAACTGTCTTTGCCACCGGAAAGGCACACCATGATCCGATCGCCCTCTTCGATCATTTTATAATCTTCAATCGCTTGACCGGTGTGGCGGCGCAGTCGTTTTTGGAGTTTATTAAATTCGAGCTTGGGCAAACTAGACATGGCAGATAAATCAATTGAGGCTTGAGGCTGCGCATTATATAGAATCACCCAGTAGGCGGCTACAAAGTAGTCAATTGAAGCGGTGCAAACAAAATAATAGTGTTTAAAAACGACTTTAAGCGCGTTTTTAGCCTCGGTAGATGGCTGGCACTGGCAATCCTCGGCTGAGATGACTATCATTAGCCCGCCAAAATCTTCTGGCATGAGGTGTATTGGACACGGCCAGACCCCGGCACGGGTGCATGTCGGACTGTGTAATCCACATCTGATCGCACCCGCTCAAAATCAGACAATCATCAGAAAGGGAATCGCCCAATGAAACAACCAGTTCGCGTCACCGTTACCGGTGCAGCCGGCCAAATTGGCTACGCTCTTCTTTTCCGTATCGCCTCTGGCGCTATGCTGGGCGACGACCAGCCCGTTATTCTGCACTTGTTGGACATCACCCCAGCCATGGACGCCCTGCAAGGCGTGCGGATGGAACTGGAAGATTGCGCCTTCCCACTTTTAGCCGGTGTAGTTTGCACCGACGATCCAAATGTTGGCTTTAAAGATGCCGATTACGCCTTATTGGTTGGCGCTCGTCCACGTGGCCCAGGCATGGAGCGTAAAGATTTGCTAGAAGCCAATGCGGCGATTTTCTCTGTTCAAGGTAAAGCCATTGATCAGAATGCTAGCAAAAACATCAAAGTGCTGGTTGTCGGCAACCCCGCCAACACCAACGCCCTGATTGCCCAGCGCAATGCGCCTTCAATCAGCCCGCGTAACTTCACTGCCATGACCCGCCTGGATCACAACCGCGCCATGACTCAGATTGCCATCAAGACTGGCAAAACTGTCAATGACGTGACCAATATGACCATTTGGGGCAACCATTCAGCGACTCAGTACCCTGACCTGTTCAACGCCAAGGTGTCTGGCAAGAAGGCCAGCGACTTAATCGACCAAGAGTGGCTGGAAGGCGACTTCATCCCCACTGTTCAACAGCGCGGTGCAGCGATCATTAAAGCCCGCGGTGCTTCTTCAGCAGCCTCTGCCGCCAATGCCGCTATCGGTCATGTACGCAGCTGGGCACTAGGCACAGTAGGCGACGACTGGGTTTCTATGGGCGTTTACAGTGACGGCAGCTATGGCATTGCCGAGGGCCTGATCTACTCTTTCCCTTGCCGCTGCAAAAATGGCGAGTGGGAAATTGTTCAAGGTGTTGAAGTGAATGACTTCAGCCGCGGTAAAATGCAAGCGACTGAAAAAGAACTCGCCGAAGAGCGCGATGGTGTAAAACACCTTCTGCCATAAGCTTTGGTAATATGGAAAGGCGGCCTTCGGGTCGCCTTTTTTTTGCTTGAAATAATTTTTACTACTACCGTTAAACCATTTCCAATAGTGACTCGTCAGCCAAAACGAGTTACCTTTTACACTTTGTTTACACTGTAAACTTTATCCGACACTACAGGAATATTATCAAATGAATGTCTCCGATGCCCTCAAAGCCAGGCGCTCAATTCGCGGCTTTAAACCCGACCCCGTCGCGCCGGAGTTATTGGAAAAAATATTTTCTGCTGCCACTCTGGCGCCCTCCAATTGCAATACCCAGCCCTGTCATACAGTGGTGGTATCCGGCCAAGCCAGAAAGGATTTACAAGCTGGCATTTTTGCTGAAATGAGTGAAGGCAAATCGCCCTCTCCTGCCTTTTCCCCCGGCGATCAGAATTTAAGTGGGGTTTACAAAGACCGCCAATACCAATGTGCTATGGGTTATTACGGCACAATGGGCATTGAGCGCCATGAGAAAGATAAGCGCTTTGCGCTGATGATGAAAAATTGGGAGTTTTTTGATGCTCCCCACGTCGCATTTATATCCATGCCCACCAGCATGGGACCCGTCAATGCAGTGGATGTGGGTATTTACCTGCAAACTTTAATGTTGGTCTTGGTCGAACACGGCCTAGCCAGTTGCCCGCAAGGCGCGCTCGCCTTTTACCCAGATCCAGTATACAAAATTGCCAATATTCCCGAGGGTAACGGCATTATCTGTGGATTATCTTTTGGCTATGAAGACATCGGAGCTCGCATCAACGATGTAATTATGGATCGAGCACCGCTTGCCGACACTACCCTGTTTATCAACTAGTCCAAGCGTGAGGGCTCTTAGTCAAAGATGGCCTTGCCGAGTTGGATCTGCTGCGCTCGGCTCATCGTTATGGCGTGGATCTATTTCAAAGATCACCGGTGAAGTCACCGACACCGGTCGGAATGGCTCGGTTTCGTCCATAATAGGTAGAACATGGGATTTCCTGCGCTTGGCTATCGCCAGACAAAAGCCGCTCAAACACAGGGCAGCAAACATAAACAAACCCTCTGGCCCAAACAGAGCAATTAGTATTGATGCCAGTGGCGCTCCCAGTGCCGAGCTCAGGCCAAATAAAAACAATATGCCGCTGCCAATCAATACGAAATCATCCGGACCGGCGTTATCGGAAGTGTGCGCCAGACAGATAGAATAAGCCGTCATCACCGTGCCGCCCCACAGCACCGACATGAGCAACAGCATATTGCCTTGAACAGGCATAAATACCAATACCAGTGAGATTAAGACACCACAAAAACTGCTGAACAATAAGACTAAGCGACGGTCAAAATGATCCGAGATGCGACCCAGTGGCAATTGGAATATGGCACCGCCCAACACTACCCCACTCATGAACAATGTTAACTGAGCGGTATCCAAGCCCTGCCCCCTAGCATAAACCGGCCCCAAAGCCCAAAATGCCCCAGTGACTAGGCCGCTACAAATGGCACCCTCCATACCCACATGAGAGATTTGCCAGAGGCGACGGAAATCAAGTTTGACCACCGGCATGGGGCTGGGCGCCAGCGTCGACGTCAGCGAAACCGGTACAATCGCTAAGGACAGTAATATTGCCGCGACTGCGAACAGAGTTGAACTGGCAGGATCAGCAAAATTCAACATTTGTTGGCCCAGGATGATCATACTGAGATTAATGACCGTATAGGTTGACAGCAAGGTACCGCGGTTTTCACGAGTGGCACGCTCATTGAGCCAGCTCTCAATCACCATATACAAACCTGAAATACAGAAACCAATAATGAAGCGCAAGACTAACCAGAGCGCGAATATTGGCAGCGCATGAAACAACAGCACAACAGCAGAAAAAATGGAACACAGCACGGCAAAGCTGCGAATATGTCCAACTCGGCGAACAATATGCGGGGTAAACAAGCAACTGATCACAAAGCCAATGAAATAGCTTGAGGCGGTAAAACCAATTTCAGTAGGACTAAAGTTTTCTATTTCGGCCCGCAGCGGCAATAGAGTTAATATCATGCCGTGACCGATCAGCAATAAAGCGTCGGAAATCAATAACGCCGACAAAGGCAAAAGCAAATGTCTCATGGGTATCCGCAGTAAAAATAATTAACAGTGATTTTATATCCAATTGTAAGTAATGCAGTATTTATTCCAATTAACTGCTGCCAGCTGTAATCTCAGTTGTTATTTTAATGTAGCGGCATTCCAGTTGCTCGCCAGAATGACAGTAAAGCTTTTTAACATCAGCAACGGGCAATACGTCACCAAAGGCATAATATACATCCATGGTTAATCTGCTTTACTTCAACCTCCGCTCGAGCCTAAATACCCTCGCAATGACTTTATTGCTGGGTTTATTGTCGGCTACAGCGCCAAACAGCAGTGCCGCCAGTGGTGAGAAATTTCTAAGTCTTGAGATTGCTGGGGGCAAATCCGACCTAC
>JBLHPB010000120.1:0-7979 GCA_047624025.1 Zhongshania sp.
TGGCAGAAAAAGCTCGCCAAAAGTGACCAGTTTAGCGAAACAACCACGGCACAAATGCCCAAAAACCTACCAACACAGCAAATACCGCGCTAATCATTACTGCTGCTGCGGAAACGTCTTTGGCTTTGCGAATCAATTCATTTTGCTCTGGCACTGCCGCATCGGCCAAATACTCAACTGCACTGTTGAAGGCCTCGGCCATCAACACCAGGCAAATAGCCAGTACCACTATCAACCACTCCAGAGTTTTCAGACCGGTAAGCAATCCCAAGGTAAGCACCAACAGCGCCACCCCGCAGTGAATACGAGCATTGTGCTGCTCAATCAACATCACTCCCAGGCCGTTGCAGGCATGGCGCAAACTGCTAAAACGATCTAATAGTGAAAATCCCTGCCGGCGACGGCGTTCAGTTTTGCTTCTCATCGCGTTACTATTAGCTCCTCATTCTGTACAGATACACGACCATGGCTGAATTCAAACATATCTCTCCACAAGACGCACACACGCTCATCACAAGTGACCAATGTCAGCTCGCCGATATTCGCGATGAGCAATCCTATGGTTTGGCACATATTCCCAATGCCAGTCACCTGGACAATCAAAGTCTTCAGCAATTTATTGAAAATGCCGACCCCGATCAAGCACTGATTGTGTACTGCTACCACGGCAACAGCAGTCAAAGTGCCGCGCAGTATCTAGTAGAAAAGGATTTTACCGAGGTTTACAGCATGGATGGGGGGTTTGAGATGTGGCGACAACTTTACCCGCAGAACACCACAACCGGATAAGGCCCTAAAGCGCGAACAGGCAAGCCTGTCGCGCTTTAGGGCCATGTTAGGGCGCCACACAGAACAGGCAGTAGGCATACACACCGCGCTTATCCTGCAGCTGCATGACTGAAGTCCAAGCCGGCAATATACTGTTCATTGTCGAAAGCAGGCTAGAGCCTTGCAAAGCCTGCTTTACCATTCCTGAACTTAGTAAAATCTTCATTAACTCTTCTTCGGGACTCATTGGCAGTCTCAGGACTCGGCTGTCATTGCTAGACAATCCTGCCAAAGCCGCTGCCGAGGCTACCGCCTGCTTCAGTCCGCCGAGCTGATCAACCAGTCCCAGCTGCTGGGCATCTACCCCACTCCATACCCGCCCCTCGGCAATAGGTTCAACCTGCTCCAGTAGCTTTTTACGACCATCGGCAACAATGCCAATAAAGCGCTGATAACCGTGATTGATACCAGACTGAATCGCCTTGGCTAAAATGGGATCTAAGGGTAGATCGGGCCGTAATTTGCCTGCCACCGCAGTTGTACCAATACCATCAGTGCTCACCCCCAAGCTAAGTAGTAGCTTCTCCACGGTGGGAAAGGCGCCAAAAATACCTATCGAACCGGTTAGGGTGGCCGGCGTGGCCCAGATTTCATCGGCCCCAGCAGCAATCCAATAGCCGCCAGATGCGGCCATGCTGCCCATGGACACCACCAGCGGCTTGCCAGATTCCTGCAATTGCTGTAACTCGGCACGGATGACTTCAGAGGCAAAAGCCGAGCCACCACCACTGTCTATACGCAGCACCACGGCTTTGATGGCGTCGTCGCGCCGAGCCTGACTAATCAAACTGGCGAGACTATCACCGCCAATGGTGCCAGCTGGCTGAGTACCGTCAACGATATTGCCACTGGCAACGATAATGCCCACCGCGGCTTTATCTATGGTCACCAGGCTGCGCTGTAGAGCTAGATAATCACGATAGAAAATATGCTTATAGACACCGTCCTCATCTTCGCCGACGCGCTCAATTAACATGGCCCGCAATAAGGGTCGGCTAACTATTCCGTCTACCAAACCATAGTCTATAGCAGCTTGAGCGGCGTCACCCTTCACCTCGGCCATCACTTGATCAATGTGATTGACGTAAAAATCAAAACGCTTTTCTTCAATCCCGCGACGGCTCAGCACGGTATCTCGATACAGGCCCCACAGCTGATCTAACCAGGCTTTATTGGCTTCTTTGGCCTCGGCAGACATATCGTTGCGCAGCAGTGGTTCAACCGCAGACTTAAAGCTGCCAACTTTAAAAACATGAAAATTAATTTTCAGCTTTTCGATAGCGCTTTGAAAATAATTGCGAATCACCGCAAAACCCTCAATGCCCACGCCACCCATATTGTGAACGAAAATTTGATCGGCGAAGCTGGCCAGTAAATACTGATCTTGATCGTAGTGGCTGGCCGTGGCGACGACGGTTTTACCAGTCTCGCGAAAACGATTGATCGACTCAGAAAGTTCAAGGGTTTTACTTAAACCAATATGCTCAAGCTCATCAAGCTGCAATAACAGCACATCAATACGGGGGTCTTCACTGGCCAGCTCCACGGTCTCCACTAAATCACTGAGCAGTGTCTCTGTCGGTATACCCTTTGCACTGATCTGGGTGAGCGCATCTACCGCCGACAGCTGATCAACCACCACGCCCTGCGGCGTAACAATCAACACAGCGCCATCGGGAACGGCTATTTTCACTGAGCTAAAGATGGCGACTAGGATCATGACCACAAAAAACACAAAAATTAAATTGAGAGTCCAGCGCCGGCCAGTGTCCAAACCGCGGCCAATTCGGGCAAAAAAGCCTCGCTTTTTAGCGTTCGTCATTCCGTCACATTCTCCGCTTGCTGACTGTCTCGTAACACCTGAGCGTGCCAGCGAATAAACGCCGTCGCGCTACAAAATACCAGCACCACAACAGCCAATTCAATATAGTTAAACCAAATCACAAAGGGTGACATGGCCTCGGTCACTGCCATAGCAAAATACAATAAGCTGGCAAAACACAACCAGGCAATCGGGCGCAATTGTTCTTTAAACACGCCAACTGCAAACAACAAAACTGGCACAGTACGAATCAACCAAATTGAAATACTTGGCTGTCGCCCCTCCTGCACCCAAACCCATGTCCCCAAGGTAAGTGTCAGTAAAAAGGCAATATAACTAACTTTCATTACCCAGCCAGCAAAGGCAGCACGTTTTTCAATAGCAGTCATTAGAGCCTCAAGTTAGTAGTTTTTTTGCAGTCTGCGCCACACGCTTACCCAGCGCTGAGGCCAACTCCAATTCGGTGCTGTCTACCTCGCGGCCACTTGGCCCCGCCACATGGGAGGCGCCATAAGGTGTACCACCCGTCACAGTGGAATTTAAACCTGCTTCACTATAGGGCAAACCCAGCATCAACATGCCGTGGTGAAGCAGAGGTATCATCATCGACAGCAGCGTAGTTTCCTGTCCACCATGAAGACTAGCGCTGGATGTAAATACCGCTGCAGGTTTGCCAATTAAAGCCCCACTCATCCACAAAGCCGAACTACCATCAATAAAGTATTTCAGGGGTGCAGCCATATTGCCAAAACGAGTAGGGCTGCCCATGACCAAGCCGGCACAATCGCGCAGATCTTCATCACTGGCATAAAGTGCACCGCTGTCAGGAATTTCTTCGGCGCTCGCCTCACAGACGGTAGATACCGCTGGCACTGTGCGCAATCGTGCTTCCATGCCAGCCTGTTCAACGCCGCGAGCAATCTGTTTTGCCAGACGTTCGGTGGCACCGTGACGACTGTAGTACAACACTAAAATATACCGGTTACTGCTCAAACCTTCACTCCCACAGCGAATGCGCTCCGACCTTAGCTAATTAATTGCAGTGCATTTTCCGGGGGTCTTCCCAGCACCGCTTGATCACCACAAACCACTATTGGGCGCTCAATCAATTTGGGTTCAGCGCACATTGCCGCAATCAATTCAACCTCACTAAGGCCAGTATTTGACAGACCCAAATCTTTATAGGCCTGTTCACCTTTGCGCAGCAAGTCGCGAGCAGAAATCCCCAACTTGGCAAGCAGCTGTTTTAGGCTTGCCGCCTTGGGCGGGGTATCGAGATACAGCACGATTTCCGGCTCAATACCGTTATCAAGCAATAATTGCAGCGTCTGCCGAGATTTTGAACAGCGCGGATTGTGATAAATTGTATAATCAGACATTCAAACTCCTGTGAATAGCGACAATCACGACGGCCATTATACACGGCCCACCCCAGCATGGCAGGCGTTAGCCCACTAACATTGAGTAGCAATATGAGCTTAGCAAAACGCAGTTTTTTATATCTATTGATCAGCCTTAGCCTTGGCGCCTGCAGCAACGGCGAGATAGCGAACACCGGCGGCATCAAGAGCCATCTAGGCCAAGATAAATGGCTGATAGTCAATTACTGGGCAAGCTGGTGTGGACCATGCCGGGAAGAAATCCCTGAACTCAATCATTTCGCCAAACAACACAGCAACATCAGACTATTGGCCGTTAACTACGACGGCTTGACTGGTGAGCAGCTCAAGGCTGCCGTAGCCGATATGGGTATAGAGTTTACCTCACTGGCGACCGATCCGGCCCCCGAGCTGGGCATTGCCCGCCCCAACGTACTCCCCACCACATTAATTATTGATAGCACCGGCAAAGTACAAGCGACCTTAACCGGCCCGCAAACCGAACAAAGCTTGGCGGCCGCCATTGATCAAGCTGAAGGGGAATCGCCAAAGCCCTGAATTTCATGCCTCGGCCCAGCCAGCAACTGCGCTCATTCGCCTCTATGAAGTTCTCGATTTCTGGCAACTGAGTGCGCAGTCCTATTCGATTTTCTTCTGTAATTTTATGGTCTTGCCACCCTTGGCATTGCGTATCCGCATATTGAGCACTTCAACAAGCACAGAGAATGCCATGGCAAAATACACGTAGGCCTTAGGCACATGCACATCTAAACCTTCAGCAATCAAGGTCAAGCCAATCATGATCAGAAACGCCAAGGCCAACATTTTAAAGGTCGGATTTTGGTCGACAAAGTCGCCTATAGGCTTAGCCGCAAACAGCATGACAATCACCGAAACCACAATAGCGATGACCATAATGGAAAGGTGCTCTGCCAGACCCACAGCGGTAATTACCGAGTCCAGAGAAAAGACGATATCGAGCACCGCTATTTGCAATAGCACCATGGTAAAACTACTCACCACGCCGGGAGAGGCCGACTCTGTCAACGTTTCAAAACTGCCGTGAATTTCGTGGGTGGATTTAGCCAGCAAAAATAACCCACCCCCAATCAATATAAAATCTCGACCGGATATTTCATGACCAAACGCGGTAAACCAAGGCTCAATCAAGCCCATCACCCAGACAATACTGAACAGCAATAAAAGGCGGGTCGCCATGGCCAAACCCAAGCCCAAGCGCCGAGCTCGGTCACGCTGTCCCTCTGGAAGGCGAGCCACTAGTATGGAAATAAAAATGATATTGTCGATACCCAGCACAATCTCTAAGGCCATTAAGGTAAATAGCGCGATCCAGGCATCAGCATTAACGATCCATTCAAACATAGATTTCTCGATGTAAATTAAGTCTTGAGGTATGCCATGGTTTTGCGGGCAGACTTGAGCAAAGGCGGCGAGCTAGTATGACAGTAAAGTCACGCTTTCCCGCGTGGAATTTCAGCAGCGTAGAGAATATATTGCGAAGCTTGGAGCCTGACATTCGATGGCAAGCTGACGGGGGTAAGCGAAATATAGCACCACGGTGCTAAATGCCGATGCTGGCAAGTTTAACCATAATATCCTTTAAAATTCCGGCAACAGTAGGATGTTCAACTTCGAAGTTTGACACCAACTCTTCCAGCCTATCCTGCAAATTGCTATCTTCCAGCACAAACTGAGGCCCAGTACCTAGTTCGCGATCTATATCGTCAACCAAAGCATGAAGCTTGGCTCGATTATCATCATTGACAGTTAGGCCATCAATTTCTGACTGCAAACGCTGTAATTGCTCATGCAACTGCTTTGGATCCATTTTGACGTCCTTTAATCCACTTTACACTCAATATAGACAGCAAAATCACACCTTGCAATGTCGGGATGATTTCATACATAGAGAAGAACAATGCACCAATTCCAACACTAAAACAACTTAAGGTCGAACGGATTAATAAGGCTCACAACGCAGTGCGATGGCTGTCAAAAAGCCACTAATTGATAGCAAGTATCATTTCGAGGGTTGTTAATACGGGAATTACAAAAGCAGAGCGTTTTACTTGGAAGTTGCTGCCTTAGCGACCTCAGCCGGAATCATCGTCAAACTAGAGAGTGAACAAGCGCAATATACTGACAATTGGGCATGCGCAGGGGAAGCAATTAAAGCCGTAAGTAAGCCAAGAACGCGGACTGTGTTATTTTTTTTATTATGATGCATTTGAATCCCTTCGCCTTAAATTTTAAGTTCATAGGCTAATCTACTGTATCAGTCAAAGTCTAGCCTGATTAGCACTTATAAAAGGAGAGCCACCTCTCATTTCCATCAAGGTCACACTTCATTCGCCACACCAACCGCCTAGCAGCATGAATACTCATTCAGCGTGGACCAGCAAGGATGCTAGCGAGGCAATTATCCGCTCGGCTCCTCCAGCCGTGCCCTCGTCAGCCAAAGCCGACTCACCCTGAGCCAATCGATTCATCGCGGCATGAAGAGCGGCCCCCAGTAATAGCGTTGCCAAAACGCCAGTATCCGCTGTTTTGGAAATACTACCTCGAACTTGCAAAGCCTGCAGTGCTGAATGCAGCGCGCGGTGCAGGGGGAAGTGAGTGCTGCCCTCAGGGCCAGAGCCGCCGCGCCAAAGGGGAAATGTCAGGGGTAAAACCAGGAAATAAAACTGTTCTGCAGTCTGGTATATCTCTTCCAGCCAATGCCTTGGATTGCCGTCGAGTTGAGCAGCAATGGCTTGTTGTACTGAGCGAACCTCTGGCAAGCGCTCGCCAATCAGGGCGTACATCAATCCCGCTTTATCACCAAAATTATTAAAGACACTCGCCTCTGTGGTACCCGCCTGCTTGGCAATATATCGTGTCGTTAAGGCGCTCACGCCCTCATTTTGTAGAACAAAATATGCCGCATCCAGTAACCGCTCACGTACTCTTGGCCTCGCCATTAATCTGTCGCTCGAATGATTTCACCAAAACTTGACCTATCCTTGTGAATATAATGGCGTGCCGTATAGTTCCACAAACAATAAATCTGCCAAAATATGAGGGAGTTTACAATGAATGTGGCAAATACGGTAAAAACTGAGTGCCATCCGCCCTTACTTTGGATCACTATCCAGCGCCCGGGGGCTCGCAACGCCGTAGATGGCGAAACGGCCCGTGCACTGGCTGAGACATTTACCTATTTTGAAAGCAGAGAGGACTTGGCCGTTGCCATTCTCACCGGCAGCGAGGGAAATTTTTGTGCTGGCGCCGATCTTAAAGCAGTAGCCAGTGAAGCTCCTGGCAAAGCCAACCCTGTTAGCCCCGAAGGCATAGGCCCCATGGGCTCAAGTCGCATGCAATTAAGTAAACCTGTCATCGCTGCCATTGACGGCTATTGTGTGGCTGGCGGACTGGAATTAGCGCTTTGGTGTGATATGCGCATCGCCACCGAGCGCGCTGTATTCGGGGTATATTGCCGTCGCTTTGGCGTGCCCTTGATTGACGGTGGCACGGTAAGACTGCCGCGACTTATTGGCATGAGCCGGGCCATGGATATGATTTTAACTGGGCGACCGGTAGAGGCCGCAGAAGCACTCCATATCGGTTTAGCTAATCGAGTCGTAAAACCCGAGGAGTTACTCACCGCCGCCGAAGAACTCGCCCACCAAATCGCCGCCTTTCCACAACTGTGCCTGCGCAATGACCGGCGCAGTGCTTACGATCAATGGGGCATGGACGAAACCTCGGCCATG
The DNA here is from genome assembly GCA_047624025.1 of Zhongshania sp. Lineage (GTDB taxonomy): Bacteria > Pseudomonadota > Gammaproteobacteria > Pseudomonadales > Spongiibacteraceae > Spongiibacter. The sequence goes on from JBLHPB010000120.1 coordinate 7,803, forward strand.
AAGAGAGAATTTGAGCTTGGTATGACAACGTTGGCATCCGGTGAAACCGTCGCCGGCGCAAAACGCTTTAGCGACGGCGTTGGACGTCACGGCCAAAACTAAAGCGCACTACAGCCGCTCTACATCTATATCAAATCAGCTCATTTAAGTGCGCTCAGTCTCCGGCGTAAATTCAGG
>JBLHPB010000121.1:0-7632 GCA_047624025.1 Zhongshania sp.
CAGGAAATACCTTTGCCACGTGGTGCGTCCTTATCAGTCACCGCCCACACCACAAACACACCAGCATATTCTGCACTGGTGATATAAGCCTTGGAGCCATTCAAAACCCAACTGTCGCCATCGCGCAGCGCTGAGGTTTTCATGCCGGCTGGATCTGAGCCCGCGCCAGATTCGCTTAGGCAAAACCCCGCAGCAGGATATTCCCCAGAACAAATCTTGGGTAAATAGGTCTTTTTCTGCTGTTCACTGGCGACCGCCTGAATAACCTCGGCGACCATATTGGTCACCGACACGGTTACCGCAGTTGAGGCACAGGCGCGAGCTATCTCGGTAATAGCCAGACTAAAGCTGACCGAGCCAGCCTCAGTACCACCAAATTCAGCGCCAATATTCAGCCCCATGAAACCTAATTCAGCGAGTTTTTTGAGATTAATAAAAAATAGCCCACCGCCCTCACCCTTATCAAGCGGAGCGGCATTGGGTAATAATTCTGCGGCAGCGAAGTCAGCGGCAGTTTGGCGAATAAACGCCTGCTCTTCGGAGAGATTAAAATTCATCAGCAAGCCCTATACACAGTAATTCAAGAAATGCCCCACCCCTAAGCTTACTTAGGCTGCATCCGAATGCCACCATCCATACGAATACTCTCAGCATTGATGTAATCATTTTCGATAATACAGGCGGCAAGGTGGGCAATTTCACTTGCCTTGGCAAGACGCTGGGGATTCAGTACCGATTTGGCTAGGGCTGAGTAAACCTCTGGCGGCATCGACGCCATCATTGGGGTGTCGACAATTCCCGGCACAATAGTATTCACCCGTATACCGTATACTGCTAAATCTCGCGCGATTGGCAGCATCATGCCAATAATCCCGCCCTTACTCGCACTATAGGCTGCCTGACCGATCTGCCCTTCAAATGCTGCGATGGAAGCCGTATTGATAATAACGCCCCGCGCACCGTCTGCATTGACCGGTTCATTCTTAACCATTTGCTCAGCACACAGACGCAAAACGTTAAATGTACCGTTCAGGTTAATGTTGATGGTCTTATGCCAAAGATCAAATGGGAATGGCCCCTTTTTTCCCACGGTTTTTGCGCCAGTGGCAATACCCGCACAGTTAATACAGATATGAATAGAGCCATACTGGGCTACAGCAAGCTCAATGCCTGCCGCTACCGAGACCTCATCAGTCACATCAACCTGAGCAAATATGACTGAATTGCCCATTTCGGCTACAGCAGCGTTACCAGCATCGGCGTTAACATCAAAAATTACGACCTTACCGCCTTTCGCCACAATCATTGTTGCAATGGCGCGCCCCATACCGGATGCACCGCCAGTAATAACAGCGACTTTGTCTTTAATATCCATAAACTTCACCTAGGTTAAAACGAAACCGAGTATTTGAACTCAGCTAAACAATCACATCAAGAAAATCTCGTAAAAGGCTACTTAGCACTCGCCAATCTAGCCATGACCACCCAGCTTCACATGCACAACTACGAGACTATTTGCGGAAAGAGGGCTCAAGTATCTTGGCATCAAAGACATAGCCCAAGGTGATACCAACAATTATCAGCTCAGAAAATTGCTTGCGCTTGTAGAGTCAGCCGCTAAATTGTGCGAACTTCCAGAGGAGACACTTTTAAAAAACAAACTGACGTTAACCCACGCCAATACACGTACAAGAAAATTCACCGACATTGCTATACAGCTAGCTTAGCCAACCACCCCAACTCTCGACCCCATAGTTGAGAGGCAATTTAGGCTGGCCACAGGCATCCCAAGAGTTATATGGCCGGTTGGGCTCAAAAAAATGATCGCTGCGACCACGCGAATGCAGCATCGAAACCACATTCACAATTCGCGCATCACCCGTTTTCTTAGTCGTGCTGACCAACAGTGGCAAGAGCAGATGGCTTAAATACAGACTGCCTAAATAATTGGTGCGCCATTGTAATTCAACGCCATCAGCTGACAATGCCGGTGCTCACCACCGAGACAATAGATCTAGATGTATGCCAGCATTATTAATAAGCACATCCAAATCTTGACCTCGGCCTCCCCCCATTCTCGCACTGCTTCAGCCCTAGCCAGATCGCCAAGCTTTTGTGCCCATTCAGCTAAAGCGAGTATAATCTTGCTTGTAAAAAATCAGACATTGTCCCCCGCCTACACCAACCTACTGTGGCCGCCAAAAGAGTACACACCATGCCAACACCACCTGTACTAAATGACGCTAGCTTAAGCCTGAAGCCCGGCTATGCCGTACTGCGCTTTGAACGCGATGAACTACGCAACGCGCTGACTGGAACCAGCCTGATAGATGACTTATGCAATACCATTGCCTGGGCCAACGCCGAAAAATCCATATCCTGCCTGATCCTTACCGGCGCAGGTAAAGCTTTTAGCTCCGGCGGCAATATTAAGGATATGCGCGACAAAAAAGGCATGTTTGGGGGCAGTCAAACTGAGATTAGCGATGGCTACCGCAATGGTATTCAGCGTATTTCTCGCGCCATGCACAGCGCTGAGATTGTCACCATTGCCGCCGTTAACGGCGCCGCCATTGGCGCCGGGTTTGACCTTTGCTGTATGGCCGACCTGCGTATTGGCTGCGAGGCCACACGGTTTGGCGAAACTTTTATCAATTTAGGCATTATTCCCGGCGATGGCGGGGCTTGGTTTTTACAGCGTTTAGTAGGCTATCAGCGCGCCGCCGAACTGACCTTCAGCGGTCGGATCATAGGCAGTGAAGAAGCATTGCGGCTAGGCTTACTATTGGAGCGCGTTGCCAATGAGGACTTAATGACTACCGCAGAAGCTTATGCCGCAGAATACGCCAGCAAGCCACCCATCGCCTTGCGCCAAACCAAACGGCTTATGAAGGCGGCGCAACGCCAAGAACTCGGCGATTTTCTTGATGTGTGTGCTGATATTCAAGCCCAATGTCACCATAGCGCTGATCATCATCGCGCAGTAGACGCATTCATCGACAAGACCACCCCAAAGTTTGAAGGCAATTAAACCGACGTAGAAGAGAATGAAGAAAAGTGACTAGCGCTCGATTTGCCCCAAATTGGCGTGAATCACGGTGCCGTTAATTACCGGGTTACTGGCACAGAACCAGATGGTCACGGCAATCTCGGCAGGGTCAATTAAGCGTCCATAACTAACCATGCCGGTTATGGCCGCGAGCACCTCGGGATCTTCGCCAATATTGCCGCGTAACATGGCGGTATCGGTAAATCCTGGGCAGATACAAGCAGTGTGAATACCGGCCCCTGCCAAATCCTGTACTGTGGCCCGCATCATGCCAATCACACCGTGTTTACTTGCTATATAGGAGGCACAGCCAGCAACCGCTTTTTCACTCAGCGTCGAGCCCATATACAGAATGGCGGACCCAGGCTTCATTACCGGAATCAACAGACTATTCAGCTGTTGCGGTGCAATCATATTCACCTGCAAAACCTCGGCAAATGCCCTGCCATCCAATTGACCAATTTTGTCGCTGTCATGACGGGCGGCATTATGCAGAATAACTAGCTGATCAGCATCACTGACAATCGCTAACAAGTCTTTATCGCAACTCTCCAGCCAATTTGGCTTCTGCATATCGACACAAAATTGCACCGCCCCTTCAAGGGCGATACCGCGCCGCGACAAATTTACTACCAGAAAGTCTTCGGCTAAAAATCGCTGGGCGGTAGCAAAACCAATACCCTGACTACCACCGCTCAAGATTAGTACTTTTTTCATTTACAGCTCTCGCATTTCATTAGAGCACCATTAATCATTTCAGAAAAAGTCCCTATCGAGTCCAGATTGCGGACCCTGACTGACCCGGCCCCGAGGACACTTTCATTTCCAATACCCGAATTTCATTGCCTTCGATAAAGCGCGCGTCACTCAACAGCAGCTCTAGCAGATATCTGGCAAACTCTTCTACGGTGGCATTACGAACCGGCAGCAGCAGAGTATCTGATTTTAAAAACTGTAAGTTTTCACCATTGAACACGGCGCAATAATGCTCACCCCGCTCACTCACTGACATATAAGGTGAATTCGCCGGTAATAAAGTATATTCATCTAATGCTGCACACAATTTGCGCAAGCGGGTTTTAATTTCCACATAGCTAAAGCACATGCCGTTATCGCCAACATCCGCGGTGAGCAACAAGCTGACTTTAAAGTTATGGCCGTGCAGGCGCTCGCGTTCGGTAGCTGAAAAAATGGTGAAATGGGCAGCGGAAAACTTCAAATCTTCCTTGCTGATCTCAATGCAGGTATAGGCTTTTACTGACATTACCTTCTTATCCTTGTCGTTATCACATATAGCTTAACGTAGCTGGCGCGCTCTGCCCACCATCACAATAGGGCAGCTTCTACCGCCGCCAGTAACTGTGCCTCATTAAGCCCCGCACCATCAATTCGTAGATCGGCGAAACGCTTATACAGCGGCTGACGCTCGGCATACAGCTCTATCAGACTTTGTTCAGGCGCTCCGGCAATACCTCGCCCGGCAAAATTCTGAACTCGTTGTTCAATTTCCTCGACGGGAATATCCAGAAAAACTCTGGGGCCAAATTTGCCCACATGAACCATGGCCTTGGCGCTGTAGACCACACTACCGCCGCTGGCTATCACCTGAGCACTAAAATCCTGTGCCAATAAAACCTGCTCTTCTATTTGGCGTAACACCAAATATCCGCGATGGTCGAGTATCGTTTGCAGGCTTTGGCCTTCGCGCTGCTCAATCAAACGGTCGGTATCACAGAATACCTGACCTCGCTTGCGCGCCAATTGCTCGCCAATGGTGGTTTTACCCGCGCCAGGCATACCAATCAGTGTAATCGAGGGAGAAGCAACTAGGGGCATACGTAGAGAAATACCTTGTTAGAAGGTACTAGAGTGACACAAATACTCACTCAGCTAAACATTTCCAAGAAACAAGACTCGGAACAAAAAAGGCAGTTCGGCGTGCGAAACTGCCTTAAAAAGACATTGTAAAAACCACTAAAGCACGCTTATTCTTGGAACATTTCCAGAATAGCCGAAAAATCTCGCTGGGCATTGCCCTTGTTAGAGAAAGAGGCATAGAGACTGCGAGCCAATGCGCCCATGGGTACTGAGCTCTGAGTTATCAGACTGTTTTCCATTGCTAGACCCAAATCCTTTAACATCAACTGCACCATAAAACCGGGCTTGTAATCATTTGAGGCTGGCGCCGTGGGCATCACATCAGGATAGGGATTGTAGTTCTCCAGCGACCAGTTTTTACCAGAGCTATTGAGCATGATTTCTGACAGCACCTTGGGATCAAGACCATTATTGGCACCCAGTTGTAATGCCTCGGCGGTGCCAATCATATGCACCGCGAGCAACATATTATTGCAAATTTTGGCTATCTGACCGGCACCGTGGTCACCGGCATGAAAGATATTTTTACCCATGCCAGCCAGCACCAATTTGCCACGTTCAAAAGCATCTGCCGAGCCGCCGCACATAAAGGCCAGGGTGCCAGCTTGGGCGGCTTTTACGCCCCCAGATACCGGTGCATCGAGCATCTCCAAACCCTGTGCACTGGCCGCCTCACCAACCTTTCGTGCCGTATCCGCATCAATGGTACTGCAGTCCATAAACAGCGTGCCGCTGACCGCTTTAGCGATCAGACCTTGCTCGCCCAAATACAAAGCTGCTACATGTTTGCCAGCAGGCAACATGGTAATGACGGTATCGGCACCCGCAAGTGCCTCAATAGCTGTAGCGGTCTTGCTGGCACCGAGGGCAACCACCGCATCCATCGCAGCCGCAACTAAATCAAACACTGTGACCTGATGGCCAGCTTTGACGAGATTGGCCGCCATTGGCCCACCCATATTGCCCAAACCAATAAACGCAATCTTTGCCATAAATACACCTGTTAAGCTGGGCCACTGTAGACCCGCAGTAATTTCTTATAAATTTTGCAATGGATTACTCGACCAAGGCGCAGCGAAGTGCTCAGCGAGCAAACTCTGAGGAACTACCGCCGGCGAAGCGTGCTGCCAAGCCGGGTTCTTATCCTTGTCGATCAGAAGAGCGCGAACACCTTCAGCAAATTCAGTGCCGCGAACAATATTGGTCGATAAGATCAACTCAGCCTGAAACGCCGCTTGCAAACTTAAACCCTTACAGCGCCGCAATTGCTGAGCAATTAGTAGAGCGCTCAGAGGCGAGCCTGCTGCCAGTGTTGCCGACGCTTTTTGAATCCAAGGATTGTCTGATTTAGCATCAATAATCGCGTTAATAATGTTTAAGTCATTATCACCGACACACTGCGCTGTAATCTCATCCATAGCAGTTTCGACATTGCCTTCGGGCAGTGCTGCTTTTGAGCCCTCGGTAAAGTCACGCATCAGGTCAAAGACCCGTTCGTGATTGTCGGCGACGCCGGTAGACCAGGGCACATTACTTAGCGCTTGAATGACTGGCTCAAAGTACTGCTGCTCAATAAAGCCCTCGGCCACGCCCAAATAGCGAGCGTCAGTGGCATTAAACGAGGCTCCGCTCAAGGCCAAAAACAAGCCCGCTTTACCTGGCATGCGATTGAGAAAATAACTGCCGCCAACATCGGGGTAAAGCCCGATAGTAATCTCTGGCATCGCCAGTCGAGTTTTCTCGGTCACCACCCGATAACTGCCCGCCGCAAATATGCCCAAGCCCCCGCCCATCACAATGCCGTGGCCCCAGACGATGACCGGCTTATCAAACTTGTGTAGCAAATAGTTAAGGCGATATTCGCGCTCAAAAAAAGACTCAGCGTAATCACAGGGACCGCCGGGCTGCTCTACTGAAGAGCGATACAATGCCTGAACATCTCCGCCTGCGCAGAGGGCCTTGCCACCCGCGCCAGAGATGAACACACAGGCAATATCGCTGCGCTCACGCCAATCACGGAGTTTGGCGAGCATTAAGTCGACCATATTCAAGGTCAAGGAATTCAGGGTTTTCTCAATATTGAGGGTGATCAAACCCAGAGCCGGACCGCTACTTGATTGGCGCTCTTCAAATAAAACTTCATCTGTCATCATGCATTCTTCCACTCTGGGCTGCGCTTTTCGAGGAAGGCATTAACGCCTTCTTTTTGATCGGCAGTGTCAAACAGCTGAATAAAACGCTCGCGCTCCAGCAGCAAGCCTCGCGGCATAACGGCTTCGCGTGGCGAGTGAATCAGCTCTTTACAGAAAGTCACTGACACTGGACTTTGCTGCGCTACCTGAGCCGCTAACGCCAGCGCGACTTCTTTGGCTTTACCGGTTTCTACCACTTCTTCAACTAGACCAATACTCAGGGCTTTATCAGCCTTGATACGATCACCACATAATATAATGCGTTTTGCCCAACCCGGTCCAACCAGCGCGACCAAACGCTGAGTGCCACCGGCGCAAGGCAACAAACCCACCTTGGCTTCAGGCAATGCCATTTGCGCCTGAGTTTCCGCAATACGAATATCGCAGGCCAGCGCGCACTCCAAGCCACCACCCATGGCAAAACCATTAATGGCCGCAATGGACACACCGCGGAAGTCGGCCAAGGCTTCGAAGGCCTGACCAAACTTTAAGCCGATATCCTCAGCCACGGCT
>JBLHPB010000122.1:0-7363 GCA_047624025.1 Zhongshania sp.
TCACACAGGGTGGCCGCTCGTTCAATGATGTTTTCTAATTCTCGGACATTGCCAGGGAAGCTGTAGCCACAGAGTATATCCAGTGCCTTGGGGCTAAGTTGCGGAGGCGTGACGCCCCATTCGAGGCCGATTTTGTCCAGCAAAAATTGGCCGAGCAAAGGGATGTCGGCAGCGCGATCACGCAGGCTTGGAACTTTAACTTCTATGACATTAATGCGATAAAAAAGATCGCTGCGAAAGTGCTCTGCCGCGACTGCCTTGGCCAAGTCTCGGTGGGTCGCGCTGAGTATGCGCACATCCACGGCAATTTCCTGATTGGAACCCACCCGTCGAATAGCTTTTTCCTGAATGGCCCGCAACAACTTCACCTGCATATTCAAAGGCAGATCGGCGACCTCGTCGAGAAACAAGGTGCCGCCGTTGGCAGCTTCAAATAAGCCTTCCTTGTGACCATAGGCGCCGGTAAAGCTGCCTTTGACGTGACCAAAAAATTCGCTCTCTACCAATTCACTGGGAATGGCGCCGCAGTTAACTGGGACAAAGGGTGAGTCGCTGCGTGGGCCATTGGCGTGAATCAGGCGGGCAACTACTTCTTTACCACTGCCAGATTCACCGCTGATGTAGACCGGTGCCTGACTGCGTGACAGCTTCTGAATCTGTTCGCGCAGGGCAACCATACTCGCGGTGTCACCTAGCAATCGGGTGCTGCTACTGCCATCGACGCTGGTGTTACGGTCATGCAGGCGCAGTGCGGTTTTAACCAGAGTGCGCAGCTGATCGATAGAAACAGGTTTGCTGATAAAGTCGAAGGCACCGGCTTTGAGTGCTTCTACCGCCAGCTCGGTGCTGCCGTAGGCAGTGAGAACAGCTACCGCGCTGGCTGTTGTGGATGATTGGATATGGCGAACAATTTCCAGCCCTGAGCCGTCCGGCAATTTAATATCCGTCAAACACAGGCTGATGGCCGTATCGCCTTGCAGAGCGCGAATCGCATCGCGCACGTTGCCGACGGCGATGGTATTCAGGCCCATGCGGCTTATGGTGATATCCAGTAGTTCGCGGATATCGGGTTCATCATCAATGATTAAAACAGTTTGTTGCATAATTTTAGACTATTTCCTTAGCGTTTTTATTCTGCCAGTGCGCCACGATCAGTGTGGGAAAATTGTAAACGAAAACAGCTCTCCCCGGCAGGACTGCGCGGGTAGTAAATATGTATTTGATTGGCAAGACAAAGTTCACGGCACAAATATAGCCCGAGACCATTACCCTGTTGTTGGGTGGTGAAAAAAGGCTCGAAAATTTTATCCTGATCTTCTTGTTTGATGCCCGGACCATTATCGATGATGTCGAGTACCGTGGTACCGGAAAATGCATTGTTGCTGCAACGAAATACCAGCTGAGCTGTGTTGCCATTTTCGGCGCCATGGCGGGCGCCATTGTCAGCAATATTGCTGATGATTTGATTCAACTGACTGCGGTCAACATTGATCCAGTAGTTGTTGAGGTCGCCCTCCATAGTGATATTGAAGGGAGTGTTGGCGGTAGGGCGCCAGTCATCGCAAAACCGTTGTAGCCACTCCAATAAATCAAAACGCTCTGGAGTGGAGCTTCGGCCCCGTGACAGCTCCAGGATGTTTTTGATGATGTCGTTCATGCGCTTGGCGTGATTTTGAATGATGGCGGCAAAACGGATATCGCTATCTTCAAGATTCGGGCTTTCAGCGAGCAGCTCGGAGGCGTGGCTGATGGCGCTAAGGGGATTGCGAATTTCATGGGCAATACTGGCGGTCAAGCGGCCAAGGGACGCCAGTTTGAGATTTTGTGCACGCTGACTGATTTTGCTGATGTTTTCCAAATAGAGCAGGCGATCACTCTGGCCCTGTTGTTCTAAGGTAGACATATTGACGTGAACGTCGAGGTGACGGGTGCCAATATTGATGACCTTTGAGCAGTGCTTATTCTCGCGGGCCATTTCAATTAGCACTGCCGGAGCGTATTGATCCTTTTGCAAAGAGCTGTTGCCTTGCGGTGACATTTCTAGCAACTCGGCGGCGGCGGCATTCATTAGTTTGATATGGCCGGTTTGAGACATGACCACAATACCGGTTTGCATGCTTTGGACGATACGTTGATTGATGCGTGAGAGTTTTTCGATGTCTGCACGTCGATGTTCGGCGAGCTGCTGGGCTTTTACAATTCGCGCACTGAGGTAGCGGATGGCGATGGCGGTTGAAAAATAGGCCGTGCCGGTCATGCCGGAAACGATGAATTGTTGCGCGCCTACTGGGTCTATTAAGGTGTGCGCGGCAACCTCGCTAATGGCTGATATGGTTGCCAGAGAGGCAATTGACAGGCTGAGTTGGCCCGGCAGGGTGATGCTGGCGGCACTGATGGTGACAATAAGCAGCAAGGGCAGGCCAGAGTCGGCGCTGCCCGAGCAATAGCTCATTAGCATGATGATGCCAATGTCGATAAAGAACTCAAAGAACAATTGAGTTTGACTGTAAAGGCGCTTGAGTAATATGTGTCGCAATAGAATGAATAGCGAAAACAGCAAATAGAAAATAGCTGCAGCGGCAAATATGTCTGGTGCTGTGGTGCCAATCGAGGATTTTGCGGGGCCAAATAGAAACGCCAGAAACAACACGATGGCCAGCAGGACGCGGTAGCTGCTGTATATACGCATAATCGCGCGTTGTTGGCTAAAATCCTCGGCTATCGACATTATTAAACCTGGCTGAAAGGGTTTTTAAATAGCTCAACTAAGCACTATTTCCGACTATTTTTGCCCGCTTGGCGATGATGCTAGCTAATCAGCAATATTTTATTAATCTTCTGCCTAGTTTATACGCCTGCAGTGGGGGATGCACCCAAGCTTATTTGATAGAATAGTGCCATGTATCATCTTGCTAACCCTAATGCTCAGCGTTGGCTCCGTATTTTAGATGGGAACGTTTAATGACATCTCTGCGTATCGTTATGGCCCAGATCAATCCCGTGGTTGGGGATATTGAAGGCAATACTCAAAAAATACTGACTGCTATTGAAACGGCTTTATCACGTCATGATCCCCAGTTGATTCTATTTCCAGAGTTGGTGGTGACGGGCTATCCGCCAGAAGATCTCTTGTTGCGTGCCAGTCTTGCCCATCGGGTAGAGCGTGCCCTGCTCAAAATTGCTGCTCGAGCACCGGGTTGCTATGTCATCGTGGGCTATCCACGTGCGGCCGATGATGTTTTGTACAATGCCGCCGGGGTGTTTTTTGGTGGCAAATTGGTCAATGAATACCATAAGCAGTATTTGCCCAATTACCGAGTTTTTGATGAGAAACGCTATTTTAAAGAGGGCAAAGACACCCTGGTAATGGATATCTTTGGTGTTCCAACTGCTATTAGCATTTGCGAGGATGTTTGGGAGAATGCTCCGATGGCTGGTGCCAAGGCCGAAGGTGCACAGCTAATGTTAAACCTCAGCGCATCGCCTTTTCACGCGGGTAAGCAGGTTGAGCGAGAGGCGCTATTGGCTCAGCGAGCTTGGCAGGGTGGTATGCCGGTAGTGTATTGCAACTTGGTGGGCGGACAAGACGAGTTGGTGTTTGACGGCGCTTCGATGGCAGTGTCTGCCGAGGGCGAGCTGATTGCTCGCAGCCCAGCTTATGTGGAATATCTGAATTGCGTTAACGCCGATTGGGATGGTCGCCGCCTGCGCTTTGAGGAAGGTGAGATTAGCGATTTGCGCCCTGTGCTGGAGGATGTTTATGAAACTCTAGTACTTGGAGTGCGTGATTACGTTAATAAAAATGGCTTTAAGAGTGTGCTGCTGGGGTTATCCGGCGGTATTGATTCGGCCCTGACTTTGGCTATTGCGGCGGATGCTCTGGGTGCTGATCGGGTCGAGGCGGTGATGATGCCCTTCCGCTATACCGCCACTATGAGTATGGACGATGCTGCCGAACAAGCTGCAACCATGGGCGTGGCTTATAAGGTGATTTCAATCGAAGCACTTTACGATGGCTTTATGGCGGCCTTAAGTGATGAGTTTAATGGTTTGTCTGCGGACAAGACCGAAGAGAACCTGCAAGCTCGCTGTCGCGGTGTGTTGCTGATGGCGATTTCAAATAAAAAGGGCAGCTTGGTACTTACCACGGGTAATAAAAGTGAAGTCGCGGTGGGTTATTCCACCCTCTACGGCGATATGGCCGGTGGCTTCGATGTACTCAAAGATGTGGCCAAAATCCGTGTGTTTGATCTGGCCCGCTACCGCAATACGGTCTCGCCGGTTATCCCGCAGCGGGTTATTGATCGGCCGCCCTCCGCGGAGTTGGCGCCAGGTCAGGAAGATCAAGACAGCTTGCCGCCCTATGAAATTCTCGATCAAGTGCTTGAACGCTATATTGAAGAAGATGAAAGTGCCGAGTCAATTATTGCTGCCGGTTTTGATCGCGACATGGTGTATCGTATTTTGCGGCTGGTTGATCTCAATGAGTACAAGCGCCGTCAGTCTCCCATTGGTACGCGGATAACGGAGCGAGGCTTTGGTCGCGACCGCCGCTATCCCATTACTCAAAAGTGGCCTATTGGCGATTAATTCCCTTCGGGTTTCGGTCCGCAGGCCACTGCAAGGTGGTCTGCGCAAGCTTGCTAGGCTTCTGTAGCGACAATTTAAATGGGGCGATAATGGAATTACGGGCCAGCAATGTCGATAAGCTAGGTGAGGGTATTTACGACGTTTTGATTCTCGGTGGCGGGATCAATGGCGCCGTGGCTGCGGCCTCGTTGGCGGCTAAAGGCGTGAAGGTCGCTTTGATCGACAGGGGCGATTTTGCCGGCCTGACCAGTTCCAATTCCTCAAACTTGGCCTGGGGCGGGATTAAATACTTGGAGAACCACGAGTATTTTCTGGTTAATAAGCTTTGCCGCAGTCGCAATAAACTGATGCGTGCTTACCCTTCTACCGTTAAGGAAGTCCGTTTTACTACCACCATTCAGAAAGGCTTTCGCTTTCCGGCCTTTATCGTTTACCTAGGTACCATTCTGTATTGGATTATCGGGCGCTTCGTCACCCAATCGCCCAAGTATTTAACACCCACCGGCTTGCAGAAGCGCGAGGCGGTGATCAATACCTCTCAGGCGGCCGGTGGCTTTGAGTATTCCGATTGTTATCTCTACGATAATGACGCCCGTTTTGTTTTTAACTTTATCCGCAGTAGTTTGAATTATGGTGCAATAGTCGCCAACTACGTGTCGTCGCTGGGTGCGGAGCGCAAAGCAGATTTGTGGCATTGTCAGGCCCGTGATGAATTAAGCGGCCAGCAATTTACCATTCGCGCCAAAGTACTGGTCAATGCCTGTGGCCCCCATGTGGATAGCCACAACCAATTGACGGGGCAGAGTACCGCCCATCGCCATTTGTTTTCTAAAGGTATCCACCTGATAGTCGATAGCATTAGCGATAGTCAGCGCATACTCACTTTTTTTGCCAGCGATGGCCGCTTATTTTTTGTGATTCCTATGGGGCCAAAGACCTGTATTGGCACCACCGATACTCAAGAAGACAGCCCCGAGGTCGAGGTCACTGATGGTGATCGCCAGTTTGTTCTCGATAATGCCAATAGCCTGCTGAACCTTCCTCGACCTTTGACCATTGCCGATATTATCTCTGAGCGCTGTGGTGTGCGGCCATTGGCCCTAAAGGGACGGGACGGCGTAGCTGACTGGGTGAAGCTGTCGCGCAAACACGCGATTGATGTGAATAAAGCGGAAAAGCATCTAAGTATTTTCGGCGGTAAATTGACTGACTGTCTTAATGTAGGAGATGAAGTTTCGGATATTGTCGCTGATATGGGCATTGCGGTGCCCTATGCCGATAAGCGCTGGTACGGCGAGCCGGGCAAGAGTGTGAAAGAAGAATTTATGCACCAAGCCAAGCTAATGGACTTGGATAGCATGACCGACCCTAGCTCCTCGGAGCCATTGAGTCAGCGTTTGTGGCGGCGTTATGGTCGCAGCGCTATTGATCTTCTGGAAATGATCCGTGAAGACGCCAGCAGTGCTGAACTGTTAATCGAAAATGCCGAGTATTTGCGCTGCGAGATTGAACACGCCGCCCGCCGAGAAATGATCACCAAGTTAGAAGACTTCCTGCGCCGCCGCTCCAAAATTGAATTGGTGGTGCGTCGCGCAGATATTATCAATGCGCCGGGACTGCAAGAAGCCTGCGAGATATTGTTTGGTGGTGAGGCAGAAACGAAGTTGAGAGAGTATGTGGAAGGCCAGTAATGCCTGTTGTTTAGTCCGCCACGCTTAGCCCGAACACTTAGTTATACCGGATTTGTATAGTCATACCCGACCAAAACCCTCAGTCATGCCCGGCCCAGATCGGGTAAGCATTTATATGAGCGGTAGAGAATTTTCTTTATTGCTCGAGTTTGAACGGGTGATCATGAGGTGTGGTAGGAAACAGCTTCAGAGGTATATAGGTCCTCGCGTTCGCAAGGAAGACTATTTTTTTGAATGTGGTGGCTAAATGTAACCCCCCAGACATGCCTGATTATAACCCTCAGTCATACCCGGCCACGATCGGGTACCCATGTGAGCGCAGCGAATACCGTTAGCATCCACTGCCTCTCATCAAGCGTTTACTGCTCGGTCTGTTCCCGATTATCAAACTTGGGCGGCTCGTAGCGATCTAGTAAGCCGAAGGTGGCTTTATTGATAATGGATCCGTCTTGATCAATACCCACTTGGCTGACAAAGTTGCCTTCTTTGTCCAGTGAGGGGTGATCTGGGTAGTTTTTGCGCAGAACCATCAGCGACTGATCGGCTAAGTCGTCCATGCCCAGTAATAGATAGGCTTGTACCATAACCGCTAGCGCATCTGGTATGGCGGGGGTTTGTGGCAAGTTTTCTATCACATAGCGACCGCGATTGGCAGCGGCCAAATAGGCTTTGCGCTTGAAGTAGTAGTTGGCGACATTGATTTCGTAGCGGGCCAAGCGGTTGCGCAACTGAATCATGCGGGCCTTGGCGTCGTCGGCATAGTCGCTGTTTGGATAGCGCTGTAATAACTGGCGGAAATCGTCAAAGGACTGAATGGTCGAGCCAGGGTCGCGCTGGGTCATATCGGTGGGAATAAAACGCTCTAAAAAGCCCTCCCCATCGGTATAGTTGGCCAGACCGCGCATATAAAAGGCATAATCAACCTTGGGATGCTGTGGGTGCAGACGAATAAAACGGTCTGCGGCAGAAACCGCTGCCTCGTTATCACCGCCGCGGTAGTATGCGTAGATGATTTCCAGCTGGGCCTGTTCGGCGTAGGGGCCAAATGGGTAGCGACTTTCTAGAAGTTGTAAATTCTGCAC
>JBLHPB010000123.1:0-7256 GCA_047624025.1 Zhongshania sp.
AGTGGGATATGGAAGATTGGCCGAGATAAGGCAAATGTTGATATTTGTATTAACGAATCCAGTGTATCAGGGCTCCACGCCCAGCTGATCAATGAAGGGCAGCGCTGGAAGGTGGTCAATTGGATGTCCACCAACGGCACCTTCGTTAATGAACAAAAAGGACTTTCAAGCTATTTAAAAAGTGGTGACATAATCCGTCTTGGCAGTGCCGAATTTGCGTTTGAACTCCCAGCACAGCAAGCAGCAGTAGATACCAGCCAGTCAAAACCCGTCAAGAAAAAGAAAGGCTTCTTTTCCTTTCTATTTGGAAAATAAGGGATTTAGCAGCTCTATGCAGAAGAATCATTATCATTGAGACCGACTTACAGCGGCTGACACACTGGAGTTGCTGGACTGCGCTTATTGCTGTGCAGTCCAGCTGTTCAATATCTCACCCGGCGCAGCACGCCACACCAAAGGGTTGGCTGCAAGCTTAGCCAATACCGCTTCCAAAAACTTGATGCGATGAGGCTGGCCCAATAACCAAGGGTGGATATTCAAACCGAGAATTCGACCTCCTGACTGCGCCGCCTCAGCCAGCAAATACTCAGCTGCATCGTCAATCTGCTCTGCCCAGCTAGCCTCTGAGTGTTGGTTATTGATAATGACAAAGCGATCTTCCAACTCATTACTCAGGGGCATGGCGATGAGTGATTTACTGCGAGTGGCAAAGGCATAGGGCATATCATCATTCACCCAATCTGCAAAATAACGTACGCCGTGCTCGGCTAACAAGTCCGGGGTATTTTCAGATTCGCTGCGAACTGGCGATAACCAGCCATCGACAGCTTGACCGCTTAATTCGCGAAGCACGTCCAGAGATTCGGCGATTTGCTCACGCTCTTCAGTTTCGCTTTGACCGCCATAGTGCAGAGCATCCATGTGCAAGCCATGAGCGATGACCTCATCGCCGCGTTCACGCAACATTCCCGCCAAATAGGGCGTACGTTGCAGTAATCTTGAATTCACGGCGAAGCTGGCTTTAACAGCAAACTGATCCAGCGCCTTCAACACACGAAACAAACCGACGCGATTACCGTAGTCGCGCAGTGAGTAATGACGCAGGTCTGGGTATGGCATGGTCATACCGCCGGGCACGGCAAAGGGCATTCCGCGCTGATTTAGCGGGTAATACTGCAAATTCACATTCACCCACAGCGCCAGCTTTTTACCTTCTGGCCAGGTCACAGCGTTGCGATCTTCGAGCATAGACCAGCTGTAACGCTGGTGATCCATGCCATAGCTGCGGTGAGGATATTGCAGATAGTCATCAGGCAAGCTCATGATCACTGCCCTCCCTGAATTTTTGCTATGGCCGCTTTGCTACTATCAAAATAGTGTTCGCGATAGTATTCGGCAATTTCCCGTCCGGTCGTTACCCACACATCGCGGTGACCGGTGATATATTCCAGCGCCTCTTCAAACGCTTTCATACGATGGGGGCAGCTGACCTGATAATTGTGGGTGGGAATACACATCACCGTGCCACTGTCTTCGCCTTCAGCGTAAAGTCGATCGAAGCAATCTTTGATTTGCTGGCCGTAGCGGCGGGGTTCAATTTTATTGACCACATAGGCAATGGTATCGTTCATTTCTAATGAATAGGGAACGGACACAAAGCGCTTACCAGAGCGAGTATGGATTGGCGTGGGCTGATCGTCATGAAACAAATCGCAAGTGTAAAAACCGGCATCGTCACCGAATAATTCGCTGCCGACTTCGGCAAAAGCATCGAGGGTATTGTCGGAATGAGACAGCGCCGGCGCTAGATAACCGGCGCATTTCTGGCCAGTATGTTTGTAAATAGTCTCGATGGAGTCGCGAATCATGTCGCGCTCTTGCGCTTCGCTCATGCCATAGGTGTAACGGGTATTGTAAATACCGTGGCTGAAAAATTCCCAGTCGCGATCTTTGCACTGACTGATAATTTCTGGGTGATGATCACACAGCGCGGTAGACAGTGAAATAGAGCCGCGAATACCGTATTTTTCCAGCAGTTGCATTTGGCGAGTGTGACCAACACGATTGCCGTAGTCACGAATACTATAGCCCGCTACCGCAGGAGAGGCTTGAGGCCAAGCTTTGCGCTGGGGATTAGCTGGGGGGTTTAACTCATAGAACTCAATATTCGGTGCTACCCAAAAAGCCACTTTGGCGCCATTGGGCCAGGTGATTTTGGGACGGCCCTCATAGGGCCAGTAATCGTAATATCCCGGATCTTCTTTCACAGGCAACTCCCTCAGGCTTTTTCTTGCTGAGCCAACCAGTCGAACACTTCCTCTACATCGAGAACATCGGCGTACTTCAAGGATAAGTCCGTCAAGTTCGCAAAGTGATAGCTCTCATGCTTATCTGCCACACACTCTTCCGGCACAATAGTGCGATAGCCTCGCGACAGCGCATCTACTGCCGTAGCGCGAATACAGCCCGAGGTTGAACCGCCAGTTAAGATCACGGTATCGACTTGATGCCATACACACAGAGACTGCAACTGGGTTTCGAAAAACGCTGAGGGCATTTTTTTAAGATATATAACGTCTTTAAGCTGATCAATTTCCACGCGCTCGTCAAACTGTGAGCGGTCGCTGCCAAATTTAATATTTTGCAAACTGTCTGGTGTGTCGGTGCGGGTGCCCCATATTCCAGCGTCTTCAGCAGATTCCATATACGCCACATGCGTCCACACGACGGGCCAGCTTAAGCCCCGAAATGTTTTGGCCAAATCGTTGACGTATTCCAACTGCCGAGGATCAGTTTCGTAGGCAGTTTTATACAAATCAGTGCGCGTATAGGATTTTTGAGGGTCAATATTAACGAGTATGGCCTTGCGCCCAAAACCAAAACGCTTACGCGCAGGATTGGATTTCACTTCTTCGTAAAGCTGCCGCGCTGTTTTATCACTTGTTTCCATAGAACCCTCGAAAATTATTTGCCGGACTTGCGCTGAACTTATAGCCGATCCATTTCAATCTGTCTTTTCAGCCACCGCGTTGAATGACCGCCATCGCAATTGCCAGTCAGTTCAACAGCCAAATCAGCCGCCGCCACCAAACCGCGTAAATTCAGGCCAGTATCAAAGCCCATCTGACTCAGCATTAGGGCAACGTCTTCTGTAGCCACATTGCCGGTGGCACCAGGCGCAAACGGACAGCCACCCAAGCCACCTATTGAGGCATCAAATTTGCGAATGCCCTGCTCAACCGCTGCATAAACATTGGCCACGCCCATGCCTCGGGTATCGTGAAAATGGCAGCTGATGGCGTCAAGACTACAGACATCAGCAAGGGCAATCAGTAATTCCTTAACCGCTGCTGGTGAGGCTGCACCGATAGTATCAGCTAACACCACTTCGCTGGCGCCAGCGGCAAACAGTTGTCCGGCAACATCGACTATTTGCTGAGTGGCCATCACGCCTTCAAAGGGACATTCCCAGGCGGTCGCCAAATACACAACACTGCGAATACCATCCAGCTTACTTTGTGCCAACACCTCAGCGCTCACAGCAATGGCCTGCGCAGTACTCATATTAATGTTTTTTAAATTCATGGTTTCACTGCTGGCCACCACTAAACCAACCGTGCCAATGCCGCTGGCCTTAGCCATATCATAGCCACGGCGATTTGGGATAAGTGCCGAAAACTCATAGTCGCCTTTCGGCAATCCCGCCGCGACCACATCGGTTCCGGCCATGGCTGGCACGGCTTTAGGCGATACAAAAGCACCCACTTCAATATGGCGCATGCCCGCGGCTAGCAAGGCTTCAATTAATTGCAAACGCTGCTGCGGGCTTAATATCTTGGCTTGATTTTGTAAGCCATCGCGAGGGCCAACATCATTGATAATAATTTTTCCTGCCATCAGCCGATAACTCCCTGCTCTTTCAGCGTCTTTACATCTCCCTCGCCATAGCCAAGGATGTCGCGCATTAATTCGTCAGTATGCTGACCCAATAGTGGCGCCGGTGTAAACGATTCTTCGGAATTTCGTGACATCTTGATTGGGCAGCCCGGCGCCTTAGTCTTCTGACCATTGGGATGTTCGCACTCCACTACCATATTACGGAACTGGACCTGCTCATCCGCAAACACTTGACTGAATTTATTGACCGGTGCCACAGGGATACGCTTGGCGTTTAATTTTTCCAGCCAATTTTCGCTTGTATCTTGGCTGAATATTGCCGCCAAGGTTTCATCAATAAACACTTTGTCGGCCAGTCGGCCCGGTTGAGCGTCGTATTTGGCGTCATCAAAGGCTGAGCAATTCACCACCTCTTTAAGATTTTGCCAGAAATTATCGGTGATGATGGCAATAACCAAGTGCCCATTCGAGGTGGCGTAACTATTGTATGGCACATGCACAAAATGCGCGTTGCCAATAGGGTGTGGGTCCTCACCAGACATAAAATACATAGTGGCCATATAGTTGAGCAGTGACACTTGCACATCCAGCATAGAAATATCCACATGCTGACCAACGCCCGAAACACTGCGCTCGATAATGGCCGCCATCACACCCATGATGCCGAACATGCCACCACCCAAGTCGCCAATAGGAATACCCGCACGCACGGGCTGCTTGGCATCCTCACCAGTAATAGACATACCGCCGCCATAAGCCTGCGCCACCTGATCAAAGGCCGGTCGACTGGAGCCAGGACCATTCTCGCCAAAGCCAGTAATCGAGCAGGTGATAATTCTGGGGTTAACCTTAGACAGATGAGCGTAATCAATTTTTAATTTACTCGGCACGCCCGCAGCAAAATTATTGATAACGACGTCTGACTCTTTCACCAATTCATAAAACAATGCCAGACCGCGCTCGGACTTCAAATCGATGCTCATGGTGCGCTTATTTCGATTTAAAGTTATGAAGTATGCGCCCATACCATCAATAGAGTTTTTGGGGTCTGTCGCCAGTAACTTACGGGTACCTTCCCCAGTCAATGGCTCGACTTTAATCATGTCGGCACCGAGATCCGCGAGTGTCATGGTGCAAAATGGCCCAGACAGCATATGCGTCAGGTCCAATACTCTAATTCCGGCCAGTGGCTTGTTCATAAGGCTTCCTAAATATTCATCGAGCTATTATCGCAGCAGCATACAAAGCACCACTGCAGTGCAGAAAGGGGCAACTTAGTGTGGATTCTCACACAAACTAAGATATAATGATATAATGTTAATCTATTAAGCACAACGTATGCATTGGCCTCTAAATGATGAATAACACACACCCAAGCTCGCTGTTTGAAAAGCTTTGGAACAGTCATGAAGTGACTCGTCTCGGCCCTCAACGCAGCCTGCTTTATATAGACAGAATATTTCTGCACGAGCGCACCGGCAGCATTGCTTTGCAAGGCCTGTCTGAACGCAAGCGTGCTATTGCGCGCCCAGAACATGTGTTCTGCACAATGGATCACATTGTGGATACCACCGCCGGGCGCAGTGACAACACCCTGATGCCTTCTGGCCGCCAATTTATTCAAACCACGCGCTACGAGGCAAAAAAAGCCGGCATTACACTCTTCGATCTGAACAACCCAGATCAGGGTATTGCCCATGTCATATCGCCCGAACTTGGCATCGCCCTGCCCGGCACGACCTTAGTCTGCCCAGACAGCCACACCTGCACACTGGGCGGCATTGGCGCGTTAGCCTGGGGGATTGGCTCTACCGAAGCGGAACATGCCATGGCAACCCGCACCCTGGATTTGGAAAAGCCAAAATCAATGCGGATTACCGTTAACGGCAAGCTGCGTTCCGGTGTCAGTGCCAAAGATCTTATTCTGCATATCATCAATAAATACGGCGCCCGCGGCGGCAATCAATATGCAGTGGAGTTTGCCGGATCAGCCATTCGCAATATGGCCGTAGAAGAACGAATGACACTGTGCAATATGGCGGTTGAATTTTCAGCGTTTACCGGTTTTATCGCCCCCGATGAAAAAACGATTACCTGGATTAAAGGCCGAGATTACGCGCCTAAAGGCGAACTCGCAAAACAGGCAGAAGCCTATTGGCTAACACTAAAAAGTGATTCGGCCGCGGTTTTTGATAAAGAAATTCAGCTTGACGGTAATTCTATACCAGCCACCGTCAGCTGGGGCACCAATCCCCAGCATTCAATTGCCGTCACCGGCAAGGTGCCAGACCCAAAGCAGTGCAAGAATTTGCAACAGCGCGAGGGTATGGAAAAAGCCCTTAATTATATGCAGCTCGATGCCAATCAAGACATTAAAGAAATCACCCTCGACGCCGCCTTTATTGGCTCTTGTACCAATAGCCGCATCGACGATTTACGCGCCGCCGCCGAGTTGCTAATAAATCGTAAAATTGCCGCCCATATTCAGGCTGTTTGTGTGCCCGGCTCAGGCCGAGTGAAACGCCAGGCAGAGGCAGAGGGCTTGGACAAAATATTTATCGCTGCCGGATTTGAATGGCGTGAGCCCGGTTGCTCAATGTGCTTTTACGCCGGAGGTGAGACCTTTGGCGCAGGAAAAAGGGTTATTTCCAGCACCAATAGAAATTTTGAGGGCCGCCAAGGTCCGTCAGTCAAAACCCATATCGCCAGTCCAGTGACCGTCGCGGCGTCGGCGATCCTTGGACGAATTGGCAGCCCAGAGGAATTGACCTAATGCAGGCATTCACTAACCACAGCGGCATTGCTGCACCGCTATTACAACCCAATATTGATACCGACGCGATCATTCCCAGCCGTGAAATGAAGTTGGTATCCAAGCAAGGACTCGGTGAAGGGTTATTCGCCAGTTGGCGCTACTCTCTACCCGGTGGCAGAGAACCCAACAAAGCGTTTATTCTCAATCAGCCCGATTACCAAGCTTGCAGTATTATTTTGGCTGGCAGTAATTTCGGCTGCGGCTCATCACGGGAACACGCAGTTTGGGCACTGGCAGAGTTCGGCATACGCTGCGTGGTCGCGCCAAGCTTTGGCAGTATATTTTTCAATAATTGCATTGCCAATGGACTCCTGCCGATTGTGCTTGCCGAATCAACCATCGAAAAAATTTCGAAATGGGTCTGCATTGCACCTCAACGCAATGTCATCATCGTCGATCTGATCAAACAGAAATTACTGTGGGGTAATCACAGCGAGTCCTTTGCCATTGATTCCAGTGCCAAAGAAATGCTGAGTAAGGGACTGGATCGTATCGATGTCACCCTAAATCGCGCCAAGGATATCGATCAATTTGAACAACTAGA
>JBLHPB010000124.1:0-7240 GCA_047624025.1 Zhongshania sp.
GGCAAACCCGAACGTATCGTATTTTCTGGGGTAGGCAAATCCACCGAAGAAATGCGCCGCGCCCTAGACATCGGCATACATTGCTTTAATGTGGAATCCGAATCCGAATTGGAGCGCCTCAACGGCGTGGCCATGGCCATGGGCGTGATGGCCCCGATTTCAATTCGCGTTAATCCCGACGTCGATGCCAAAACCCATCCCTATATTTCCACTGGGTTAAAAGACAATAAATTCGGGATCGACATTGACAGCGCACCATCGGTTTATCATACCGCCAGGGCCATGAGCAATATCACCATAAAGGGTGTCGATTGCCATATTGGCTCGCAATTGATCGATACCAGCCCCTTTCTTGACGCCCTGGATCGAGTCCTTAAACTGGTTGACCTGCTCGCTGCAGATGGCATCAAAATTAGTCATCTCGATTTGGGCGGCGGCCTTGGTGTGCGTTACCGGGATGAAATTGCACCCTTAACGGCAGACTATATTGCCGCTATTCGCCAACGCTTGAGTGACCGTAAAGTCACCCTAATGTTTGAGCCTGGCCGCTCCATCACGGCCAATGCCGGGGTATTGCTGACTAGGGTCGAATATTTAAAGCTCAGTGAGCATAAAAATTTCGCCATTATCGACGCCGCCATGAACGATATGATTCGCCCCGCCCTATACTCGGCATGGATGGACTTATTAGCCGTGAAGCCCCGTCAAGACGGTGTATTACGCCATTATGATTTTGTTGGCCCGGTATGTGAAACCGGCGACTTCCTAGCCAAAGACCGAGAATTACGCATTGCAGAGGGCGATTTACTGGCCTTGGCCTCCAGCGGCGCCTATGGATTTACCATGAGTTCCAATTACAATAGCCGTGGACGTGCCGCAGAAGTGATGGTGGATGGAGATAAAGCCCACCAAATTCGTGCACGCGAAACTGTCACCGACCTGATGCGTGGCGAATCCATGTTGCCCTGAGGACAGTCTGAGTAGCGTCGCCATCATGGCAACCACCTTCAGCGTCTCATTTATCGGCACCAAGCCCGCATCCTAATCCGCGCCACCGGTGAGGCGCCAAATAGGGTTTTACGATGCAATTACGCTTTACAAAAATGCACGGTCTGGGCAATGATTTTGTCGTCATCGACCTCATTACCCAGCGTTTCAAGCTCAAGCCTCACCATATTCGCAAAATAGCTGACCGTCATTTTGGCGTTGGCTGCGATCAGGTTTTAGCCGTTGAAACACCCACCCAGCCCGATGTCGATTTCCGCTACCGCATATATAATGCCGGGGGCAGCGAAGTGGAACAGTGCGGCAATGGCGCAAGGTGTTTTGCCCGTTTTGTGCGTGACAAACGCCTCACCGGCAAAGAGCGCATTAAAGTTGAAACCTTGGCAGGCATCATTGAGCTTGAAATCACTGAGAGCCACCAGGTGAGGGTGGACATGGGTGAACCGATACTCGACCCCAAGCGCATTCCTTTTACTGCCGATACCCAAGGCAGTCAATACCCACTCAATATTGGCGAGCAAGAGTGGATCGTGGGCGCGGTGTCTATGGGCAACCCCCATGTCATTTTGCCCGTCGACAATGTCGACGAGGCGCCGGTAGCGCAGATTGGCCCTCTCACCGAGAGCCACTCGCGTTTCCCCCAGCGGGTCAATGTCGGCTTTATGCAGGTGGTTGATCGCGACAATATCAAATTGCGAGTATTTGAACGTGGTGTCGGCGAGACTCTTGCCTGCGGTACCGGTGCTTGTGCCGCCGTAGTCAGTGGTATTATTCAGGGCAAGCTCAACCCCAGTGTGAACGTGCAATTGCCCGGCGGTAATTTGGACATAAGCTGGCAAGGACCGGGACAGCCCGTTATTATGATGGGGCCCGCGGCCACTGTTTTCGAAGGTCAGATACAAATATAGGATCACCTATGGACAATCAAAGTCAGAAAAAAGACGGCCTACCCAGTGAAAGCGACGTACAGCGCTATTTGCGTAATTACCCCGGGTTCTTCCTGAACAATGAAGATATTCTATCCGAGCTGAAGCTGGCCCATAAAAGCGGTAAAGCCGTCAGTCTGCTGGAGCGCCAGGTAGAGATTTTGCGAGCGCGCAATATGGATATGCGCAGCCGTCTCAGCAGTATACTCAACATTGCCCAGCGCAATGACATGCTTTTTGAACGCAGCAAAGGCCTGATCCTCGCCGTGTTGGAGGCCAAGCGCGCCGAAGAGCTGAGCAATACTCTGTGCCGGCATTTAGTGAATGATTTTGAAGATATTGACTACGCCAGCCTGATTTTATTCGCCGACCCCAGCCGGGTCGGTAGCAGCGCGCTGCGGGTAGTCACACCCGAGCAGGCTCAGCAGCAAATTGGCAGTCTATTGCGCGACAAAAAAGCCGTTTGCGGCGTGCTGAGCAGTGAAGAGCTGGGCTTTCTGTTTGGCAAACATGCCGAGCACATTGGCTCGGCAGCACTCATACCCATACAGGATGACAATATCGATGGTGTTATCGCCATTGCCAGTAAAAATCCACAGCACTTCCAATCCAGTATGGGGACTATGTTTTTGGACTACATCGCCGAAGTGATTAAGCGCTGCCTGCCAAAGTTAATGAAGGGGCCCTTTCTTTAAACCATAAGCTGTAAAAACAAGCGTTAAAACATAAACAAAAAAACCCGCTGACCACAAAATAAGCGAGGCTGTTAACTGACAGCCCCGCTCAAATTATCAATTATGTCGACACGGCTAGGCCTGACAAGCAATCCCACCCTGCGCCCCGCCCGCCCAATCAATCAATCAATCAATCAATCAATCAATCAAAAATTCTGATCAATTAGCCGAAAATATTTGGCTTTTCTATCAGCTATTTCTTCTTATACTAGAGCAACACTTAACTCACCGAGACCCCGCCCATGCCCGCCAAAAATACCGCCTCTCGCTACGGTTGGATCAGCATGGGTCTACACTGGTTTATGGCAGTGATGATTATTGGTATGTTCGGACTGGGGCTGTGGATGCGCGAACTTTCCTATTACGACCCCTGGTATAATGATGCGCCCTACATTCATAAAAGCATCGGCATATTACTGCTTAGCGTTTTAATGCTAAGGATTATCTGGCGCAATATCAATATCCGACCCAAGCACGACCCGGCGTTAAAAGCATGGGAAAAGTCCACCGCCCATCTCACCCACCTAGCCATGTACGGCTTGTTACTTGCCCTAATGACCGCGGGCTACTTGATTTCTACCGCCGACGGCCGCTCTATTGAGGTGTTTAGCTGGTTTAGCGTACCTGCAACCATTCACGATTTAAGTAATCAGGAAGACATTGCCGGCGAAGTGCATGAAATTCTGGCCTGGACACTTATTATAAGCGCCGCCGTTCACGCCCTAGCTGCGCTTAAACACCACTTTATCAACCGCGACACGACCCTGCTTAAAATGCTCGGCCGTGAAGCACCCAACTCAACCACCAAGGATGACAAATGATGAATAAACTTATCGCCATTGGCTTTACCGCACTTCTCAGCATGAGTGGTGCATTGCAGGCCACTGAATATAAAATCGATACCGCCGGTGCTCACGCTTTTATTCAATTTAAAATCAAGCACTTGGGTTATAGCTGGCTCTACGGACGCTTTAATGACTTTGACGGGCGCTTTAATTACGACCCCGCTAAGCCCGAGGCATCATCAGTAGATGTCACCATTAAAACTGCCAGCCTGGACAGTAATCACGCTGAGCGGGACAAGCATCTACGCGGCAAAGATTTTCTGGCCACCGACAAATACCCCACCGCAACATTTAAAAGCAGCAGCTTTAAAGCTCTGAGTGATGGTAAAGCGGAACTCAAAGGCACGCTGACCCTGCACGGCGTAAGCAAACCAGTGACCATTGCTGTCACTGAAATTGGCGGTGGCAAAGACCCCTGGGGCGGCTTCCGCCAAGGCTTTCACGGCACTACCGAGATCGCCCTGAAAGATTTTGGTATCAATTTTGATTTAGGCCCAGCGTCACAGACTGTAGAGTTGACACTGGATGTTGAGGGCATTGCCCAATCAATGATGTAAGCACTGAAATCCAGTTGAACTTTTAATACGTAAAGCTAGTCGAAGTTTGTGTATGAACCTCACCCAGTGTCTAAATTTTTGGGCCGCTATGCGGCCTTTTTTATTGCCTGTTTAATCAGCCTATTCAATCAAACTACAGGTGATACTTATCTACCGCGTCATTGCCCGTGAACTGGGCATCGAGCACCGCAATCAAGGCATACACGCCCATCAACTTGCGCATCACATATAAAAATTCCTTGGGTGGTAGGGCAAAGTATCTGCTCATTGACGCCCCCATTGCTCGTTTGGCAATGCGCTTAGGTAGACCGCTATTACGCCAGTGGTATTGCCCTGTCGAGTTGATGGCACAGGCAGGAACATTGGCGTCGGGCAGTCGGAGCGGCTCGGCGATATCAATACCGATATCAACAAAGTTGTCTAGTACCTCGACGGGAAAGTTCGCCTTCATAAAGCCCAGACTCAGCGACTTGGCCAAGAATTCAGGTCGATCTCGCTGATAAGCGGCCATTAACATAGCGCAGAACTCATCGGCAAAATCACTGGGCAACATACGCATGGCACCAAAATCCAATAACACTAATGTATCTTCAGCGCCGTGCTCATCAATACGTACCCGAAAATTACCAAAATTAGGGTCGGTCTGCATTCGTCGCCAGTCGAACAATTCGGCCAGAAACACATCCAACACCGCGCGACCCAACTTGTCGCGACGGGCTTGCGGTAAGTCTGCCACCAGTGCCGAATTAACCGATTCTGCCGTCTCGTAACTCATGGTCAGAATACGGCGAGTGCAAAATTCAGGGTAACACTTGGGCACCACAAAACGCGCATCATCAGCCAGCGCAGCGGCGACAAAGCCCAGGTCGCGGCGCTCTTGCTCGTAATCCACCTCTTTGTGCAGCAATAGTCGAATATCGCCAAACCAATCATCAAGATTGCGAGTACTGGCGATTAGCCGGGAAATTTTAAGTAGCCGCATCACTGCATTAAAATCAGCGTCAATGGTGTCCTCTACTCCTGGGTATTGAACCTTGATGCACAGCGCCTCGCCGCTGGAACGCAACGTGGCGCGATGAACCTGACCAAGCGATGCCGCAGCTAAGGGCTGCGGATCGATATCCAGCGCCGCTAGTCGCTCCTCACCCAATTCATGCTTCAATGTTTTTTGAATAACTGCCCAGCTCATTGCGGTCGTATTGTCTTCTAGACTGTGCAGCGCTGCTGCGACCTCTGGCGGCAAAATATAATCGCCGTAGGTCGCCATAATCTGGCCAATTTTGACCACGCTGCCCTTGAGTCGGCCCAGTTCCTCAACAAGGAAATCGACATTCTCACGCCGCTTAGCCAGCGCCGCGTCACTATCGCCAGTAAAGCGCTCCCATATCCGCTGGCGCAGAGCCCGGCTGCCATAACGCAAGCCCATTTTAGACAGCTCAAAGCGGCGGGAGATCGCACCCGTATTTAAGGCATGTAAGGGCTTGATTGTTTTACTGTCTTTATCACTCATAAAATCCAGAAATATTAAAAAGTGGAGGGACATCAAATCCCTTTAATACCATTTAAGGCTAAGGCATCAATGATGCCACAACTTAAGGCAGCCACGCGATTTTCAGTCTGCGTGATATTAGGCTAATACGGGGACAGTTTACTTAATTCAGTCTGCTTAGGATCGACAGCCAGCCATGGAGACCGGTCGGCTGAACGATAGCTTTTGACTGGATTTAAGCCTTCGCCGGTATATTGTGAGTCACGCAATCGTCACAAACCTAAGGCGCGATGGGTAAATTGACTGAGATAGCCGTTCACCTGAACCTTCGCGATGAGACCACACCCGATGTCGGATTAGTTTGCCACCTGATGGCAAATTAGTTTGGCGCTATACCGCCAAGACGCTAGATCATGCCCTTAAGGTGTCATCCCTTAGCACCCCGTTGAATAGTGATCGCCACGTCATAGACCGTCGAACCCGAGCAGGCTTGCGAAGCCTACGTAGATTGATCGCTTTAATAGATGCCGCCAACCACGACAACGCTCTTGTTTCTCAACTTTTAAAATCAATCGGCCAACATGTCCAGTAAGGCTGCCCAACTGACTTTATCCGCATTTTCATTGTAGGCCAGCGGCATTTTGTTTTGCTGGCCCATCGCCGTTGCGCCTGGGTTAGTGAAACCATGTAGCACGCCAGGAAAGCTCAACAATTGCAGTGCCACACCGGTCGTACTCATTTCCTCTACAAACGCCCCTACTTGAGCGGCTGGAACCATGGGGTCAGCTCCTCCGGTTGCCACCAATATTCTGGCTTTCACACTGCCAGGCGCAGCTTTATTTTCAGCACCCAAGCTGCCGTGAAAACTTGCCACCCCCGCTAAATCAAGGCCACGCCGAGCCTGATTCAGCACCACTGCACCGCCAAAGCAGTAACCAATGGCATAGAGTTTGTACTGATTAACAAACTTCTGTTGGCGCAAAATGGTCAAGGCACCGTCAAATCGTGCATTCATTTTCTCCGGCTTGGCCAGTGCCGCATTCATAAAACCCATGGCATCTTTGGGGTGCGTCGTACTTTTACCATTGCCGTACATGTCTACCGCAATAGCGGTATAACCCAGCTCGGCAAGCTGACGGGCGCGACCCCGGGCGTAATCATTTAAGCCCCACCACTCGTGCACAACCACAACCGCCGGACCCGGCTTATTTGTTTGATCATTACTGTACAAAACCGCCGCGCCGAGCTTATTTGGCAAACTCAGCTTTTTCTCAATCACTGCCGCATTGAGTGTTGAGCAGGCTAGCAGTAAAGCACTGCACCATAGGATTAATTTCATTGCCATCTTCCTTATCACTTGAATAAAATGGATATAGCGCGAATTTGCATTTAATAAATCACGCCACATTAGCCCTACACTCTTACATCATACTCGCTTCAACATCTCGCAACTGCGAAGAGTAGGCTCGGCAATGCTTCCACAACCAATCGTCCTTGCGACGGCGTGCCTTTTTCATTGCAGCACCACTGGCATAGCCTTTTAATTTTTTGCCCGATCGCAAGGCTTTCTCCAACTGCAATACCTCGACCTTACTCGCCCGACAACTTCGCCAGTCTGCGGCCTGCAACGCCATGCTGCCCTGTAATATGACCAAAAATACAATAAAACGAAAATTCATGGTGA
>JBLHPB010000125.1:0-7235 GCA_047624025.1 Zhongshania sp.
CCACGGTATTTTTCAAGGTAGTTGTCGCCTCAAATTAATTTATGCCGCACGAATTTCGTCCAGCACAATAGGAGCCGCTAAACGCCCGACGCCAATCGTCACTACATACCAGTGCGGGTAGGAATAAAGAGCTCATCATCAATGATCTGCCGTAGTCGTTTAAGCGCATGACTTTGGCCTGCCGGGTCATATGCAGCTGCTCTGCCGCCTTAGACATTTGGCCGTGACTCATTATCGCATCAAAGATGATTAAGCGATTGCGCGTAAATTAAGACTCATGCATATCACTTATGCCTTTATTGAATTTTACTAATATTAGTGAATTGTTTAAGATCACACCACCGCAAAGTGCTGTAAGGAGAGACTGCCAGATGGAAAATGTATCAAATGGCTATACCAATTGGTCACTCGGGGTTATTGCCTTTTTCATACTGTATGAAGTGGCCAAAGGCGCAACTAAAAATGGCAAGAAGACCGGCAAAGACTGGCAGATGCTTGGCATTGCCGTCACCTGGCTGCACTTTATAGAGCGACCACTATTAATACTGTGTAGCTTTGGCCTCTACACATTAGTTATGCCCGAGCGAGCTGGCACCTTAGCATGGCTTGAAGATCAGTACCTCCTTGCCTGCATCATCGGCTTTGTGATGATCGATGAGCTACTGCACGGCTGGGTACATAACTTTTCCCACGCGCGCACCCCGGACAATCCTATACTGGCTAAATTACAGCGCTGGTATAAGATCACCCATAGAACCCATCATTTGCACGGCGGCGCCGACGATCGCGGTGAGCTGGGTGTAAGCCAGACCATAGTGGTCGGCTGGGGCTGGGCCTTTACTCTGCCCAATTACTGGTTTGGCTATCTATGCCTTTACCTCGGTTTATTCCAAGCTTGGGCCATTGGCACGGCGATTAAAAGCATCTGGGGAATCCACACCCACGCCAACCTCGATTACGATTTAAAATTGCTAAACCACCCAAACCCTATTGTTTCCAAAACCATGTATGCCCTATGCCATATTCTGACTTTCCCCACCCAGCATCATCACCATCACAGCCGCAGCCGCACCTCAGGCTGTAACCTCCAGAATATGCTGGCGCTCTACGACTGGCTGCTATGGAAAAAACTGGCTATTGAATTTGAACGCCCCAAAATCTATGGCTGGCGCAAAAATGAAAAAGAAGAAAACAGCGTGCTCTATCGTTATTTTTATCGACAACTCCAAAGGGCTAACAATACAACCCCCAACATAGCCCCCGATAAGCGTGCATCACGCGGGCCTGAATTGGAACAAATATGACAATGACTAAATCCACAAACAGTACTCTCGCCGAAAATCCGATTAACTTTCACGAGACGATCGTCATTGGCGCGGGGGTTTCCGGCATTTGCGCTGCGATCAAACTCAGCAAGGCTAAAGTCGACTTTATTGTCCTAGAAAAAGCCCATGAAGTGGGGGGTGTCTGGCGAGAGAATGTCTATCCCGACTGCGCCTGCGATGTACCGTCGGCTCTGTACTCTTATTCCTTTGCACCTAATCCTAACTGGAGTCGTGTTTTCGCCAGCCAGGAAGAAATAAAAACCTATGCCCAGGACACGGTGAAGCACTTTGCTATTAACGAGCATATTTATTTCAACAGCCAGCTCACTAAATGCGAGTGGCAAGAGACAGACAAATGCTGGCAGCTTGAAACCAGCGGCGGGGTATATCGCGCGCGCTTCGTTATTATGGCCTGCGGACCTATGCACATCCCCTTAATACCGCATATCAAGGGCATTGAGACCTTCCCTGGCAAGTCCTTCCACTCTGCCACCTGGGACTCGAATTACGATCTGACCGACAAGCGTGTCGCGGTGATTGGTTCCGGCGGGTCGGCTATTCAATTTTTGCCCGCCATTGCCCGCAAGACCAAACAGATCACCTTGTTTCAACGCACCCCGCCGTGGGTTTTGCCTAAGGTAGACACCAAAATTTCAGATCGCTGGCAAAATAATTTTAGGCGCTTTCCGTTTACCCAAAAGCTGTTCAGGAAGGTGCTTTTTTTCCAATTTGAATTTCTCAACCACAATTTGAAAAACAAGTGGTTCTCCCAGCGCCTAGAAACAGCGGCGATCAAACACATTGCGCGGGGTGTCAAAGATGAAGCGCTGCGGGAAAAATTAAAGCCGGATTACTCCCTGGGCTGTAAACGCATTCTGCTTTCAAACAACTGGTACAAAGCGCTGGGCTCGGATAAGGTCGAGGTGTTTCCCGGCGTCACCGACATCCAAGGCAACAAACTCATTGCCAGCAATGGCTCTAGCTGCGAAGTCGATGTGATTATCTATGGCACTGGCTTTGAAGTCTCGGATCCACCAATCGGCAAGCTCATCTACGGTCGCAATGGCCGCAGCCTCGCAGACCAGTGGGCAGGCTCACCGTCTGCCTACTTGGGCACCATGGCCGAAGACTGCCCGAATTTGTTTTTAACCCTAGGACCAAACCTCTACACCTATACCTCTGCCTTCGTGATCATTGAAGCCCAGGTAAAGTATATTTTGAGCGCGATAACCAAAGCCCGTAAGAAAAACATTGCGTCGATCACTGTCGATAGTGAAAAAAGCGCCAAACTCAACAAAGATCTACAAAGTGCCTTGCAGGGCACGGTTTGGAACAGCGGTTGCGCCAGCTATTTCATTGATAAAACAGGTCGTAACAGTGTTAACTGGCCGTGGACAACAATGAAGATGCAGCGCCGTTTGAGCACGATTAATCTTGCCGAATTCAAGCTTGAAAAGAATTCTTGAAGGCTTCACTGTGGCCTGCTGCTAAGGTAATTTTAACGTGCATGACACTTGGCATCGCAACTGGGCACGCCGCCCAGATTGACGCTAGCAATAGCGCCGCTGCCGTCAAGCCGCCGAATATTGTGCTTATTCTTGCCGACGACTTGGGCTTTAGCGACACCGCGCCCTACGGCAGCGAAATTCAAACGCCAACTATCTCAGCCCTCGCTGACATGGGTATGCAGTTCACCAATTACCATACCGCGGCTAATTGTGCACCATCAAGGGCCATGCTGTTAACCGGCGTAGACAGTCACCGCAACGGCGTACCCAATATTCCGGAAACCATTCCCCCTGAACAAAAGCGTTTTCCTCACTACCAAGGCACTTTAGACACTAAGCTACTTACCGTCGCTGAAGCACTAAAGTCAGCTGGCTACCACACCTATATGGCCGGTAAGTGGCATTTAGGTAACGCCCCAGAGCAATTGCCCAGCCAGCGTGGGTTCGAACGGACCTTTGCACTTGGGGCAACGGGAGCCGATAACTGGGAAGACAAACCCTATCTGCCTATTTATGACCGCGCCGAGTGGTTTGCTGACGGCAATGTAGCGAAGCTACCGGAAAAATTTTATTCATCTGAATTTCTGGTCGATAAAACCATTGAATTTATTAACTCGAATGCGCAGGACAATAAGCCCTTTTTTGCTTACATCCCTTTTCAGGCCGTACACATACCCGTTCAGGCGCCTCAGGAGTTCACTGACAAATACCGCGATATTTACCATGATGGCTGGCAGGCCCTACGTGAACAACGCCAAGTAAAACTCAAAGCACTTGGCATAGTGCCAATGAATAGCAATATGGTGCAAATGAGCACCATGGACGACTGGGACGCCCAGTCAGACCAACAAAAACGCTATCAAGCAAAACGCATGGCCGTATATGCGGGCATGATCGATGCAATGGACTTTCACATTGGTCGTCTCGTCGCGCATTTAAAATCCATAGGCGAATTCTACAACACCGTGTTTATTTTCACCTCTGATAACGGCAGCGAAGCCACCGGCCACAATAACTCCCGTGATCTCTACGGCCGCGCACTCGTGAAATTTCTTGGCTATCGCAACGACTACGAAACCCTTGGTCTCAAAGGCAGCATGAATACCATTGGCCCGAGCTTTGCAAGCGCCGCTGCGTCACCACTGGCCTACTATAAGTTTTACGCAGGTGAGGGCGGCATGCGCGTACCGCTGATTATTGCCGGCAAGCCGCTAAATCTCGAAGACAAGGTTGTAAGTAAAGCCTTTAGCTTTGTCACCGATATAAGTCCGACAATAATTGACATCGCTGGCACTGCATTTCCTGAAGAAGCCCAAGAGTTTGTTATTGGCCGAAGCTTGCTCCCCGTGGTCAAGGGCGAGCTTAATACCGTTTATGGACCCGAAGACGCCGTAGGCTATGAATTGGCGGGCAACGCCGCACTGTTTCGCGGCGACTATAAACTTGTCAAAATAACCGGCAAAATTGCCGACGGCCAATGGCGCTTATATAATATTGCAAACGATCCTGGTGAAACCGAAGACCTAAGCGCGGCAATGCCAGACTTGTATTCAGTCATGCTGGACCAATATCGGCAGTATGTGAAGATAAATAATGTTTTAGACATGCCCGAGGACTACGATCACGAGCGACAAGGCATTATCAACGGCATCAATTCCCGCTTGCCGAATCTGCGCGTGTACGGCAGCGTTATTGGCGGGCTAATATTACTGTTGCTGATTATCACGGTAACGCGCTCCCGCCACAAACATTAGCACCCTATTTACAAACACTATTCTAGTTTTAAGGCTTTAAATATGAGTTGGCAGAATTTTATTCTCAGCGCTGTAATCCGACGTCGACAGAACGTCACCATGAAATTGACGCCAGAGCACAGATTCAAGCGCCAAAGAAAGTTCATGGCAATGGCGATTGGTGATCCCAACCCGTCGGTGACGAGCAAGACCGATGAGATCAGCGGCGTCAAGGTTGAATGGCTTGTGCCCACAGGGGTAGACAGCGGCCCAAATGCGCCAGTGTGCGTTTACTACCACGGCGGCGCGTTCATTATGGGTGGCATGAATAGCCACCGCCAAATGTGTAGCCAGCTCGCCATCGATGCGAACATACCCGTGCTCATGGTCGACTATCGGCTAGCTCCCGAACACCCCTTCCCGGCGGCAAGCGACGATGCCATGGCTGTTTATTTAGCGCTTATTCAAGCCGGCTACTCAGGGAATAAGATTATCATTGCAGGCGATAGCGCCGGCGGCAACCTTGCTCTCACCACCTTACAAAAACTGCGTGACGACGGTAAGCCAAACCCCGCAGCCGCAATACTTTATTCGCCGTGGCTGGATTTAACGCACAGTAGTGCTTCGTTCCAAGCAAACGAAGCGAAAGATGTATTACTAAACAAAACCTTACTCGACGAAGCCGTGGCGATGTACGCCCCGACTTTGTCACTAGAAGATCCACGAATTTCGCCGCTATTTGGCAATATGACCGGGCTTCCCCCAATATTGATCATCGCCAGTCGCTCCGAGGTATTACTGGATGACGCGACCCGCCTGCAGCAAAAAATCGAAAATACTAAGGGCAGTAGCACGTATCTCGAATGGCCGAGACTACCCCATGCATTCCCGGTAATGAGCCGATTTTTACCGGAGGCGAAGGCCGCCGTTAAGCAGTCAGCGGCATTCATTAATCAGCAACTAGCGTAACGAGAAGGCTGCTTTTATTAGGCGAGGCTAAACCAAAGCTCGCCTATCATGACCTCCATAGGCTTCCATAATTAGAACAGCTACTATATATTGACATAGTAAATGTCACTACATAAAAAAGACGAGCCACATTATGAAAAACAAAATAATTATTACCGTCGGGATGCTCATTAGCGTCGCTGTCCTTATTCGTCTAGGGCTACCCACCGTGCTACACAAGGCTGGATTGCATCCTGACTATACCGGTGTCTCTTACGAGATAACCACTGGCAAACGAGCGCTCATTATTGGCTCCAATCACGCAATATTGAATGCGCCGGGTGAAACTGACGGCGACGAAACTGGCGTGGCGATCTCGGAAATGACCCACCCCTACTACACGTTTTTAGAAGCCGGCATGCAAGTTGATGTTGCCAGTATTAACGGCGGCGATATACCGGTAGACCCACTATCGCTTAAATTCATGATCATCACTGAACATGACCAGCGCTATCTCGAAGACCCAACTTTACAGGCAAAAATGCAAAACTCCCTGCCTGTCGCCGAAGTCGACTTTACCCAATACGATACAATCTTTATCGCGGGCGGCTGGGGGGCAGCCTATGATCTAGGCTACTCCCCCATACTCGCGAGCAAAATCACTGAAGCTTATTATGCAGAACGCAAGCCGATTATAGGTGC
The DNA here is from genome assembly GCA_047624025.1 of Zhongshania sp. GTDB lineage: Bacteria > Pseudomonadota > Gammaproteobacteria > Pseudomonadales > Spongiibacteraceae > Spongiibacter. The sequence goes on from JBLHPB010000125.1 coordinate 6,217, forward strand.
TGTTTGTCATGGGCTGCTCGGACTCATCAAGGCAAAAGACCAAGACGGCAAGCTACTCATCGCGGGGCGGCGCATGACCGGCGTGACAGACAAGCAAATAAAGGAACTCGGAATTACAATAACGCCTATGCATCCCGAAAATGAACTTAAAAAATCCGGCGCTAAGTTTGAGGCTAACACCGCCTTTAGGGACTTGTTTGCCACACATGTCGTTATCGATGTTGAAGAACGCTTTGTTACGGGGCAAAACCAGAACTCCGGTCTTGAAACCGCACACAAAATCCTCATGCTGCTCGCTAAAAAACAATCATAACGATTAAAAAAACTTTGTCAGGAGATCACAGTGAATAACACACTAAGCTCAAAATTATTGCGCGCCATTGTTTGCGTTCCGGCCGTTATTTTTATCGTCACCGGCCTGCAATTTCTCTTAGACCCCAGTGCGGCGGTAAAACGATTTGGCATGCCACTATTAGACGGCATTGGCCGTAGCAGCCAAATTGGTGACATGGCCGGTTTTTTTCTAACATGTGGCTTATGTGTGCTAATTGCGGTGAGTACCGGCAAGCGCGTGTGGCTTTATCCCGCCGCCATGCTCACTGGCCTCACTGCCATTGGCAGAATACTGGCATGGCTACTCCACGACGCCGCTCTAGCTGGGAATTTAATTGCACCAGAGATTATTTTCACGGCGCTTTTTCTACTCGCCGCCAGTCGACTGCCCGCGCCGCCTAGAGCGCGCAGCCACTCAAGTTCAGAGTCTGAATGAGGTCAGTGCGTATGTTAATGAAAGCCAAACATCCACGGTCCATCGCGCTGCGCAGTCACACCCTAGCGTTAGTATTCATGACGGGACTAATTAACCAGGCCTCGGCGAGCGATTTGAATACTACGCATGCCGAGCAGCCCAGTAAGCGCCCCAATATTGTTCTGATTTTAGCAGACGACCTCGGTTTTACTGACAGCGCGCCCTACGGCAGCGAAATCAGCACACCCGCATTATCTGAACTTGCCGAAAA
>JBLHPB010000126.1:0-7219 GCA_047624025.1 Zhongshania sp.
TCAGTAGCAATTATGGGAGTAAGAGTATGCAAGCCTGGTGTGTTACCGGCGTAGGCCGGCCCAAAGACGTGATTAAGCTGAAAGAGCGGGACCTGCCCGAGCCGGGTCCGGGGGAAGTGCAGATTAAGGTTACCGTTGCCGGTATGGGTTTGCCGGATGTACTGATGTGCAAGGGGGAATATGCTTTTTCTCCCGAGCTGCCCTTTACGCCGGGGCAAGAAGTGGCGGGCGTTGTGACCGCAGTGGGTGAAGGTTGTCAGAGCCAGATTGGTGAGCGGGTTATGGGCGTAACGTCGTTCTACACCGGCAACGGCAGTTTCGCAGAATATTGTATTGCACCGGAATTCTCACTGTATCCCATGGCTCAGGGTATGAGCGCTGTAGAAGCGGCGGCTTTCTGTATTCCTTTTCATACGGCGATTGCGGGTCTGAAACTGCGCGCAGGTTTACAAAGTGGAGAAGTGTTGCTGGTACATGGTGGCGCTGGCGGCTCGGGCTCGGCAGCCATACAGTTAGGCAAGGCCATGGGTGCGCAGGTTATCGCCACGGCGAGTAATCAGGAAAAGCTGGACTACTGTCGCTCGCTTGGCGCCGATCACTGTATCAACTACAAGACGCAGGATTTCATTGCCTGTGTTTTGGAACTGACCGGTGGGCGCGGCGCGGATGTGGTATTCGACCCGGTTGGCGGGGAGGTTTTTGAACGTTCAGTTTCCTGTACTGCCTCTGGTGGCAGGCTGCTGGCAGTGGGCTTCGCGAGTGGTCGTTGGGGCACGGCAGATACCGAAACTATGGTTCTGCGCAATTGTTCCAGTATGGGTGTCTTCGTCGGTGCCTATGGCCACGAGGAAATGTTGAAGTACCATCAAGAATTACTGGCGCTCTACACCGCCGGTAAAATTTCTGTGCAACCCGAAGTGGCGCAGGGGCTTGAATCTGTGGCCGACAATCTAGGCCGTCTGGAGCGCCGTGAAACACATGGAAAGGTTGTTATAGCCATAGGAGAAAAGTTTTTATGAGCTTCGTAAAGGTACAGGGGTACGGTAGGTAAATTCTAAGTGGACCTCCTAGAGGTTGCTAGACACTTGCTAGCCATTAGGTGTCTAGCGACGGTGGGCGAAGGCCGTCGCCGTTGTGATTTTTTACTCTGACCTCAAATATCAATCGGGCTACGCCACACAAGCAATCCTGCTTAAGTTTCGCGAGAATGACACTCGTACACAAGATTTTGATTATCAAAACGCTCATGTGGTCAAGCTTACTTCGCTCAGCTATATTTATCGTGCGTCTTCAGTAAGTTAGGGAGGTATGAAAGGTAGCTTTACTTTCCCCTATAACATATCTGGCGGTCACGATACTCCATTCCCGAAAATTGAGCATAATTCTTCGCCAAGTGAAAATAAACTCTATATTAAGTTGTATATGGACGTTACTGGGCGTGGTGTTGTTCGCTCCGCGAGACGAAACTCACAAGGGCCTGTAATGCGGGTTTTACATCCTGTTAAGGTGCCGGAATTGGCGAAAAATTTGAAATAGGGGGCTGCGGAGTGACTGGGCGGTTCAAACGCTGGTTGGTCGTGAGCGACTGGACTGTAGGCTCCTCGCGCTTTTGCTTTTATACGACTATCACTGCTCCTACCGTGGCTGTCGTTAATTGCTCGGTTTTACCCGGATTTAGAAGAAATTTGGCGTTAAAAGTGGTAAATTGCCGATCCTTTCGCCCACAGGCCAACATTCCGGCGCTGAGTGTATTTGTTCCTCGGTATCTTGTTGATTTTAATGGGTTTTGAAGATTACCTGGCGCGCTGCGGTTAATGGGAGGATTCTCAACTGTATTGCTTGTGGAATTTTTTGGCGATAATCATCTGCCGCTGCGACCCTCACAGGCTCTACGTTTGTGTTCTCACGAAATTAAATTTTCACCAGTGGTTTTGCGAAGTCCATCACAAAGCCAAGTAATAACTTTAATGGATTAGAGGAGTGTCTTAAGTTTAATCTATTGATTTATAAGGGTATTGTTGGGATAGCGATTTTACTTCGGTAGATGTACTGATGTCTTTGCCGCCAATTATTAACTAGAGTTCACTTTAGGATCACCGTTATAGCCAGTAAGGGATCACCAAATTGACTAATGAAATGGCAAGCAACAGTAGGTGGAATATTAAAACTCAAATTTTTGCCGTAATGATAGGTTTATCGTCCAGCGCTTTGGCTCTTAATGCCGCTGCTGCACCCGAAGCGTGCCTAGATTGGGATGTGCAAACCTTCCCATCTAGCTCCGAGCAATCAAGCTGTGCTTATTTTAATCACGACAAGGTGTCGACCCGCTTTGTGGTTCGCAATAGCTGCAGTACTAAAGTGACGGGTGTCTTTACCTACTACAAAGACGATTTGCAGAAAAAGCCGGTGATGAATGTGCAGTCTTTTGCCGTCAACCCAGGCGAGTCTGAAGAGATTGCCAACCCCTGTGATATGAAAATCAGCAACGCCTACCAGGTGTCCCAAGTTACTTTTTAAAGGCTGATAGTCTCTTTATAGAGCAACGTCTAAGTAGCCACTTTTCAAATAAGCTTCCGTTAGGCATAAAAAAACCCGGTATCACCGGGTTTTTTTATGCCTGTCGCAAATTAGCGAACAGTGAAGCGTTCCAAGTCCATACCCATCACACTTTCAGTACTGCTATTCATCGAGCTAGCATGACCTTTGGCGCGTGGCAATAAGCGCGAGAAGTAGAACTCAGCAGTTTCCAACTTGGCTTCGTAAAAGGCCTTGTCGCCTTCGCCGCTGGCCAGCTTTGTTGCCGCTACTTCAGCCATCATTGCCCAGTAATAGGCCATAGATAGGTAGCCGCTGAACATCAAAAAGTCGTAAGAGGCAGCGCCAACGGCGTCGCGATTCTTAGAGGCGCGAGCCACCATTTTCAATGTATTCCAGTTCCAGCTCAGGGTGTAGCAAATCAATTTGGCTGAAAAACCGCGATTCTTGCCGCTAATCAGGTTTTTAAAGCCAAACTTATACAGCTTTTTGCAGAAGCCGCCATACAGTTTGAAGCTGTCCAATACCACCTTACGGCCAATTAAGTCCATGGCCTGAATGCCGGTGGTGCCTTCGTACAGAGTAGAGATACGCGCATCGCGGTAAATCTGCTCCATACCGTGTTCTCTAATATAACCGTGACCGCCAAAAACCTGCATGGCATTACTGGCTGATTCCTGACCGGTCTCGGTCAGAAACGCTTTCAAAATTGGCGTGAGGAAGCCAAGCTCATTTTCAGCTTCGTCGCGATCCACTTGTGACTCAGCATGTACCATGCGGTCTGAGTATTTGGCGGCGTCATAAATCATTGCGCGGCCGCCTTCGGCAAAAGCTTTAGCGGTTAACAACATGCGGCGCACATCGGGGTGATGAATAATCGCGTCGCCGGGCTTGTCCGGGTTCTTGGTGCCTGACAAAGAGCGCATGGAATAGCGGTCCATGGCGTAGGGCAGGGCATTCTGGTAAGCCAGCTCGGAAGCAGCTAAACCCTGTATCGCGGTGCCGATACGGGCGGTATTCATAAAGGTGAACATCGCGTTCAGACCTTCGTTTTCCTTGCCCAGTAAATAACCAACAGCATTATCGAAATTGATCACGCAGGTGGCGTTGCCGTGAATACCCATTTTGTGTTCGATGCTGCCGCATTTAACACCGTTGCGCTCACCCAAGCTGCTGTCTTCATTGACGTTAACTTTAGGTACGATAAATAAGGAAATACCTTTGGTACCTTCAGGTGCGCCTGGGGTGCGTGCCAACACGATATGAATGATATTCTCAGCCATGTCGTGCTCACCGGCAGAGATGAAGATTTTGCTGCCGTTTAATTTATAACTGCCATCGTCCTGAAGTTCGGCCTTGCTTTTCATTTGGCCAAGGTCAGAGCCGCAGTGGGCTTCTGTCAAGCACATGGTGCCGGACCAAGTGCCTTCACAGAGCTTGGGCAGATACTGAGTTTTCTGTGCTTCGGTGCCGTGTACCATAAGAGTGTTCATGGCACCAATGCTGAGACCAGGGTACATGCCCCAAGACCAGTTAGCCGTGCCGACCAGTTCAGACTTAATCAGGCCCATTGACAGAGGGAGTCCCTGACCACCGAACTCAGTGGGGTGTGATAGACCCTGCCAGCCACCGTCAATCCACATTTGGTAGGCTTCTTTGAACCCGCTGGGAGTAGTGACGACACCGTCGTTTAAGGTACAGCCTTCCAGATCGCCGCTCTGATTGAGTGGAGAGAGAACTTCTTCAGCAAATTTTGCGGCTTCAGCTGTAATGGCTTCAACCATGTCCGGGGTCGCTTCGGCGCCAGCAGGAATGGTTTGGTAGTGGGCTTGATAGTCCAGGACTTCATTAAGGACGAAGTCGATGTCGCGTACTGGAGCTTTATAAATAGTCATAATGTGCCTCATAAACCCGAAATGCGGGAAATCATTAACGCGATGGAGCATAACGGAAGCTAGGGTGCGAGCAATTGGCCGAATTTGGGTAGAACAGTGACGCTGCGGCCAATCTTGTCTGGCAGGCCTTGCTGGCCATGATCTACAGCGTTTGATCAGTAATTACCCCTAGTGAGTACAGTTTTGGTTTATAAACCCTAGGGCTTGAGGAGATAGCCGACTAGCGAGATACTAGAGAATAATAGCATTAGCACTGCGCGAATCAGGGTCGCGGAGTCTTTTGGGAGGCGAGTGTATGCAAGTTGAATTTTCAGTCGGTCTTGAGCGCCACCCCCTAGCTGCTGGTGGCTACTTAGCACAACTAACACTGAATGCTCCTGCGCGCATTAATGCGCTAAGTCCTGAAATGGTTGCCCTACTTCATCGACTGTTACTGCAACTTCGCGATGATCAAGAGGCTGTGGCGGTTTTTTTGGACGGTGCCGGTAGTCGCGGCTTTTGTGTGGGCGCGGATGCCTTGCGGATGCGGGAGTCGGCGCTGGCAAACCCCGGTGGCGCTGCCGAGGAGGCCGAGGCCTTTTTTACTTACGAATACGCGGTTGCCTATTTAATTCATACTTTCCCAAAGCCGGTGATTTGCTGGGGTAATGGCATTGTTATGGGCGGCGGTCTTGGTTTGATGGCGGGTGCCAGTCACCGGATTGTGACTGAGACTAGTCATTTGGCGATGCCGGAGATTAGTATTGGTTTTTTCCCCAATGTCGGTGCGACTTGGTTTTTGACGCACATGCCAGGTCAAACTGGCTTGTTTGCTGCGCTGACTGGTGCTGAATTATCCGCCGCTGATGCTTTGTATGCGGGCTTGGCTGATTATTGTTTAGCAGAGTCCAGCAAAGCCAAAGTTCTCAAACAGTTGCTCAATCTCGACTGGTGCGATGACCCGCAGTGGAATCATGAACACCTTACAGATTGTTTAACCGATATTGAGGTTGAACACGATATCGCCCTGAGACTGTCTTCCTTAAAGGATCATCGCGATCATATCGATCGCGTTTGTCAGCTCGGCAGCCCTGCCAGTGTTGAAGAGCTGATATGCCAATATCAAGGTGGTAATCCATGGCTGAATCTGGCCGCTCAGAGTTTATCTCGCGGTGCGGCCAGTACCGCCAAGTTGATATTTCGTCAACTGCAAGAGGGGCGAGGTAAAAGTCTGATCGATGTTTTTCGTATGGAGTTGGTATTGTCGGCGAATCGGGTGCGTGATCCAGAGTTTGCCGAAGGCGTGCGGGCAAGGTTGATTGATCGCGATCGAGATCCCCACTGGTGTTATCGCCATATTAAAGAGGTGCCGGATTTGGAGATAGAGGCTCTGTTTAAAGCCCCCTGGTTGCTAAATCCACTGGACACGCTATTGGCTAATGGATTTATTGGGATGTCTGTGCGCTAAGGGCTTGGTTATCAATAGTCTTGTCGGTAAGACTCAAATCCTGCTGGTGGTGAATTAAATTGTCTATGGCACGCAGGATGGCATTGTCCTCTCGCAGAGGACCACTAAAAGAAAACAGGGGTTTGATGTGACCACCTATTACCATTGTGGTTTCCACATGATTGCCAGCCTCACGTAATTTGTCGGCCAAGCTTTGACTATTGAAGCTGCCAACGGTCAGATCTTGCTTGCCGTGGACCAGCAGCATTGGTGGGCAATGAGGACGGACAAAATTGACCGGGTTGCCATCTGGGTAGCGTTCAGTTGGGCCAAATATCTGCGCTACTTTATCTGCCGTGGGCGGCAGGAAGTCATAGGGGCCAGCCAGTCCGAATACGCCTTTAATCCACTGGTCGGCATCGCCACCTACCGCCGCCAGATAATGTTTGTCCAGAGCCAGCATCACCGCGCTGTGTGCACCCGCGGAGTGTCCGCCGACAAAGAGTTGTTGGGGGTCGCCGCCATATTCCGCCACGTGTTCGTGCAGCCAGGCCAAGGCTAATGCGGCATCTTCAATAAACACCGGAAACCGAACCTGAGGGAAAAGTTGGTAGTTGATTATGGCCGCTAAGTAACCCTGTTTGGCCAGAGTTTCACCAACAAAACGGTACTGTTTTTTTTCACCCGCTGACCAGTAACCACCGTGAATAAACATCACCACAGCAAGTTTTTTCTGTGAGTTTTTGGCGCGGTAGATATCTAGAGATTGTCGATTATCGCTGCCGTAGCTCAGGTCCTGATAGGCCTGGATATTACCCGCGGGGGTGACAGTGTTTAGCAGAGTCAGGCCACAAGCCATGAGGTTTAACATTGCAATGATCAGTCCTGTGTTGAGGTGCCTGCGCTTTATGTCGGTGAGCGAGCTGAATTTCAGAGTGCTATTCGGTTTAGCGGCGTGCCCAGACCATAATTAATCCGCTGCGCTATCCAAACTCGGCAATTGTCTCTGGTGATAGCGACTTAAGCAGGTCAGCGCAATAATGGCTACGAGCATGGCCATGGCCATATCAGATTGGGTATCCCAAGCATCGCCTTGAGTGCCTAAAAATGCCTCAGCATCTTCCCCCGTCAGTGCAGCTACCCGCCATTCAATTAATTCGTAAAGCGCGCTGATGCCAAGGTAAATAAAGACAATGATAGGTGCAAGCCATTTGGGTTGGTTAATCACCTGATGAAGAACAAGCAATTCTCTGGCAACCATGGCGGGCACAAAACCTTGGGCAAAGTGACCAAGTTTGTCGTAGTGGTTGCGCTGCCAATCAAATTGCTCGGCCAGCCAGTCAAATATAGGCACCTCGGCATA
>JBLHPB010000127.1:0-7135 GCA_047624025.1 Zhongshania sp.
TCCGCGCGACCAAAATAGCGAACGCCATGGCGATCAAGCCGCTGCAATATCTCGCTAACGTCGTTGGCGAAGACCAATGGCTCGGGCAACTCAGCGATATCGCTGGGCGTGAGACGCTTACGGTTTTCACTATCAAAATTCCAACGGCCACCAGACGGGGCGTCTCCGTCCATCAAAATGTGATGCCGCTGACGCATTAGACGATAGAAATTCTCCAACCTGCGATGTTTGCCCGCAGTGAACTGGCAGGATATTTCTTCAAAGGGCAGTAAAAAATGCTCACTGTCACATTCCTCAACGGTCACATTTGCTGGCGCCAAGGCCTGCAACTGCATTAGCAGGCGATACTCGTCTGCACGCTGATACTCAAATACCTTGGCCTTGCAGTCCTTTAGTGTAGATTCGATCAGTGCAGGTAAATCACTATAGGCTGTGCTTTCATCTAAGGTGAGGTAATGCACGCGATGTCCGGCTTGCTGCAGAGCCTCGGCAAAGGCCGCTATACCGGCAAAAAAAGCGCAGATTTTCTGTACGTGGTGAAGGCAGTAATCGGTCTCTTGGCGCAATTCCGAGATCAGGTAGAGCACCTCATCATCCACCTGTTTAAACCAGCTATGACTGGCATTTAGTTGATCACCGAGAATCAGCCTGACGGTATTAGCAGAATTCAACACTCACCCCCCATCTCTAATTTTAGCCGCGCTACTGCGGGGTCTAACGTGAATTGCCAAGATGCGCGCGGCCTCTTTTTTGACCGCGTCGCTACCACGCCAAGACCACAGGCGATCCCGGGCAGCACTAGCCGCCTGCTGTAAATCAACAATAGGTAAGGGGTAATCCTGGCCGGGAGAGAAGCCCAGCATAAGCGCCTCCAGCGGTGGAATAATCCACGGCTCATGGATGACTTCAGTGGGGAGGTCTGCCAACTCTGGCAGCCAACAGCGAATAAATTTACCATCGGGGTCCTGCTCTTTAGATTGCTTAAGCGGGTTGTAAATACGAATCGTATTAGTGCCAGTAACCCCGGCTTGCATCTGAATCTGCGGGTAGTGAATACCGGGGTCAAAGTCCAGAAACAGTCGCGCCAAGTGAGTGGTAGCGTGCTGCCAATGAAGGTTCAGGTGATGACAGAGAAAACTCACCAGCATCGCCCGCATCCTAAAATTGATGTAGCCGGTACTCTGCAAACAGCGCATACAGGCATCGACAAGGGGGTATCCGGTGCGCCCTTGCTGCCATGCACTCAGGTGCTCCGCCGCTAGCGTATCATCGCGGTATGGCAGGTCTTCATAGGCCCGATTTACCGGTCTGAACTGCATATCATGCTCGCTTTCGAACTTCTGGATAAAGTGGCAGTGCCAGTGTAATCGCGATGACAAGGCTGTTAACGAACGCTGCCAACCCGGCGTATGTCGATGACCTAACAACTGCTGATACATATCCCGGATGCTTATATTTCCCCAAGCCAGATATGGCGACATTCGAGAGCAAGCTTCGCGACTCGTCGAGGGGCTAGATAGTCGTCGGTAATAGTCGCGGCCGCGACCGGCTAAAAAACTGTCCAGCGTTTGCTTAGCGTTTTCTTGACCGCCGCGCTGAAATAATTCTCCATCTTCGAGCCAATCCCTTGGCGGCTCAAAATCTGTCACTGAGTAGTCGCTAATGAAATGGGCGACTTCTAGGTCTACCTGAGCCAAAGGGGCGAGCATCTGCTGCTGCCAGTGCCGGTCCCAATGCTGCCGATGGCGGGCGCCGCGTTGCACTGCGCCACTGGGCGACTCCCGCCACTTAATACCTTGCTGCCGACACCAAGTCGCGACCGCGCGATCCCTAGCAAAGGTCAGCTCCAGACCGATTTCCTGGTGACTGTAGAGACTGTGAATCCCGCGTTCGCGATGGATGTTCTGGAGTATTTCTAGGGCATTGCCACTGAATATAAGTAGCTTGGCGCCAAAGGGTTGTAAGGCGGTGTTAAGCTCTTGCAAAGATTGCCAGACAAAGCGCCAGTGACGACGATCATAGTGAGGGTCTAGCAACACCATGGGCTCAAAAATATAGCATAACATCAGCGGCTGCCCGCTTGCACACGCCGCCGCGAGAGCGTCGTGATCGCGCAAACGCAGATCGCGCTTGAACCACAGCAGAGCGACCGCGTCACTCATTGCGGTTCAGGCTCCCCGCCGCAGGGCCAACCAACCATGTCTTGGCTATCTTTCGCCGCTACTGACTCACGGCCTCGCCAGCGCTCAATAAATTCGCCGCCAGGGTCAAACTGGCGGGCTTGCTTTTCTAGATCAAAATGACGGTGTCCACGGGGATCGGCGCCCACCCCCGCCAAGTACTGCCAATTGCCCCAATTGCTGGCCATATCATAATCGATTAACTGTTGTTCAAAATACGCCGCGCCGTATCGCCAATCAAGCTGAAGCTCATGAACATAGCAACTGGCCACAATCTGGCGGCCACGGTTACTCATATAGCCAGACTCATTAAGCTGGTGCATACAGGCGTTAACCAATGGCCAAGGTGTTTTACCCAGGCTCCAGGCGCGAAATCGCTCGGGATAAAAACTGGTCAGCGGCTTGCGTTGTTTAATGCCTTGAAAGCGAAATAAATCATTACCATGCCGGTGGGCATACCACTGAAAATATTCCCGCCACAGTAATTCCACATAAATCCATTCGGTCGAGTCATTGGCGCCACAGCGCTTCTCGTAGTCACGCAACTGGGCAGCAATTTCACGGCCAGACACACAGCCCAAGGCAAGCCACGGCGAGAATTTAGTGGAGTGATGCCAGCGATTCAGATCATTGCGCAGCAGCTTGTAGTTACTCGGCCAATGGCTACCGAAGTAAGATCTAGCGTGCTCAAGCCCGGCAGCCTCGCCGCCATTAAAACTAAACTCCTGATAACTATTTGCCACCTGGCAATGAGTGTGTGGCGGTAAATCAGCAGGGGGCGGCGGCAATTCAGAGATTGCCGGCAAGGGGCCGGGAACCCGCAGTTCAGCGACTGCCTTGCGAAATTGCGAAAATGTCGGTGGCAGTGCAGATGGCGCGAAAGGCAGCGCATCCCAAGCGAACAAAGTATGACTATCCATTTCCTCAAACTGCGTGCTCGGAAAGTAGCCTTTTAACGTTTGCCACTGACTGCGCTCATAACTTCCGGGATGGCGACTGCGATAGACCTCATCTACAGCATAGTTAGCCAGAAGGTCACCGATGCCTTTAATCGGCGAGCTATAGCAGATCAATAGCCGCTGCCCAAGCTTGTTAAGCGCACAGTCCAGCTGGGCTAGACTGTCTTCTAAAAAACGCTGCCGCTGACTAGATATGGGCGCATCACCCAAAATATGTGGCGAGCTTCGCAGCAGCGCCGGATCGACACAGGCCACGCACAACAGCTGGTCAACACGAGCTGCTAGCGCCCGCAGTGGCCCAAGATCATGCAGGCGAAGATCGTTGACGAACCAGTACAGTCCCAGTTTTTTCATCTCGCTCATCAGTCCTATTTTATACTGGATTTTAAGACAGATGCCTGTGGCACCTTACTCATCTCGGGATCATTTAGAACATTATAGGCGGCAGGACAAGGTTTGGATTTTTAGCACCGCAGATTAATTCCTTGCCTACCCTGCTCCGCACTTATCACCACAGCTTAAACCACAACAATCACCCCAACTTATTACACGGTATGGCGTCCATCGGGGGCGATCCATATCTGCTTATGCCTATCTATATCTGAGGAGGCGAGCAGTGATAGAGTAGCTATCACAAAGAGGAATTCTATATACTATTTTGTCTTTCTCGGGTTTAGCCGGAAAAATCTTATGCTGTTTGATGAACAAGAGAAAAAACTCCTGACCCTCACAAGGGATGATCCCAATCACCTCCTAGCTTCCTATTCTAAACACGCTTTTGTACTGGATGATTTCGAATGGCCGTCGGTAGAACACTACTATCAGGCGATGAAATTTGACGAGGCCGAGTATCGTGAAAAAATTCGTCAAGCACCTCACCCAGCTGAGGCTTCAAAGTTAGGAAAAAGTCGAGGTCATCAAAAACGTAAGGACTGGAAGAAAGTCAGTGTGACGTATATGACGCGAGGTACTTACATCAAATGCCGCACCCATCCAGAGGTCGCTCAAATGTTATTGAACTCAAACCAAATGGAAATTAAGGACATCAGCCAATATAACTACTTCTGGGGCAGCGGTCGCGACCTGCGCGGTAGTAACACCTTCGGCAAAATGCTTATGGGCGTTAGAAAGAAGCTGCGCGAAGAAATAAATAAATAAATAAATAAATAAATAAATAAATAATAAGCTTGTTCGCTGCGACTGCCTGGCAAGGCACTGTCGAAGTAGTTTTCTAGGTTTAAGCCTATCCAAAAGTACACCAAATGGCCCCAAAACCAGCAGTTTATGGGGCCATGGTGAGCGTCTTACTAGGCTTTTTCTAAGGCTTGGCTGACATCGGCAATAATATCGTCGAGGTGCTCAATCGCCACCGAGATTCTAATTAAATCTGCACGCACACTGGCAAAAGCCAGCTCTTCAGGATTTAACTGACGGTGAGTGGTGGACGCCGGATGACAGCCTAGCGATTTTGCATCACCGATATTTACCAAACGTAAAATCATCTCCAGAGAATCAATAAATCGCGAGCAGGCCTCAACACCGCCATGATAGGAGGGATCAGGCTCGTTCAAAATAGCACAACGCTCCTTGTTGGCAACCCAGTCAAATTTACCTGAATCGACTATCGCACCGCCAATAGTGGTGCCGTGACCACCAATGTATTTAGTGAGCGAATGCACAACAATATCAGCCCCGAGCTCAAATGGCCGGCAGAGATCAGGCGTTGCCACGGTGTTATCAACAATTAAGGGCACGCCATGCCTGTGGGCAATTTCCGCCATACAATTGGCTAGTACTGACAATATTGTCGCCAACCCCGCAGATACATTGAATGGCGTAGGTAATGGCGGCCATACCAGAGGCGACACATAGCGCACCAACACCGCCTTCCATTGCGGCAATGCGCTTTTCCAAGACATCGTTGGTTTGATTCATTATGCGGCTGTAAATATTGCCCGGTATCTTAAAATCAAATAAATCTGCGCCATGCTGGGTATTATCAAAGGTATGAGAGGTTATCTGGTAAATCGCAACCGCTGCGGATTTTGTAGTTTCTTCCGATTTATAGCCTTCATGCAGCGCAATTGACTCTAGTTTCATAGCATTTATTTAATTAAACAATAAACATTATTAAGTGGGATTAAAGCCGTCGCTCAGCAAAAAACTAAGCGCCGTGCGGCTTAGGAATTACTGACATTTTTATTCACTATGCGAAAGCTAGTCCACTTTTGTAAGTCTCTTCTATACGGGACTCAAAAAATATAGCGCATAGGCTGCTAACCGCCCCCATCGGCCGGTATTAGCAAGCGAGAGGTTCACTACGTGTAGCAGCGGACTGGGATCATTTTTCCGGTATACCCATCATCTTTCAAGTAGCGCGTCCGACCATCAGCTCGGCGATAAGTTTAGTGCGCAATCTTTAGTTCACGCTCAAATCGGTTACCATGACGGCGCTGAGCGTTTTCTCACCATTATTAGCTGTCTGTGAAGTATTCCCATGAGCCCTACCAGCCGCCGAGCCTGCCAGGCCATTCTCTATGAAATAGGCGCTGTTGCCATGGTTACACCGATACTAAGCGTCGCATTTGACGCTAAAATCTCGACGACCTTACCGCTCTCCGTTCTTATGGCCACTATCGCATTAGTGTGGAATTACATTTTTAACGCCATCTTTGAACGCTGGGAAAAAAACCAAATCGCCAGCGGTCGATCTTGGCGTCGGCGTCTAGTCCACGGCGCGGGCTTTGAAGGCGGGCTGGTGCTTGTTTTAGTGCCGCTCACTGCATACTGGTTAAACATCACACTATTGCAGGCCCTACTTGCCGAGATTGGACTGCTCGCAACCTTCTTCGTCTACGCTATCATCTTCACTTTGGCCTTCGATAAGATCTTTGGACTTCCGATATCAGCACAGGACAACAGCGCGTGAACAGTCCACCCGACACTATTAAATTAAAATACCTGCAGGGCTATCCAGAACACCTGCAAAACCAAATCCGCAGCCTGATTAAAGAGCAGCGCTTGGGGGAGTATTTAGCCAAGCGCTACGGCGGCCAACACAGCATTCAAAGCGACAAAGCGCTATACGGCTACGTGAATGCCTTAAAACAGGAAAACCTTCGCAAAGCCCCACAAATTAACAAGGTGCTGTTTGATAATCGGCTGGATCTCACCCACCGCGCACTCGGCTTACACACCGCCATATCGAGGGTGCAAGGCGGCAAGCTGAAGGCAAAGAAGGAAATTCGCATCGCCTCGCTATTTAAAGATGCGGCGCCCGAATTTTTGGAAATGATCGTGGTGCACGAACTAGCACACCTCAAAGAGAACGAGCACAACAAGGCGTTTTATCAACTCTGCTGCTATATGTTGAACGATTACCATCAGCGCGAGTTTGATTTGCGGGTTTATTTGACTTGGAGAGAGCTTGTACCATAGCCATAAGGAGCTCTAACTTTAACCATCGCCAAATAGAGGCGCCTGGTGGTCTAAGGCTTCAAGTACCCGAGAAAGCGCAAGCCCTGATAAACACATTCTTGGATCTTGGCCTTCCAATTCCGAATCTAGGCCGGCAGCGATCACCAATGCTTGATCCCCCAACTCGACTTCCAGAGCCTCAACGATCAAACCCTAGTCCTTGGCATACCACAAAGCCGATAATTGCGTTAAGCCCCCTCGAGCAAACTCCACCAAAGAACGGCTTTCAAAAATGGTCGCTGAGGCTTTTATTACTCGCTCAAGACCACTGCGATTTTGCTTGAGGGCCATCAGCTCACGGTAGTGGCCAACACGGGTATGCACTAGGGTATGAAGTTTTTGAGCAGTGAGGTCAGTTTTCTCTTTATAGTCTTTTATGTCATAGCGTGTCACCACATCCTATTCCGGCGCCTGCCCGGCCCGCTCAGATTTATAACAATAGTGGTTAACCGAAGCTGATTTCGCCACTTTGGACGCAGCACAGTCATTATGTCAGACTCAATAGTGGCGCAAAAAATC
>JBLHPB010000128.1:0-7105 GCA_047624025.1 Zhongshania sp.
GTTGACGAGGATTTGATTAATCCTGAATTGCCCAGCTCTGCCAGGGTTATTGCTGTGCGGGAAGAAAAAAGCTTGCACCTAAAACGTGCCGTTGACAGTCGTCCAGCTAAACCACCACGTCATGAACCGACTGTTGCCACAGAAGAAACTGAGGACGACAATAATATCCTGTTTACTGATCCGGCTGAGGAGTACAACCCTAAGCCTAGTGCTGGTATTGACGAGGATGAAGATCGCGACGTTGCGGCGGGATGGTCGAACAGTGGCGATGATTTTGATGCTGAGGATGTCACTGAGGAATTACCTCGCCATTCTGAAAAGCCGGTGATTGAAGACCGGCCTTCGAGTGTTGAAAACAAAACTCACAAAACAGCGCAAACTACATCTAGTCCTCATCAGGAATTACTGGTTCTCAATGTCATGGCGCAAGACAAATCGCCATTTAAAGGCAGTGATTTACTGCAAATTCTGATGGCCTGCGATGTTCGTTACGGCAAAATGAATATTTTCCACCGCTACGAAAATGCCGATGGCAGTGGTGAGGTTCAATTCAGTGTCGCCAATCTTGTTGAGCCGGGCAATTTTGACCTGGATGAGATTGAAGGTTTTACAACCCCCGGCGTGGTCTTTTTTATGCATTTGCCTGGCCCAAGGGACAGCGTCAAAGCCTATGAGGCGATGGTTGAAACGGCAAAATGCCTGGTTAAGAACCTCAATGGTGAATTGCGTGACCAGAGTCACAGCGTGGCAACCAAGCAAACTCTTGAACATTATAAACAACGTATCCGCGATTTTGAGCGCCGCCAACTTACCCTGATGTAAGTCGCGTGCGCTGCGTAGGCTACGTGATAACGGCGTCTTAAATGTCTGAAAACTCCCTGTCCGATCGCGTGGCTAAGCTGCGCGAGCTGCTTCACCAGCACAGTCACCATTACTATGTTTTGGATAATCCACAGATTCCCGACGCGGAATATGATCGCCTGTTCAAGGAGCTGTTGGAGCTTGAAAAAGCCCATCCCGAAATCGCCTCAGTGGATTCACCCAGTCAACGTGTTGGCGCAGAGCCTTTGGCAGTGTTTAGCCAAGTCCGCCACGAAACGCCCATGTTGTCTTTGGACAATGTCTTTTCTGAGCAGGAATTGCTGGATTTTGATCAGCGCATCAAAAGCCGCTTGAATAATCAGGCTGAATTGCGCTACGCCTGTGAGCCAAAACTCGACGGTATTGCCGTTAGTCTGCTCTACGTCGATGGCGTATTGGTGCGTGGTGCGACTCGCGGTGACGGCAGCGTGGGTGAAAACATCACCCTCAACGTCAAAACCATTGCTTCTATTCCCCTGCGCTTACAGGGCAATGACTGGCCTGAAGAGCTTGAGGTGCGTGGCGAGATATATATGCCGCGCACCGGCTTTGAGCGCATCAATGCTCAAGCTCGTGAGTCTGGAGGCAAAGTTTTTGTGAATCCCCGCAATGCCGCGGCGGGTAGTTTGCGCCAACTCGACAGCCGTATTACCGCCAGCCGGCCACTGGAAATGAGTTGCTATGGTATTGCCTTGCAAGAGGGTGAGCAGTTATTTAGCAGTCACAGTGAGGGCTTGGCGAAACTCAGAGACTGGGGTTTTTTGGTCAGCAGCGAGTTACAGCTAGTCGATTCCATACAGGGCTGCGTAGAGTATTATCACGGGCTTTTGGCTCGTCGTGACGGCCTCGCTTATGATATTGACGGCATTGTATTTAAAGTCGATTCTCTGGCCCTGCAAGCTGAATTGGGCTTTGTGTCTCGCGCGCCGCGCTGGGCGATTGCCCACAAATTTCCCGCCCAAGAAGAAATCACCTTGCTGCGCGATGTCGAGTTTCAGGTTGGCCGCACCGGCGCCGTTACCCCGGTGGCAAAACTGGAGCCTGTTTTTGTGGGCGGAGTCACCGTGAGTAATGCTTCACTGCATAATTTTGATGAAGTGGATCGGCTTGGTGTCATGATCGGTGATTACGTGGTGGTTCGTCGCGCCGGAGACGTTATTCCACAAATTGTGCAAGTGGTTCTAGATAGGCGCGGTGACAAAGTGCTGCCTATCACTGTGCCAGAAAGTTGCCCGGTGTGTCAGAGCGCCCTTGAGCGTGCGCCGGGTGAAGCCGTGTGGCGCTGCAGTGGTGGGCTGGTTTGCGGGGCGCAAAGAAAAGAGGCCATCAAACATTTTGCCAGTCGCAAGGCGATGGATGTTGATGGTCTTGGTGATAAGCTAGTTGAGCAGCTTGTCGATATGGGTTTGATTGCCACCGTCGCTGATCTTTATAGTCTGTCAGTCGAGCAAATTGCCGATATTGAGCGCATGGGCAAGAAGTCTGCGGACAATCTTATTGCGGCGCTGGATAAATCTCGCAACACCACCTTGCCGAGGTTTTTATACTCCCTGGGAATTCGGGGGGTTGGTGAGGCCACCGCCTTGAATTTAGCTCGTTATTTTGGCGATTTGAATAGTTTGATGGCGGCCTCGGAAGAAGAATTGTTGACCGTAGCGGATGTCGGGCCGATTGTGGCCAGTCACCTACATGCTTTTTTTGCCAGTGATTATAATCGTGAGGTACTGCAGTTATTAACTGAGCGTGGCGTATATTGGCCACCGCCGCAGAGTGTCGGTGGCGAACAGCCTTTAACAGGGCAGACCTGGGTATTGACGGGAAATTTGCAGTCGATGACCCGCAGCGATGCCAAGTCGAAATTACAGGCATTGGGTGCTAAAGTAGCTGGCAGCGTATCGGCGAAAACCGATTGCGTGGCGGCGGGTAGCAGCGCCGGTTCCAAATTGGCCAAGGCAGCGGAGCTGGGTGTGAAAGTGATTGATGAAGAGGGTTTATTAGCAGTACTTGCCCGTGTAGGTAGTCAAGTTTGAGAATATTTATACTGGCATTTTTTGCGCTGTCGATGATTGGCTGTACCACCTCGCCACCGCGTAATCCTGGTGATATTTGTGCCATATTTGGTGAGAAAGACAATTGGTACGATGATGCCAAGTCCTCATCAAAAAAATGGAATTCTCCCATCCCGATCATGATGTCGATTATGTATCAGGAATCGGCCTTTGTGGCCAAAGCCAAGCCGCCTAAAAAATATTGGCTGGGTTTTATTCCCGCAGGACGGATGTCAGATGCCTATGGCTATCCCCAAGCCAAAGATTCGACCTGGGCTTGGTATAAGGATAAGTCAGGAAACTGGGGCGCGGATCGCGATGATTTTGCCGATGCCATTGATTTTATTGGCTGGTATAACAATGTCAGCCGCCGCAGCAGCGGTATTGCCAATACTGATGCATACAGCTTGTACATGGCCTATCACGAAGGTCACGGTGGTTTTAAACGCCGCACCTTCGACACTAAGCCCTGGTTGAAAAGGGTGGCCGGCAAGGTCTCATCGCGCTCGCAAACCTATGGCGCTCAGCTCAGCCGTTGCGAAAAAGACCTGCAAAAAAGTACTTGGTTTTTTGGTATCTTTTAATCGTTCAAAAGCTGTCTACCACTCGCCGATATTGCCCATCGATAACCAGGGTTCCTGCGCTGGCAGGGCCTCTCCCTTTTGTAATAATTCAATTGAAATGTTATCTGGTGAGCGGACAAACGCCATATGGCCGTCCCGTGGTGGTCGATTTATGGTGATGCTGGCATCACTCAATTTCTGGCACAGGGCGTAAATATCCTCAACCTGAAAGGCCAGGTGGCCAAAGTTACGACCGCCGTCATAGTCTTCACTGTCCCAATTGTAGGTCAGTTCCACGCAGGGGGCCTGGGTCTGTGTGACTGACTCTAGATCATCAGGGGCGGCTAAATAAACTAGGGTGAAGCGGCCGCGTTCACTGTCATAACGTTTGCTTTCTTGCAGACCGAGTAGCTCGCAGTAAAAATGTAATGAAGCTTGCAGATCCTTGACGCGGACCATGGTGTGTAAATATTTCATGGTGTTCCTCTATGGATGATGTGAGCTTGGTCTATCGCTGAGTCGAGTGTAAAAATTGTGTGGCTGTGTTTTCATTGGTATGAGTTTCTAAAAGAGTCTGATCTGTGAACCCGACGTCTACTAAACATCTGCTCATTGTATATCACAGCCAATCCGGTCGAAATGAACGATTGGCCTATGCGGCCAGAGCGGCTGCAATATTAGAGCTTGATGTGCGATTGTTGCGGGCTGCCGAAGCCGGAACCCGAGATATTGAATGGTGCGATGGAGTTTTGTTATTTTTACCAGAAAATTTTGCGGCTCTAGCCGGTGGGGTGAAGGAGTTTTTTGATCGAATTTTTTATCCTGTTATTGAGCGTCAATTAATCAGGCCCTATGGTGTGTTTATGGCCTGTGGCAATGACGGCAGTGCAAGCCTTGTTCAACTTGCTAAAATCACCCGTGGCTGCGGCTGGCAGCCGGTTACAGAGGCTATTGTCTGTCATGGAGAGCCCGGTGAGGCCGGGTTTGAACAGGCCCAAGAGCTCGGTGAAGCCTTTGCCACAGGGCTAATATTGGGTATGTTTTAATTTCGTTTCTGAACTCATTCCCCAGTGTGAATTTGACCTCACGCTCATTCGCTGTCTAATTGACGATATTCAGGCTGAAATTATAGTGGTTTACCGCAATTTACTTCTGGGAAATCCCGGCTAGACTCAGTGGAAGCTCCTCATTAGTCGCTAACAGGCTGTGAGTGAGCTGTGAAAGAAAGATAAAACCACTTGGGAGAGTTGTTAATGAGCAAAATTTTTGCACCTTATAGTCGAATGGCGCCTTTGGCGCTTGCGGTTGGTCTCTGCGCCAATACCGCGGTTTTTGCAGCTCCGGCACTAGAGGAAGTCTTGGTGACCGCCACCTTGCGGACTGAGAGTCTGCAGGATGTCCCAGTGTCAGTGAACGCCGTGTCAGGAGAGAAAATGGCCGAGGCGGGCATTGATAAAATTGAAGACCTTCAGGCGTATGTCCCCAATCTGTCGATGTCAGAAACCGGCATTGGTACCAATATCTATATCCGCGGCATTGGTTCGGGCATTAACCCTGGCTTTGAACAGTCGGTGGGTATGTATTTTGATGGTATCTCCTATGGTCGTGGCCAGCTCACTCGTGCGCCTTTTCTAGATTTAGCTCGTGTCGAAGTGTTACGCGGCCCGCAAAATATTCTCTACGGTAAAAACAGCATTGCTGGGGCTTTGAGTTTGATTTCCGCCCGTCCAGGGCAGGAAGAAGAGGGCATGATTTCAGCACTCTACGAGCCAGATCACGGCGAGAAAATAATCGACTTTATGCTGTCTGGTCCCATCACTGAAAACTTGGGTGGCAGAATTGCGCTGCGTAAGCGTGAGATGGATGGCTACATGGAGAACCTGACCTTGAATCGCGACGAGCCTCAGCGTGATGAGGGAACAATTCGAGCCATTTTGGATTGGGATGCTAGCGAAAACCTCACGGCCATGTTGAAGTTCGAATTAGGTAAATTTGATGTGCTCGGTCGGCAGGTTGAAATTGTTAACGACCAGCCCAATACGAGATTTACGGGCGGACATCCATTCACCGGAATGAAGTATTCACAGATACTGGTTGCTGGTTTTGGTGCTGATAACTCAACTTTAAACACTACTCAGGATTATAAGCGCTCGTCAAACGGCGACTACAGTAATAACCGCACCAAGAACCTGACTTTGAATGTCGACTATGCCTTAGAAGACAGTACCTTGACCTTTATTACTGGGTTGCTGCAATACGAGTTTAACGAGCTGTGCGATTGCGACTTTACTGGTGCGCCCGTTTTTAGTCTGCCGATGGAAGAGGATTACGAGCAATACAGTCAAGAAATTCGCTGGGTATCTGCGGCGGGTGGTAACTTTGAGCATATTGGTGGTATGTATTACCAAACAAGTAGTTTGGATTTCTACGACGCACTCGTAATTGATAGCTCGATTCTTCCTGGCGTTATCGCTAGTGCGTTTGGCGCGCAGGCTGGGCAGAATTTAGCTAACACCACCACGCCACGTAACTTCTCTTCAGACTCTGATCTTTGGTCGGTATTTTGGCAGACCACGTGGAATGCTTCTGATCGCTTGCGAGCGACCTTGGGCTTGCGTTACTCCTATGAAGAGAAAGACGGGGCAAGATCGATAAACTTTGCGGACCTAAATGGTACGCCTAAAGCCGTTGATTCTTCAGTGCCAAGCGGTATCGATTTTGTTATCGCTACCGCGTTTAAGGTGGAGCGTCATGATATTCAGGGTACGCAAAAGGGGGGGAATTTAGCGCCATCATTAAATGCGCAGTTTGATGTTAATGACAATGTAATGGCCTATACAACCCTGAGTATCGGTTATAAATCAGGTGGTTTTGATGCGCGCTCTAATGCCTCGCCGGGTGGCGCACTTGATGGTTCTTTTGAATACGATGAAGAAAAGGCAACGAGCTTTGAAATTGGTGCCAAGACCAGCTTTATGGACGGTCGCGGCGAGTTAAACATTGCCGCTTTCTTTACCAAGTATGACGACCTGCAGGTAAGCATCTTTGACGGTACCTTGGGCTTTAACGTCGGCAACGCAGGGGCGGCTGAAACTAAGGGTATCGAGTTAGATGGTCGCTTTGCCTTGACCGATCACTTAATGATGGGTGCGGCTTTGGCTTTCCTTGACTTTGAATTCACTGATTTTGAAAATGGTCAGTGCTACCAAGGCCAAACACCAGATAAGGTAACCCCGACGGCTAACTACTGTGATTACAAAGGTAAAACCAATCAGTATGTGGCGGACTATTCTGGCAACTTGACCTTTACTTACACGCGTCAAGTGGCCAGTTCACTGGAGGCACGTGCCGGTACCGACTTTGTGTTTACTGATAGCTACAACTCTTCGCAAAATCTTGACCCAAGTCAGGAGCAGGATGGCTACGTGAAAGTGAATATGCGTCTTGCCTTAGCAGATGTTGACGCGGGTTGGGAGCTTGCGCTTGTAGGTAAGAACCTGACTGATGAAGCTGTCATCTCTTACTCAAATGATGTGCCGTTGGCCAACAGTAGCTTCGGCAGTATTGGTCATTATGCCTTTGTTGAGCGTCCACGCAGTGTTGCCTTGCAGGGTATTTATCGCTGGTAGGTCT
>JBLHPB010000129.1:0-6998 GCA_047624025.1 Zhongshania sp.
ACTTGCCTATGTTCTGTTGTTTGGCGCTACCCTGTTGGCCGGTAGCCTGCTAACCCACTTTATTGCGGTGGTAGTGAAGCGCACCGGTTTGAGTGGTACAGACCGTTTGCTAGGAATGGTTTTTGGCTCTGCGCGGGGGCTGATTGTGGTCTTAGCCAGTGTGGTGCTACTGCCGTCATTATTGACTGGCATAGAAAGTGATCAGTGGTGGAAGGATTCGCAGCTCATCCCCGAGTTTCTGTTGATGAAAGATTGGTCAGAGCAGAGCTTCAACGATATTGTCAGCTGGGCGTCGTCACTAATGTCTTCGCAGCAAAGCTAATTAAATTGATATTCGTCCTAATTGAGGAAGTACTGCATGTGTGGCATCGCGGGCATAGTCGGCAAGTCAAATGTAAATCAAGATCTATATGATGCACTAACGATCTTACAGCATCGCGGCCAGGACGCTGCCGGTATCGTTACTTTTGAAAATGGCAAGCTAAACCAGCGCAAAGGCAATGGCCTGGTTAAAGATGTTTTTCATACTCGGCATATGCAGCGCTTGTCGGGAAAGATTGGCATTGGCCATGTTCGCTACCCTACTGCGGGCAGCTCAAGCCCCGCGCTGGCCCAGCCGTTTTATGTTAATTCGCCTTATGGCATTAGCTTGGCCCATAACGGCAATTTGACCAATGCTGCCGAATTATCACTAGAATTATTCCAATCCGATTTGCGCCATTTGAATACCGATTCAGACTCCGAAGTACTGCTTAATGTCTTTGCTCATGAGCTGCAACGACTAGGTAAATTAGTGCCAGAGCCGGAAGATATATTTGACGCAGTCAGTAGTGTTCACAAGCGCTGTAAAGGCGGTTATGCGGTGGTGGCCATGATTGCCAACTACGGTATTGTCGGCTTTCGTGATCCCAATGGTATTCGCCCGCTGGTTTATGGAGCACGTGAAACTGCCGCTGGTAAAGAGTATATGCTGGCATCAGAAAGTGTTGCCTTAGATGCACTGGGCTATAAGTTGATCGGCGATGTTGCTCCGGGCGAAGCGGTTTATATTCAAACCAATGGCGATATTCACTTGCGTCGCTGCGCTGAGGCGGCTGATTATCGTCCCTGTATATTTGAACACGTTTATTTTGCCCGTCCCGATTCTATTATGGACGGTATCTCAGTTTACAAATCACGCCTGCGCCAAGGCGAACGTTTGGCAGAAAAAATCCTTCGCGAACACCCTGATCACGATATCGACGTTATTATCCCCATCCCAGAGTCCAGCCGCATTGCCGCCCAGTCGATGGCCGCCAAGCTCGGGGTGAAATTCCGCGAAGGCCTGGTTAAAAACCGCTATATTGGTCGCACCTTTATCATGCCGGGTCAAAGCGCGCGCAAGAAATCGGTTCGTCAGAAACTCAATGCCATCGGTCTTGAGTTTAAAGATAAAAATGTGATGCTGGTTGACGATTCCATTGTTCGCGGTACCACCTGCCAGCAAATTATTGAAATGGCTCGGGATGCTGGCGCTCGCAAAGTGTATTTTGCTTCGGCGGCGCCGCCGGTTCGTTTCCCCAATGTCTATGGCATTGATATGCCATCGGTGGATGAACTGATTGCGCATGGCCGCACAGTTGAAGAAATTCAAACTGAAATTGGCGCAGATTGGCTGTTGTACCAAGACTTACCCGATTTAATCAGCTGTTCTTCCGAAGTTAATCCCCGCATTAATGACTTTGAATGCTCGGTTTTTGATGGTAATTACATCACTGGAGATATTGATAAAGCGTATCTCGACAAACTGGCGGCTGATCGCAACGACAGTAGTCAAGATCAGCGCAATGCCAGTTCGGGAGATGGTGCTTTAATTGGTTTGCATAACGACGTATCTTAATAGTCATCATCGTGTGTCGGAGCTAGTGACGGAATGACAGAACAGGAATACTTGGCGCAGCGACTGGCAGTATTGCAGGACGCTGAACTCGACACTCAAGCAGTGCGGGCAGGGCAGCGGCGCACTGCTGAGGGTGAGCACTCCGAGCCGATCTTTACTACCTCCAGCTATGTGTTTGCGTCGGCGGCAGAGGCGGCGGCGCGTTTTTCTGGTGAACAGCCGGGCAATGTTTACTCCCGCTATACCAATCCCACAGTACGCACTTTTGAAGAGCGTATCGCGGCATTGGAAGGTGCTGAGATGGGCGTTGCGACATCCTCAGGTATGGCCGCCGTATTGAGTTGCTGTATGGCTTTGCTCAAAGCCGGTGATCATATTGTGTGTTCCCGCAGTGTGTTTGGTACCACTACTGTATTGCTCAATAAATTCATGGCCAAAGTGGGTATTAGCACTAGCTTTGTCGATCCGGTTCACTTGCAAAATTGGCGCGATGCCATTGCCCCAAATACCAAATTATTGTTTTTAGAATCACCCTCTAATCCGCTCTCGGAAATTGTCGATATCCGCGGTCTTGCTGATATTGCTCATCAACACCATGCCCTGTTAGTCGTTGATAATTGTTTCTGTACTCCGGCCCTACAACTGCCATTGGCGTTGGGGGCAGATATTGTGGTGCACTCTGCGACTAAATATCTGGACGGTCAGGGCCGTTGTATTGGCGGCGCAGTGGTTGGCCGCCGCAAGGAAATGGACGAGGTATTGGGTTTTATCCGTACAGCGGGGCCGAGCATGAGCCCATTTAATGCCTGGGTGTTTTTAAAAGGCCTGGAGACCCTGCGTCTGCGCATGATGGCGCACAGTAGCAGCGCTTTGGCTTTGGCGCAGTGGCTACAGCAGCAGCCGGGAATTGCTAAAGTGCACTACTCGGGTTTGGCTGATCATCCCCAGCATGAACTTGCCGCCGCCCAGCAGAAAGCTTTCGGTGGTGTATTGTCCTTTGAGGTTGAAGGCGATAAAGCCGCCGCTTGGCGCTTTATTGATGCGACACGTTTGGTGTCTATTACCGCTAATTTAGGCGATGCCAAAACTACGATTGTGCATCCGGGCACAACCACACATGGCCGTTTAACACCTGAGCAGCGGGTCGAGGCGGGTATTTTGGATAATCTGGTAAGAGTTGCTGTGGGACTCGAAGATTTAAAGGACTTACGAGCGGATATGCAGCGCGGTCTTAATGCGCTCTGAATTATTGGCATTGCTGCCGGAGATTTCCACGGAAATCGGTCGAGTGGTATTGGGCAAGGATCTGCAAATACAGCAGGCACTTTGCTGCCTGTTAGCGCGGGGCCATTTACTGATCGAGGATGTGCCGGGTGTGGGTAAAACCACCTTGTCTCAGGCCTTTGCCAAGGTCACTGGGCTGGATTACCAGCGCATTCAGTTTACCAGTGATTTGCTGCCAGCCGATATTCTCGGTGTGTCGATATTTGATCGCAATAGTAATGCCTTTCATTTTCACGGCGGGCCGATATTTACCCAATTTTTATTAGTGGATGAAATAAATCGGGCCAGCCCCAAAACCCAGAGTGCATTGCTGGAAGCCATGGCAGAGCAGCAAGTCACGGTTGAAGGGGCGACAAGGGAGTTACCCCAGCCCTTTTTCGTGATGGCCACCCAGAACCCTTGGTTTCAGTCTGGCACTTTCCCGCTGCCGGAATCCCAACTCGACCGCTTTCTCATGCGTATTTCACTGGGCTATCCCGATGAAGTTTCTGAGCGGCGTCTGCTTTCCGGTGGTGATCCGCGTGGTATGTTGCAGCAGCTGCGGGCGCTGCTGAGCGACAGCAAAATACTGGCCTTGCAGGCCATGGTGGATGAAGTGGAATTACGCGACAGCGTACTTTCCTATGTGCAGCGCGTAATTGCGTTTACACGGCAGGACTCCCATTACGCCTTTGGGCTGTCTACCCGAGCAGCTCTGGCATTGATCCAGAGCGCCAAGGCCTGGGCCATGTTGCAGGGTCGAGACTATGTGTTACCAGATGATATTCAATTATTATTGGCGCCGGTTGCCGGGCACCGATTAAAACCCGCCGCCGATAGTGAGGGGCCAGATTTAATCCAACGTTTGTTGTCCCAGGTACCGGTATTGGTGTGAATATGAGCAGTCGGATCAGAGTGATTATTCGACGTCGATTTAACGCCTGGCTAGACAAACGCAGCCCCCTCTGCAGTGAAATAAGCCTTAATCAAAAACGTATTTTTATTATCCCTTCCTGTGCCGGTGGCGCATATTTATTGACGTTATGTGGTCTTTTACTGCTAGCCATCAATTATCAAAATAATTTGATCTTTGCGCTGTGTTTTTGGTTATTTAGTATTTTTTTGGTCGCCATATTACATACCTATGCCAATTTGGCCGGCATCAGTTTGCGAGCTGGTGCGGCTGAGGCCGTGTTTGCTGGCCAAGCCGCAAACTTTCATCTGCATATCGCTGGAGGAGGGCGTATTCGTCATCGTTTGCACCTTGGATTTGCAGAGCAAGAGAGTATTGTCTGCGATGTTGATGTGGTCACTGGCAGTTGTAATGTGGTATTGAAATACCCCACCAGTAAGCGTGGTGCGATGCGCCCTGGTCGCTTGAGTATCAGTTCACGTTTTCCCTTAGGGATTCTGCGCTGTTGGAGTGTGCCAGCGCTAGACTGGCACTGTCTGGTCTATCCGCAACCATGCTGGCTGCGACCACTTCAAAATAGTGCAGATGATGGCGAAGGTCAGATTCCCGACCGTAGTGTAGACAGTGATGAATTCAGTGGTTTCCATCGCTACCAAGCAGGTCAGTCGCCACGGCGTATTTTTTGGAAAGCCTACGCCAAGGGCCAGGGTTTGTTGACCAAACAATATGAACAGTCCCAAGCTAACGAATTAATCTTAGCCTGGGACAGTCTTGATGGTTTGATGGTGGAAGAGCGTTTAAGCACACTTTGCGCTTGGGCGATGGATTGCGATAAAAAAGGTGCGGCCTTTGGCTTACAGTTGCCATCGGTGTCACTACCGGTGGCAACTGGCTCGGCGCAACTACACCGAGTGCTCCGTGAATTGGCGCTGTTCTGATATGGCTGCCGCGAAGATTTTTAAAACCGAACGCCAGGCAGTGTTGTGGCTGTTAATTGCTCAGTTACTGGCGATTTTGCCGCGCCTAGATATTTTGCCGATTTGGGTGGTGATGGCGTGGGCTGCCATTGCCTTTTGGTATTGGCGAATCGTCACCGTGGCTTGGTCGTTTCCACCGCGATGGCTCAAACTATTGCTGGCCTTGGCCAGTATCTTTGCTGTGTATTTCTCTTTTTCGTCACTATTTGCTCTGGAAGCGATGATTGGAATGTTGATTCTGGCCGTGATTCTAAAATTGCTGGAATTAAGAACAGCCCGCGATCATTGGCTGCTACTCATGCTCTGCTATTTTATTGTGGCCTGCGGATTTTTGTTTTCTCAAAATATAGGCAGTATGTTTATTGCTATGGTCCAGGTGGGCGTCATTCTGATGGCCCAGCAGGCGCTTCACAGACTCGATGCCCGAGCCACCAAAATGTTGCGTTTACTTGGCGTAATGGCGTTGCAATCGCTGCCGTTAATGCTGGTTCTGTTTGTTATTTTCCCCCGTATTGGTCCGCTCTGGACGATGCCTTTACCCGGTGGTAATCAGGCACGAACCGGCATGTCCGATCACCTCGAATTTGGCGATATTGCCAAATTAAGCCAGTCTGCCGATCTGGCTTTTCGGGTTAAGTTTCAGGGCGAACTGCCCAGTAGTGAAAATTTATATTGGCGGGGTTTAGTGCTCGATGAATTTGACGGTCGGCGCTGGACCGGAAAACAGAGCTCGCTGTGGCCTGAAAAAATTCCGGCACCCAGTTTAAGTGATAGTGCGATTGCCTATACTGTGACTCTGGAACCCGGCAGCCATAAATGGTTGTATGCATTGCCCGTCGCCTCGGTAAAACACCATGAAGTTTATTACACCGCAGAGCATCAATGGCTAGTCGGGCAGGCTTTGAGTGGCCGCTTACAA
The DNA here is from genome assembly GCA_047624025.1 of Zhongshania sp. GTDB lineage: Bacteria > Pseudomonadota > Gammaproteobacteria > Pseudomonadales > Spongiibacteraceae > Spongiibacter. Next base: position 5,952 of record JBLHPB010000129.1, read on the forward strand.
TATACCGTCCGCAGTGATTTAAAGGTTCTGCTCACTGATAAATCAAAAGGGGTGGCCAGAAGCTTGCGCTTGACAGGTCAAGGCAATCCGCAATCTCGTACGCTGGCAGCGCAGTGGCAAGAACAATTTACAGAGCCGGAAGAACGTGTGGCCGCTGCACTGGATTTTTACCGGACCAACCCCTTTATCTATACCTTAAGTCCAACGGTACTGGGCAAAGATAATGTTGATGAGTTTCTGTTTAGCAGTAAACAGGGGTTTTGCGAACATTTTGCTGGCAGTTTTGTATTTTTAATGCGTGCGGCAGGGGTGCCGGCAAGAATCGTGGTGGGCTATCAGGGTGGCGAATACAATCACGAGGACAATTATTTGCTGGTCCATCAATCAGATGCTCATGCTTGGGCTGAGGTTTGGTTGGAGCAGCGCGGCTGGGTTCGTATTGACCCCACTGCCACCGTCGCACCTGATCGTATTCGCTCTGGCGCCGATGCCTTATTGCAATCGATGGGCGGTTATTTAAGCGGCTCGCCTCTGTCTCTGAGGCGTTTTGCCTGGGCAACGAAGTTGCGTTACTTTGTTGATAACATCAATTACGCTTGGGCTAGATGGGTGTTGAATTATGATACTGATATCCAAAATCAATTTTTACTTAAAATATTGGGTGATATAAATCCCCAGCGCCTGCTTATATTGCTTATGATTGGCGGAGGGCTGCCGCTGGGTTTTGCCGCATTTTTTAGTTTGAGACTAACTACCCGTGTGGGCGAGGATCTGGTCAGTCGCTATTATTTGCAGAGTTGTCGCGCATTGAGTCGTCGTGGCGTGAGCAGGCTGGCGGGGGAAACGCCCCAGCAGTTTTTACAGCGGGTGAAGATTGAAGCGCCGTGTTGGGGTGATTGGCTGGCCGGGCAAACACGTTTGTTTAGTGAAGCCTCTTATCACCACCAAGACAACAAGGACGTAGTGGCAATCTTGCGTTCCTTAAAGCGTGGCAGGCAGCCGCAGAAAAATTTGGGGCAGAACAAAAACAATGGGATAAAAGACGGT
>JBLHPB010000130.1:0-6853 GCA_047624025.1 Zhongshania sp.
CTGCGCAGGGCCTCGGCGTGGGCGAGGTAAACGCTGGCGATATGACCAATGATGATTAGCCACACTTGGCTATTCCAGATAAAGCCCATGTCTGGAAGTATGGGTAGGCGCCCACTGATGGCGGTGCCGAATATATCCCAGCCCCAGCCAAAGGGGTCGGAGATAAGTCCGCGGACCTTGAGTCCTTGGCTAAGTAACAGGGTGTAGTAATGAGTAATGTGATAGACCAAGGCAATTGGCAGCAGGCTATAGCCGAAGCGCAGGGTCAACTCGGTTACCGATAGTGTACTGCGGGTGAGGAGCTTGCCAAGCCAGAGGAAAAACCGGAAAAGGCCCAAATAGAGAAACGGTGATATTAATAAGCACAGAATTTCAAAGCCGATATACCAGGGGCGAAGGTCATTGTAAGCGGAGAGCGGGTCGCTGCCGATCAGTGGCTCTATAATATGTAGTGGGTCTTTCCAGAAAATATTAAACCAGGGGCTGGTCTCGCGCAGGCCGTCATAAGCAGTAGATGACAGCATAAAAAGTAAGAACACTAGTAGGCTGGTGTGTTCAATTCGCTGCTTGAGCAGCCCACTAAAGGGCAGGCGTAGCTGAATTTTGTTTTTTCCTTGCGCCTCTGGGTGAAAGCTTATGGGCGACATCAGCGCAATTAGTCTGAACATAACGGAGAACAGTTCCCCATAGCGGAACCAGTGATGACTGCCGACTAGTAACACGGCGACTAAATTGATGCCGGTATAGCTAATCAATATCCATGACAGTGACAGCGGTTTGGTATTGCCGAATAGTTCAAGGCCGATGAACGCTATGTACAGAAGCACAGCAGGCCAGTAGGCTAGCTGTGGTGGGTAGGCGTAGTGTCCGTCGCTGAAGTTTTTTATAAGCTTATTCAGGCCACTACACAGGGTTTGCCAGGGATTTAGGTAGTGGTACCAATTGCCGAAGGCGGCGCTGAGGTAGCTGGCGCCAAGTGTGAAGCTCACCCAGAAAAAAGTCATATTGAAGTTGCGATAACTGTCTTGATTGCCAATAAAGCCGCTGACAATCGCCAGTAAAAAACTGAGTATCAGCATGACTTTCAGCAGTGAGGCAATTCGCAAACGCTGGAACAGTTGCATCAGTCGCGGGTAGCCTAAATCCCAGTGACGACTTGGCTTGGCGGCGTGACTGGCATTGTAAAAGTAGGCAAGTAACACAAACGACAGCACCAGTGCTGCCATTGCGCCGTAAATATACATCCAATAGGGGATGGGGAGTTTATAGGGCTCACCAAATGAGTGGGCATGTGTTACGCGGGGCAGGACGCATGCGCAGAGTAAGGCGAGTTGCGGGTAGCGCACTAGCGTGGATAAACTTCTATGGTGACGAGGTGGATGCCGCTGCCATGCAGTTCCACCGCAAAGCGCCCAGCAGTTTCGGCAGCAAACTCAAAACGCAATGTTTCACCGGGCCTTAGATGTAAGTGCTTGTCGACACCATGCAGATGCAATTCATCTTTTTGGTCACTTTTTATGATGAATTTGAGGGTGTCGCCCACCATTGCCCTGATAATCTGCGGCTCTGTGTGGACGATTTTTCCGCGGATTTCAAAATAATATTCATGGCTCTCTAGCACTATCGACGTGGATGAAGCCCTCTCGGTAGTGGGTTTCATCATCAACCATAAAGCCGTGAGCAGCAGCGCTGAACAGCTTGCATAGAGGATTTTAAGGCGCATTTCTCACATTCTCGTTGCGGTTGTAGGCACGTTCCCACATCTGCACATAAGCTTCTGCAGAATTGTACAGTGCATCCAAGGCTTCTTTGCCGCCTTCCAGTCTAACTTCTTCGACAAAATCAGCGACCAAGCCATAGTGCGACATGCCGGTCTCATCAATATGCCAGTATTTACCGCTTTCGGGAATCAGTAACATTTCCACGGTTACCGGTTTAAAACCATCAAATTGTGGGCCCCAGTCGTCCCCGCTAAACAGCGTGAAGGGATAAATCACATCTTCAGAGTCGCCGCCACGGGGGCCGGGGTGGCCACCAAAGCCGTTGGCATCAGCACCGTAGCCCAAGCCTAACACTAGATCACTTTCGCTAATGTCCGCTTTAGCGCGCCAGAAATTCAGCTTGTCTAGAAACTCGTTGTGCTTAATACCATTGCCTTTATAGGGGTAAATGGTGCCGCCATTTTTTAGCATGCGCACGACTTGATCGCTGGTGAGGCCGCCGTGGGCGTCGTGGGACGAGGCCAGTGGGTATTTCGGCACCTGCTCGTCGGCAATATCCAGCATAATGTCTTTGCTGTGATAAGCAGAGTGGTCAATATCAATGACCATACCGCGAGTCATCAGTGCGCGCAGGGCGTGTTCACCGAGATCGGTAACCGTGCGGGCATTACAGCGTAAACCCGGTGGGTAAACTGGCGTGCGTCCGCCGCTGGATGCAAAAAATGCCTGCGACAATGGGTCGTCACCAGAACCGGGAATGGCGCTTGCCATCTCTGCGCCGGGGGTGCGAACGGAGGGCTCGTCAGTCGGGTAGTCGCGGCATTCGGTGGTTTCAAAGAAGGCATCGGTGTCCATGTAATTTAGCATATTCATGGTGCTGCCATTAAAAATACCGGCACCGCCAAGGGAGCTATTAATGTCATGGTAGGGGTATATGTGGCGCACCCCTAAATCCCAGAGACGCTGGATTTCAGTATTTATGTGCTCTTGATCGCACAAGCGCTCTTCGCTGCCGTCTTGCTTAAATTTAACGCCGCAATCAAAAACCTGAGCAACCTCGACGCCAAGTACCACGGCCATCTTGCCGTCGTTTATAACCTGACGAGCTTCCAGGGGGCTTTTGACTATGCGATACCAGCCTTTTCCGGGGCCGCCATTTTGGGCGTCTATATAATCTTGCACTTCATAAAGGTATTCAATTTGTTTAACGGCGACGCTCATGTCGTTGCAGTCAGCAGTGGGGTTGCCGGCAATGCCCTTGCCAACTTCGCAAAGGCTCGCAATATTGGTGCCGTGGTTTACCATCAGGCGCAGACCGGCAAGGTAGGCGCGTTCTACCCACTTGTGATACATAACTTGGTGGGTCAGGTAGTCACGGCGGGGCCAATCTACAAAGGTCGGCCAGCCTTCGGTCTCGTGGGTATCGTTGGGGGTTTCTTGAATAACATTATTACCGTCTTTGATGCCATTGGGGCCGTGAAATTCAATGCAATCTTTTAGCGCATGAGGCGCGCCAAAACGGTGAATAACTTCCCCATACAGTACGCCGCCAGCCGAAGGGCCAACATCGCCGGCATAAGACATTTCGCTCGACATACCCATGTGGGTGTGGACGTCAGCAAAGCCGACAATGGGTTTGTCAACGCCTCTACCCTTATAGGTTTCACCGCTAATTGAGGTCGGCATTTCTGGATAGTTAGTGCAACCGCTGACGGGCACAAATTTAAATTGCGCTGCGGGCTCGGTGCTTTCTGGGCCCGCAATGAGAGTGCCGCTGTCATCTATCTGCATGGTTTGGGTGGTGCTTTCAGACACAATGCTAAAGCTCGAATTACTCGTATTCATATCGAGTGTCCAAATGGCGGCGTCAGAAGGCACATCTTCGCCACTAACAGCGCCATCACTTGCGGTGAGCATCTTTTTGTCAGCGCTGTAAAATAAGGTTTTACCCAAGGTGGCTGGCTGCATAAAAAAGGCTACAGCGGCTGCTTTGCCAAAAGAGTTTGCCGCGTAAACGCCTTCGTTAACAGCCACATATCGATTGGTTTTTACCGACTGAAGCGCATAGCAACCCTGGGCGGTAGCAAATCGATCTTGAGGCACTTCTGAGATGCGGTTACTCGTGCTGCTTGAGCCGCCGCAGGCCGTGATCAGGACGCTGAAAATAATAACTAATGAAGATAGGCGCATATTCATAACTGTACCGTTGCAAGCAAAGTGGCAACACATAGTGATAAACAAGAACCATGTAGCTTTCGGGGCGAGGAGGTCGACATGTGTTCACTTATTGTTGAGTTGCAATACTATAACAAAGTGATAGCTGATGGAATCTTAACCAATAGATTGGTTTTGGGGCTGGAAACACTTGATATATCTATGCTTTTTTGTAAGTGAAGTCGTCAGCTGGCTCAGTAGAATGGCACGGCACTAGGATTTAAAGGTAAATTCTAAGGCCATATATTGGTGTCTAAGATATTTGCTATGGTGTCTCAAGTAAAAAAATAGCACATAGATAAATATTGGCGTTTATACGTAGGGGAGTGGTTTAGAAAGGAGTGTTGCTTGTTCAGACTGTTGACGAGCTTATCAATCCTGTCTGTCCTTTTCTGGCAAGCGGTCAAGCAGTGCATACAGGTTTTCGGCCAAGGCTTTTAGCTGGAGGGCATCCTGCGGCGCCATATCAATTTGGCAGCTGATGTTGTCGGGGATCTGTTTGGCGCGGTCAGCCAGATTTTTACCCTGAAGGGTAAGCACGATAATTTTCTGGCGTGAATCATTGGTGGACTTAGCGATACTCAGCAATTGCTTGCTTTCCAGTCTTTTGAGGATTGGTGTGAGTGTTCCGGCGTCGAACCGGGTGCGTTGCACAAGATTTTTGATATTAATTTGATCTTCATCCCATAGCGCCAGCATCACAAGATATTGGGGGTAGGTTAACTCGAGCTTATCCAGCAGGGGTCGATAAGCTCGAATTAAGGCGTTTGTGGCCGAATACAAAGAGTGGCAAATCTGGTTTTTGAGCTTGAGGGCTGGAATGTCAGTCAATGATGTTCTCCTAAGGCTAGAATATTTTGCGTGCAAATGATTGACAGGTCAAGGCTGCTCCGCTATTGTTTTGCGCACAAAGTATATTCTGTGTTTCGAGGCTGTCATGAGGAATAAAACCGTGAAAATTGTTTTAAGTGTTATAGGGATTTTTGTTGTGTTGTTTCTGGTTCGTGTTTTTATCGAAGGTAATCGTGTGCCGGAACTGGGTGTGAGGGATGGCAAGCTGGCTGAAATCAGCAGCAAACCAAATAACGTGTCTTCTCAGGCCGATGACCCTAACAAGAAAGTGGCTACTCTTACGTTTAAAGATTCACCGGCAGAAACGATGAATGCCCTCAAGAGGGCCGTGGCAGACTATGGCGGCGGCAAAATTGCGGCGGAGTCTGAGGATTATTTGTATGTGATCTTTACCACCTCTTTAATGCGCTATCGCGACGACGTCGAATTCTGGCTCGATGTTGAAAACAAGCTTGTTCATTTTCGGTCTTCAAGTCGCGCTGGTTATTCTGATATGGGCCTGAATCGCAAGCGTTACGACAGCATCGCTGAGCTGTATCAGGGTCTGTAATACCACAGCCACCACTTAGAGAGGCCAATATGAAGATATTCGATTTGATAGTTATCGGCTCTGGCGCGGCGGGATTGACTTCGGCGTTTACGGCGCTGGGCTTTGGCAAAAAAGTTCTCATTGTTGAAAAGCACAAAAGTGGTGGTGAGTGTACTTGGTCTGGTTGTGTGCCGAGCAAGGGTCTGATTAATGAAGCGAGTGATGTACATATTGCCCGCCAATTTTCTGACATTGAGGTTGACTCGGCGGCCATGCTCAAGCGAGTTCGCGCTATCAGTGAGGGCATCTACGAGCATGAAACCCCAGAAGTACTGGAGAAAGCGGGTGCGGTATTTGTGCAGGGTGCTGCCCAGTTTATTTCATCTAAGGTCATCTCGGTAAACGGTGATCAGTACCAAGCTAAAAAGATTGTAATAGCCACCGGTTCGTCGCCGATGGTGCCGCCGATACCGGGCTTAGATACGGTGCCTTTCCTAACCAATGACAATTTCTTTGAACAGGAAAGTCTTCCAGCTTCCATGATTGTATTGGGCGCAGGCGCCATCGGCATGGAGTTGTCCCAGGCAATGTGCAGGCTGGGTGTGAGCGTCATGGTTGTTGAAATGACCCCAGAAGTGATGTTTCGAGAAGAACCGGAATTCTCGGCCATTATCCGTGAAAAGCTAACCGCCGAGGGTGTGAGCTTTTATCTAGGCGCCAAGGCGAGCAAATTCGAGAACAGTGAACGCGGCATAAAGGTTTATGCCGAGCAGGATGGCAAGGAGATAATCGTTGAAGCTGAGGCATTATTAGTGGCTTTGGGGCGCTCGCCCAATACGTCGGGTCTCAATCTGGAGGCGGCGGGCATTGAAACTGATCGAGGCATTAAGGTTGATGCTTATTTGCAAACGACTGCTAAAGGCGTTTACGCCTGTGGCGATGTAGTGGGCCCGTATTTGTTGAGCCATATGGCTAATTTTCAGGGCAAGATTGCGACCATGAATGCCGTGTTGCCAATCAGACGAAAAGCTAACTACCAACATGTGGCATGGGCTACCTTTACAGACCCCGAATTTGCTCGTGCCGGATTAACCGAAGCCGAAGCCCGCGAGCAGTGTGGTGGTTCTATTCGTGTTTATCATTATGACTTCGACAAACTTGACCGTGCCAAAACCAAGGCCGGTGATATGGGCCGCATCAAACTGATTACCAGCCGTAAGGGCAAGGTGTTGGGCGCGCATATTATTGGCAAGCGTGCGGGTGAGCTCATTGCCGAGGTGCAGGTAATAAAAACGCTAGGACTAAACTTTGCAAAATTACAGGGTGTGATTCATCCCTACCCAACTTACTCAGATGCGCTTCGACAGATGGCGCAACAAGTGTTTTTAGATAATTTATTGAACCACCCAGTCGTGCGATTTTTCCGTTGGTTAAGTCAGTCGGTAAAGCCTAAATAAATATTGTTCATCCACAATTTAATTATTTTACGTACTGCTAGCCTCCTACAGGGCGCACTGTAGTTCGTAATCAAAGGAGC
>JBLHPB010000131.1:0-6841 GCA_047624025.1 Zhongshania sp.
GAATTGTGCGATGCGGTGGGCATTTGCGCCTAAATCTCCTTTGCCTACACGGGATGCTGAGCGCAGGTCTATATTGGAACCTTGGGCCGAAGCTTCTATCCTGATGACAAGGTCATCGGTAAATCCAAACCAAAAACTGCGAACTAGCGCTTCAATGTGTCCAGTTTCTTGATAATAGACTACCCAGTTAAGGTTGCTAGCAATTTGTAGGGCTTTCTGCTGTGCGCTGGCGACACTTATTGAGCTGGAAAGGGTTTGGATGTCGGGGTAAGCCGCTGATTGCAGGCCGCCGATATTTTCATCATAAATGAGACTGTTATCATCACTTTTCCGCAACTCTGCGGCTTTCATAAACTGGGGTGGGTTTTCGATGTTAGTCGTGATGTCGTGGATTAGTGGTGAGCTTGCGCCGCGAAACAGATTTAAGCTAAACAGAATAATGGCTGGAAGTGCAATGATTGCCGCGCGACTTAGCCGTCGCCGTCCTTCATCGGTGGGGGTGCGGCGGGTAAAAAGGGCTGAGGCGATAATGCTAGTGAGGCTCAGCAAGCCACCAAGACTGAACAAAAGGAGGCCGCTTTGGTACGGCAGGCCGGCAAAGCGGACGCCAACGGCGCCTATTGCCATGACGAGGATTGAGCTATAGGCAAGTTTAGTGGTAAATGACGGTATATTCATGGCTCACTCACGCTGTTGGCCGCTAATCTTAACAAAGGGTAATCTGCATGTACTTTTTAAATTTCCAAACATGATCTACTGTTGGTTGTTGCAGTGTAACTTGATAACAAAGACATATGTTCTTATCAGATGAATACATAGGGGGAAATACATGGGGCGCGTAGAAGGTAAGGTGTGCATTGTGACCGGTGCCGCGAGTGGAATGGGAAGAGCCGATGCGATCATGCTTGCGGCAGAAGGTGCTAGCGTAGTGCTAACCGATCTAAATGAGGCCGATGGCCAGGCCGCTGCGGCTGAAATTGGCGAACGCGCGATTTTTATTAAGCATAATGTCAGCAGTGAAGAAGACTGGACTCAGGTGATTAACACGACTCTGAGCCACTTCGGTCGCCTTGATGTACTGGTTAATAATGCCGGTATGATGGCAATGAGCAGCATTGTTGATTGCAGTCTCGAGGATTTTCGGCGTGTCAACGCGGTGAATAGCGAAGGCGTTTTTTTAGGTTGTAAGGCCGCGATCCCGGCGATGGAAGCATCGGATGGCGGTGGTTCTATTGTCAATATGTCTTCTGTAGCCGCGATGCATGGTATGTCATTTTTTGCCGCCTACAGTGCCAGCAAGGGCGCGGTGATGGCATTGACTAAATCCGTGGCCCTGTACTGCAAGGAAAAAGGCAATGGCATTCGCTGTAACTCCATACACCCAGATGGGGTGAAAACACCCATGGTGTTTAAAGTGGCAACTGGGAAAAGCACTGCTACCCGCGCAGAGATTGACTCGCTATCTACGCCAGCTTACCCCATGTGTGAGCCAGAGGATGTTGCCTCGCTGGTACTGTATTTAGCCTCGGACGAGTCGCGATTTATCAACGCGGCCGAAATGGTGATTGATAATGCTGCAACGGCCACGCCGCCGCGTGCGATGTGAATATTGCTAAAATTTTAAAGTGAGGGTCGAGGATTTATGGCGCGTAAAATTGTTTTTTTACTCTGGGCTGATGCGCCCGGTGATGAATATCCTAAGCGCTTGCTGACAGAGTTGGTGCCACAGCTCAAAGCCCTACCGGGCATTGTTGGTCTGCAGTTGAATATTGCCGACGCCGATGTTGCTGGGGCTGCCGACTTGCGTATGGAGAATTCGGCGTCAGGATTTGACGCTATGTGTTCATTGTATTGTGATGGCCAAGAAGATGTTTCAATTTTGGAACGTTTGCTGGGTGGCTATGCTGCTCAGCTGAGCCGCTATCATGTAGATGAATTTGAACGTTTAGCCAATACCGGTGTGCAAATTGAGGCAGGGCAGCGCACGCCGGGCTTTAGTCAGGTGGCTCTGTTGCGCTGCCCGGCTCGCTTAGAGTATGCGGAATGGTTGCGTATTTGGCAGCAAGAACACACGGCTGTGGCGTTGGCAACTCAGTCTACCTTTCGCTATGTACAAAATGTTGTTACCGAGCTGGCGGGTGCTAATGTAGGTTGTTATCACGCTATTGTTGAAGAGTGCTTTCCGGAGCAGGCAATGGTCGACTCTCAAGTGTTTTATAACGCCAAAGGTGATGCCGACAAGTGCCAGCGCAATATGCAAAAAATGATTGAGAGTTGCAGTAAATTTATCGACTTTGATGAAATTGATGTAATTCCAACCAGCGAATATTGTTTTTAAAGCGTGGTGATTATTGTGCTGTGTACAAGGCCATGACTGAGTCTGATTTGTTAAAGGAATTAAGGGCTCGAGGTGGTGGCAGCCTTGCCGATATTTCTTTGCCAGCGTCCTGGTTTCAGGCCTTGGAAAGTGAGTTGGCACAGCCTTATTTTTTGGCATTGATGGATTTTCTGGCCGAGCGAATTCAGGCCGGAGCTTCGGTGTATCCCATGCCAGCGCAATGGTTTGCGGCCTTGGCGGCAACACCACTGGCGCAAGTGAAAGTGGTTGTTCTGGGCCAAGACCCTTATCACGGGGCGGGTCAGGCTCATGGTCTGAGTTTTTCAGTCTTGCCGGGGGTGAAAACGCCGCCATCGTTGCGAAATATCTATAAAGAGTTACAGCGCGACCTCAATTTACCGATACCGTCCCACGGTTGCTTGTTGAGCTGGGCGGAGCAGGGTGTGTTATTGCTAAATACCGTGCTCACGGTTGAGGAGGCCACGGCTGGCGCCCATCAAGGACGCGGTTGGGAGCGTTTTAGTGACGCAGTAATCTCAAGCTTAAATACTGAGTGTGAGGGTTTGGTATTTATGCTTTGGGGTGCCCACGCGCAGAAAAAAGGTGCCAATATCGATGCCCAGCGGCACTTGGTATTGCATGCGAGCCATCCGTCACCACTGTCGGCACACCGCGGTTTTTTGGGTTGCGGCCATTTCTCGCAGGCGAATCGCTTTTTAGAGACGCGGGGGCAGGCAAAAATTAATTGGCAGCTGCCGGCTGTGGACGAGCCGGAATTTCGGCTTACTCCTTAGGCATATCTTCCATAATCGCTTCGAGGGTGTCGGCTAGGAAGCGACTGGCGGCGATTTCCATGGCGCGGCCAAGCTCGGCGTCGACCACTTTTTCGGCGAGTGGCCGGAGCCGCCAAATGAGTTCTGCAATCTTGGGTAGCTCCTCCTTCGGCGGCAATTTTTGCTCCGCGTAAGGTTCCAAGACATGCGCGGATACCAATTTTACAAATTCATTGGCGACCTTTTGTACATTGCCGCGCATCATGCGCAAAATATCCAGTAATTCGTCTAGCGGAATACCCGTTGCGCATAACTCTTCGGCAACTTTGAGGGTGTTCATACTGGAAATGCGCATTTGGGTGCCGGCGACGTTAAACAGTCCTAGGTCGTGAGCAGTTTTTATCGCTGATGGCGTGAGCTTAGTGCCAAACATGCGCACCAGCTCGGTCATGGGGAGCGTTGTTGGGGCTTCGTTTGTCCACGGTGAGTTGACGGCGGTTTCAATGCCCAGTATTTCGCTCAAGCCAACGCCTTCCTCCAATGCCGCCAACAACTCTCGTATAGATGAGAGGGTGTAGCCTCTGTCGAGTAAGTTGGCGATTAGCCGCAACCGCGATAGGTGCTGATTGTTATAGACACCTTTGCGGCCTTGCAGCGCAGGCGGCGGGAGTACACCGCGATCTTGGTAGGCGCGGATATTCCTAACGGTGGTATTGGCGGCTATGGCCAGTTGCTCAACCGAGTAGTCACGCTGGGCCTCAGGTTCAGTGCCCGGCTCTTCGGCCCCACTCTGGGGTAGCAGTTGCGCTATGATCATTATGGTGTCTTCGGAAAATTTCATCGTGGCTGCTATTACCGTCTCCGAGGGAAAGGATATCGATTAGTGACTGAGCATTGATTCTCACTAATACCCGCACTAATTGCAATTAGTGGGGTGATTGACATCGTTAATTTGTCGGCTCAGCCGATGTTGCTGTTTCTCAACAATGTCACTGTAAACAAATAACTTGACATGTTTTTGATCGCACATTAACGTTACATTGAATTATGTCTCATAGTTTTATGATATAAAAATAATTGATTAGAGGTTTATCTATGAGTGCTCGCACCATCCCTACGGTGTTTTGGACGCTGACTGCCGCCGCGTTGTCGCCGCTGGTAAATGCAGCAATGCTCGAAGAAGTTGTGGTTACCGCTCAGCACCGGACCCAGAGTTTACAGGATGTTCCTGTGTCCGTCAGCGCCATTAGTGGCGATAAGATGATGGAGGCGGGCATCAACCGAATGGAAGATTTACAGGCCTATGTACCGAACTTGACCGTGACTGAAAGCGGTATCAGTACTGATATCTATATTCGAGGCATTGGCACGGGCATGAATCAAGGCTTTGAGCAATCTGTCGGCATGTATGTCGATGGCATTTACTATGGCCGGGCCCAATTGGCGCGGGCGCCATTTCTTGATCTGGCGCGGGTTGAAGTTTTGCGCGGGCCGCAAAATATTCTACACGGAAAAAATAGCATCGCCGGTGCGGTTAACCTCATTACTGCCGACCCAACAGAGTATTTCGAGGGTTTGTTGTCAACGCTATACGAGCCAAATTTTGAGGAAGAAGTATACGATTTGATGTTGTCCGGTCCTCTGACCGACACCGTGGGCGTGCGGTTCTCAGCCCGCCTGCGGGAGTACGGTGGGTTTATGGAGGACTTATTCCAAAAAATCGACGGCCCGCAATACGATCAGCAAACCTACCGGCTAAAAATTAATTGGCAGGCGAGTGACGTGACGAAGGTGTCCTTAAAAGTAGAGGCAGGAAGTTTTGACGCTCTCGGCCGCCAAGCTGAAGTCATTAATGATGAACCCTCCACATCGGATGTGTTTTTGTTTACTGGCCGAACTGAGGCAGAGATTCTCGATGACACGCAGTTTCCTGGGGTGGTTAATGTCGATACCGATGAGTCTGTTCGCAATAATTATCAAGATTACAAATCGGCCTCCAATGGCAATTACAGTAATAATGACACCAGTAATCTAACCTTAAATGTTACTAATATCACAGATGCAGGGCATGAGTTCACCGCGATAACCGGCTATATGCATTACGAATACAAGGATCTTTGTGACTGCGACTCAACACCGGCAGAACTATTTAAACTTGAGTTAGGGGAAGATTATTCCCAGCTCAGTCAAGAGTTGCGTTGGTTGTCGCCAGCGGGTGAAGGCATTGAATATATCGGCGGCATTTACTTGCAGCGCAACGAACTCGATTTTCGCGATAAGTTGATCCAAAACTCCGACGTCGTTGTGCAATTGCTAAATGCCGCAGATTATACCGAGGGCGGCGCTCGGGGTGATTTTGATCCGAATCCTTTGGGTGGCTCACCTGAAGAAATTACCGGTATTGGTGATGCGGGTAATGCGGTTGCAAACATTACTGCGCCACGGACTTTTGTAAGCACCTCAAACATTTTATCTGCTTTTTTACAGGCTACCTTACATTTTGGCGATGATTGGCGCATGACCCTCGGTGGTCGCGAAACCCTGGAGAAAAAAACAGGACGGCGCAAGTTGGATTTGGCCGATCTGGATGGGAACTCTTTGCCGATCGGTGAAGTTGACACTGTGGCTGCGATCTCATTTGCCTCGGAGCGCCATGATTTGCGTGGTACGCGCACTGAGAAATCTTTTTCGCCAATGTTAAATTTCCAGTGGGATTACTCCGCCGATGACATGGCCTATTTCACAGCGACCAAAGGTGTTAAAGCAGGGGGCTTTGATGCGCGCTCTAATATGTCGCCCAGCGACGCGTTGACACCGCCCAACCCCAGTGCGGCAGTGCCGAATCAGCGGGTATTGATCGGTACCTTTGAATATAAAGAGGAAGAGGCTAGTAGTTTGGAGTTGGGCCTGAAAACTGGTTTGCTGGATGGTTCCGCCGAACTAAACATCGCGGCCTTCTATACGCTATATGAAAACCTGCAGATCAGTATTTTTGACGGCACCTTAGGCTTTAATGTCGGCAATGCCAAAGAGGCGGTGACCATGGGTATTGAAATGGACGGTCGCTGGCAGCTCACAGATTATTTCAGCCTTGGCGGCGCACTCGCCGTAATGGATTTTGAATTTACCGATTTCGAGAATGGCCAGTGTCGCCAAGACCAGGCGCCGACCGCGGACAACGGCGTAAACTGCGATTATACCGGTATGAGTAATCAATATGTCGCAGACTGGTCGGGCACCTTCCTGGTGGGCTATATTCGACCAATCAACCCGACCCTGGGAATCGGTTTGGGTTTGGATTTTGTGTTTACCGACAATTACAACCCATCCTCGAATCTTGACCCCCGGGTTGAGCAAAACGGTTTTGTTAAAGTGAATGGCCGTATTGGTATTGGCGCAATTGATAAACAGTGGGAGTTGGCGTTGGTGGGTAAGAACCTTACTGACGAAGTCATTATTGTATATGCTGCCGACACGCCATTGTCTAAGACGATTTTTGGCGCCACTAGCCACACAGGCTTCTTGGAGCCTCCGCGCTCAATCGCGATGCAGTTTACTTACCGTATTTAACCCATTGTGTTCACACCGCAATTCAGTGACGACGTGAACATTTAATCTTAAATCAAGGAGCTTGCTTTGATGCGTACAGTAAAACAGCTAGTCATTTATCTTGGTCTATTTTTTCTGAGTCTTAATGGACAGGCTATTGAGTGGGAACTTGCCAAAGACG
>JBLHPB010000132.1:0-6819 GCA_047624025.1 Zhongshania sp.
TCAATAATAGCGCCCTCATCAGTGGCGTACCCACCAGCTCTGGTGAGAACATGTACAACTCTGTCATGGTGGTCAGCGGTGGCGAAGGCATTTACCACAAGCAACGCCTGGTGCCCTTTGGCGAGTATGTGCCACTCAGTCACTACCTTCGTGGAATAATTAAATTCTTTGATCTGCCCATGTCTAGCTTTAGTCGTGGCAGTGCCGATCAAGGTCATTTACAAGTTAAAGGCTGGCAACTTGCGCCATCGATCTGCTATGAAGTGGTTTACCCCGACCTAATTGCGCGAGGCGCCAAAGACGCCGATCTACTATTTACTATCAGCAATGACGCTTGGTTTGGTCGCTCCATCGGCCCCGACCAACATATGCAGATGGCGCAGATGCGAGCCCTAGAAAATGGTCGCGAATTAATCCGCGTCACCAGCACCGGTATCACGGCGCTTGTTGACCACCGTGGCAATATTCACCAGCGCATTCCATCATTCACCACCACCACCATGCGTGGTGAAGTTCACGCCCGAGAGGGAAGCACGCCCTTTACGCGCTATGGCTCTGCGCCCATTATACTTTTGTGCGCAGCCCTAGGCTTGGGTGCGGGAATCGGCCACCGGCAATCGCCCCGCCCCGCCTAAGCTGCTAGAATAAGCGCCCATATAAACATCAACCCGCTGTATAGAGAATCGACACCGCCAATGGACCAACAATACGCCCCCCGCGACATCGAAACCTGCGCCCAGGAATTCTGGCAAACCAATGGCAGCTTTACCGCTGTGGAGGATCACAGCCGCGAAAAATATTATTGCTTGGCGATGTTTCCCTACCCCAGCGGCAAACTGCATATGGGCCATGTTCGCAATTACAGTATTGCCGATGTGATTTCGCGCTATCAGCGCATGTTGGGTAAAAATGTTTTACAGCCTATGGGCTGGGATGCATTTGGCTTACCGGCGGAAAACGCTGCGGTAAAAAACAAAACTGCACCAGCCAAATGGACAGTAGAAAATATCGCCTATATGCGCGATCAGCTCAAACAACTGGGCTTTGCCTATGACTGGAATCGCGAGTTTGCCACCTGCAAACCCGAATACTACCGCTGGGAACAATGGTTTTTCACCCGCCTGCATGAAAAAGGCATGGTTTACAAAAAAACCTCCGCGGTAAACTGGTGTCCGGTAGATGAGACCGTATTGGCCAATGAGCAGGTTATCGACGGCTGCTGCTGGCGTTGCGACACCCAGGTTCAGCGCAAGGAAATCCCCCAGTGGTTTATTAAAATCACTAGCTATGCCGACCAATTACTCGATGACTTAGATCAACTCGACGGTTGGCCTGAGCAAGTGAAAACCATGCAACGCAACTGGATAGGTCGCTCTCAAGGCGTGCAAATGCGCTTCGATCTAGAAACCCCAGTCGCTGACATGGACAGTTTTGAGGTTTACACCACCCGCCCAGATACTTTAATGGGCGTGACCTATGTCAGCCTAGCCGCCGAGCACCCCATTGCCCTTGAAGTGGCCAAGAGTAATCCTGAACTGGCCAATTTTATTAGTGAGTGCCGCAACAGCTCCGTCGCCGAAGCCGATATGGCCACTATGGAAAAGAAAGGCATGGCCACTGGCCTGCAAGCCCGCCATCCATTAACGGGCGAGATTGTGCCGGTATGGATCGCCAATTATGTATTAATGGATTACGGCTCGGGCGCCGTCATGGCGGTACCTGCTCACGACCAGCGTGATTATGAATTTGCCAAAAGATACGCTTTAGCTATCAAGACGGTAATTGCGCCAGCAAATAATGAAGACATCAATATTGATGAGGCGGCTTTTACCCCAAAAGGTCTGCTGATCAATTCTAGCCAATTCGACGGCCTCGATTTTGATGCCGCCTTTGCGGCTATTTCTGACGAGCTAGTTGCCCAGGACAAGGGCCGAGTCACCACCAATTACCGGCTGCGCGACTGGGGTGTTTCTCGCCAACGCTACTGGGGTGCCCCGATCCCCATGTTCAATCTGCCAGAAGGCGGCGAGATTCCGGTTCCTGCCCACAAGCTGCCAATGTTGCTGCCAGAAGATGTGGAAATGGACGGCGTGCAATCGCCTATTAAAGCCGATACCCAGTGGCGTAAAGATGAGCTGGACGGCAGCCCTGTTGAACGTGAAACCGATACCTTTGACACCTTTATGGAATCGTCTTGGTATTACGCCCGCTTCACCTGCCCAGACTTTGAAGACGGCATGCTCGACCGTGACCGCGCCAACTATTGGCTGCCGGTAGATCAGTATGTAGGCGGCATTGAACACGCCATACTTCACTTGTTATATGCGCGCTTCTTTCATAAGTTGATGCGCGACGAAGGCCTGCTGGATTCCGACGAGCCCTTCAAACAACTGCTCTGCCAAGGCATGGTGTTGAAAGACGGCAGCAAAATGTCCAAATCCAAGGGCAATACTGTTGACCCACAGGGCCTGATTGAACAGTACGGTGCCGACACAGTGCGACTATTTATCATGTTCGCCGCGCCACCGGAACAAAGTCTGGAGTGGTCAGACAGCGCCGTAGAGGGCTCACATCGCTTTCTTAAACGATTGTGGAAGCTTTCTGCTACGCACCTAGACGCAGGGCACCCCCCCGTTCTGAACACTGCAAACTTGACTGGCCCGCAGCAGGACTTGCGCCGTAAAACCCACCAGACTATCGCCAAGGTCAGCGACGATTTTGGTCGCCGCCTGACATTTAATACCGCGATTGCAGCGGTAATGGAATTGGTCAATGAGCTGTCCCGTTATCAGCGCCAAGATGAGCAATGCTTGGCCGTTGAACGCGAAGCCTTAGAAGCAACCATGCGCCTATTGGCGCCGATTGTGCCCCACATCAGTCACCAGCTTTGGCAGGAATTTGGTCACAGCGAGCCGGTCATCGATGCACCGTGGCCAGAAGTTGACGAATCTGCGCTGGTTCGCAATACCATTGAAATGGCTGTACAGGTGAATGGTAAATTGCGGGCCACCATCGAAGTAGCGATTGATGCCGACCCTGACAGTATTAAAAAAATGGCCCGAGAACAGGAAAACGTCCAACGTTTTCTGGCAGACTTAAGCATCCGTAAAGAAATTCTCGTGCCTAAAAAACTGGTGAATATCGTTGCTAACTAAACGGCTAAAAATCCTTATCGTCAGCTTAGCCCTTCTGGGCATGACCGCCTGCGGCTTCGCCCTGCGCGGCAGTACCAGTCTGGCGGCTGACATGCAGCCAATATTCATCAGCAGTGACCGCCCCAGCCATGAGCTCAGTCAGTCACTTAAACGTCAATTTGCCATCAATAACGTTAAAGTAAGCCGCAAACGCAGCGAAGCCAAGCTGGTAGTCGTCGTCAAATTATTGGAAGAACAAAAGCGCAGTGTCGCCATCGATCGAGAGGCCCGCGACGCCGAGTATGCGCTGTATGAATCGGCCAGCATTGAATTACAAAGCCCCGATGGCAAAACCTTGAGAGGACCACAAACCCTGCAACAGCGCAGAGTGATCGTCAACGACCCAGACAATCCCGTGGGTGAAGAAACCGAATCCACCATTGTCGGTGCCGAGATGCGTGAGCAGCTGAGTATTCGCCTTGCCCGCCAAGTTGAATACTGGTCCCACCAACTTCAAGTACAACCCTAATGCGCCTACGCCCAGAACAACTGACTGCCCAGCTAAACAAGCAATTGCAAACTGTGTATCTGGTCTGCGGTGACGAGCTGCTAATCACCCAAGAGTGCTGCGACACCATCCGTCAGCATTGTCGTAAGAGCGGCATCGAAGAGCGCAAAGTGCTCAATGTCGAGCGTGGCTTTGATTGGGCACAGTTATTGGATGCCGGCCAGTCCATGTCCTTGTTTGCCTCACGCAAGCTGATTGAGCTGCGCCTGGGCAACAGTAAAATGGATCAAAAAAGCTCAGCCACCCTGCAACAATATCTGGAGAATGCCGACGGCAGTAATATTTTACTGGTCAGTTGCGGCAAACTCGACAGCCGCAGTATGAACAGCAAATGGGTTAAAGCCCTGGAGGCGGCAGGTGCCGTTGTGCAAGTCTGGCCCATTGAGCGCCAGCATCTTGGCAATTGGATTATGCAGCGAATGCGCAGCATACAACTCAATGCCGACGCCGATGCGGTGCAATTATTGGCAGATCGAGTGGAGGGTAATTTACTCGCCGCCGACCAAGAAATTTCAAAGCTTAAAATTCTCGCGGGTGACCGTACCATCACCGCCGAGGTGGTTGCTAGCGCGGTGGCCAGCAGCGCCCGCTACGATGTCTTTAAACTCATTGACGCAGCACTCGCCGGCAATACTGCCAGCGCCCTGCAAATGTTTAATAGCCTAGTAGCTGAAGGCGGTGAAGAAATTGCTATGCTTGGCGCTATCGTGAGAGAAATTCGCTCGCTCTATGCTTGCGCCCAACAACTTGAGCAAGGTGCCAGTATCGACAAAGCTCTGGATACCGCACGAGTTTGGGATAAACGAAAAAACTTGTACAAATCTGCTCTGCGTCGCCTAAAAAGCCGCCAGCTCAGCAAGCTAATCAAACTGGCCACCCGCATCGATGCCGCCCAAAAAGGCCAGAGTGCTGAAAATGCAGCCCTGCTCTTCACTAGCCTAATTGCGGAATTTTCCGGACAAAAACTCAGCGCTTAATCCCATCGACACCCACTTAAGATCCGACCTTCAACTTATCAACAAGTCAGATTCAATTGGAACAAACAGGTTCGCGGACTCAATTAATGACGCCGCTGTCAATGCTTGAACACCATAGACCTCAACTGAAGCGCTATGCTTTGCCCTTATTCTATATGCCAGCAAATCAAAATCACCATCACCTGACACCAATACTATCGTATCACTAAGCTCTGCATACTCCATTGCGTCCAATGCAATACCTACATCCCAATCGCCTTTTGCAGAACCGTCCGAACGCTGGATAAACGGCTTTAGCTTGACCTCAAAACCAATAGCTTTAAGTATATTTTGAAATTGTCTTTGTTTTTCGTCGCCTCGGTCTATCGCATAAGCCACAGCTTTCACGAGCTTCCTGTTTCTGGTCGCCTTAGCCCAAAACTTGTTGTAATCAAAGTTGCGGCCGTATGCTTGTCTAGTGGTGTAATAGATATTCTGGACATCTACCAAAATTGAGACAGTTTCCATTAATAATGAATTCCTTGGCAGAAGAAAATTCTTTAGTGAATCATAACTTCATGTGGCGAATGTAAGATTGAGCTAAATGACACTTAATGACATATGACCAAGAAGGGCAATCAAGAGTGGGGCTAGTTGATCTCTTATTAATCAACCAGCTCAATTTCAAGACTGTCAAGAAGCCTAACAGCTTCAAAACGGCTGAACTTGGCCTTTTTAATCGTATTGCAATAGATGTCAATATCGTAGTCAGTCGCTTCCGAAAAATCTGCCCCTGTTAAATTAGTATTGACGAAGAAACACCCCGACAAATCCGTATAAGTGAAATTTGAATTACTAAAATCACCACCTCGAAAGTCGACATTATGTGCCTTGCACTCTTCCATCACAAAATCAGGCAGAGACAGTCCATAAAACGAACCATCATTCAGTATTGATTTGTAAAACTTAATTGGCGAACTAAACACCAGCCTTGGCCATGAGACTTTGGTCCAATTAATACCTATTAGCTTTGAGTCTCGAAAACAGACATCAGAAAATTTGCTGTACTCAATTTTGACATTACTTAAGTTACAAGTCAGAAATTCACAATCAACAAAATTACATTTCTTAAGAGTTGCTTCACTAAAGTCACATTTATCAAATGTACAGCCATCGAACTCTTTTGATGAGATATCTAAGCCAGTAAAGTCTGAATTTTTAAATATCTCAGACCAGTACTCACCTTTCTCTTCCAAACCCACAGAATTTCTCCATATTTTAAATATGCCAAGGCCACTATATAACGACGCAATGATAAGTCGGCCCCAGCAGAATGATCATTAATAGCCTTGCAAACTAGTTGATGAGCGGACCTTAGCTTATCGACGCCTGCTCTCCACGCCCAACATGATCAACAAACTACATTAATTAACGCATCTTCTAAATTATTGTACTGAAAATCATACCCTGCCTCT
The DNA here is from genome assembly GCA_047624025.1 of Zhongshania sp. GTDB lineage: Bacteria > Pseudomonadota > Gammaproteobacteria > Pseudomonadales > Spongiibacteraceae > Spongiibacter. The sequence continues at coordinate 6,134 of JBLHPB010000132.1, forward strand.
AAAATATTTCTAGGTGAAATTCTTTTTCCTGACAACAGAAGCTCTTCACCCATTTGGCCCATTAATAGTTTCACTAAAATTTCTGGCATAGGAAAAATGGTTGGACGTTTAATTACTGCGCCTAGGGTTTTAGTAAAGACCTGATTTGTTACTGGATTTGGAGAAGTGCCGTTAATAGCACCTTTTAGATTATCATGATGTATGCAGTGAATAATAATGCCAAGCAAGTCATCTAAGTGAATCCAAGACATCCATTGCTTGCCATCACCTATTCTACCACCAAGCCCTATTTTAAAGAGCGGTAACATTTTACTTAATGCACCACCACCCCTACCCAGAACAATACCCGTCCGAAGCACGCAAGTACGAACTCCAAGCGCCTCTACTTTCCGGGTTGTTGCTTCCCATTCTTGGCATAATTGACTTGAAAAACTATCGTCGCCAACTGAATCCTCATCAATAATGTTATCCGTTCTGCCGACACCATAGTAGCCAATGGCGGAGCTACTAATGAATAAAAAAGGTTTATTTTCTGATTTTTTGATATATTCAAAAATCTTCTCTGTAGTATTTATTCGACTGCTTAAAATTCGTGTTTTTTGCTGATCACTCCATCGCTTATTGGCGATAGGCTCACCCGCCAAATTAATGACGACATCAAAAATATCATCATCTCTTAACTGCTC
>JBLHPB010000133.1:0-6763 GCA_047624025.1 Zhongshania sp.
TTCACCCTCGCCATCATCACCGTAAGCCTCGACTTTGGCGATTGCCATATCACTATCGGCAAGGGCTTCCAGCAGCGACTCTGCCTCTAAGCTTGCAGCGCCAAAAACCCCCACCTTTTGAAATGTCATTATTTAATATCACCTAATAAAATTCGCAGCATTCGACGCAACGGTTCCGCCGCACCCCACAGCAATTGATCGCCAACCGTAAACGCCGACAGATACTGATCACCCATATTTAATTTGCGCAGACGACCTACCGGAACATGTAAATTCCCCGTCACCGCCGTTGGCGTGAGCTTGGCTAAAGTCTCAGCGCGATCATTTGGCACCACTTGAACCCAGTCATTGGCCGCGGCAAGTATGCTCTCGACTTCAGCGATAGCCACGTTCTTATTTAACTTAATAGTTAAAGCCTGGCTGTGACAGCGCATCGCGCCAACTCGTACGCAGTTGCCATCGATCGCAATGGGTGACTGACTGCGGCCGAGTATTTTATTGGTCTCAGCCTGTCCCTTCCATTCTTCGCGGCTTTGACCATTATCCAGCTGGGTGTCTATCCAAGGCAACAAGCTACCCGCCAGGGCGTGACCAAACTGCTCTTTGGGGAAGGTATCACTGCGCATCGCCTCGGCAACCTTGCGATCGATATCTAAAATATTAGAACGCGGGTCGGCCAACTCATCAGCAACACAGTCGCGTAGACTGCCCATCTGATTAATCAGCTCACGCATATTTTGCGCACCAGCACCGCTGGCCGCCTGATAGGTTTGGGCACTTACCCACTCGACCAAACCTTCACGGAACAAACCGCCTATCGCCATCAGCATCAAACTCACGGTACAGTTACCGCCAATAAAGTTTTTAACGCCGCGCTGTAAGCCGTCTTTGATAACATCGAGATTTACTGGGTCAAGGGTAATAATGGCATCGTCTTTCATACGCAATGACGAAGCCGCATCAATCCAATAACCGTCCCAACCACTGCTGCGCAGTGCGGGGAATACTGACTTGGTATAGTCTCCGCCCTGGCAGGAAATAATAATATCCATGGCCGCGAGCGCCGCAATGTCTTTGGCGTCTTTCAGTTCTTCAATGTCGCGACCAATCGCCGGACCCTGACCACCAACATTCGAGGTAGTGAAAAATATTGGCTCAATGCCGTCAAAATCTTTTTCGTCCAGCATCCGGCCCATCAAAACTGAACCGACCATACCGCGCCAACCTACAAATCCTACTTTTTTCATCATTTACCTCATTCCGTATTAGCACTCAACAAGCTGAGAGCTGTGTTCCTATGCTTCTAAGTAATCAACTCTACAATTATGCCAGCGCCGATATCACCGCATCACCCATTTCTACCGTGTTCACCAGCGTACTGCCTGGTGAATAGATATCGCCAGTGCGTAAACCTTTATCAAGCACAACACTAACCGCATCTTCAATGGCCTGTGCCGCGCCTGCTTCATTGAGGGAATAGCGCAACATCATCGCCACTGACAAAATCGTCGCTAAGGGATTGGCCTTATTCTGACCAGCAATATCTGGTGCCGAGCCATGACAAGGCTCATACATGCCGCGACCATTAACATCCAAAGAAGCCGACGGCAGCATACCGATTGAACCGGTCAACATGGCGGCTGCATCCGACAAAATATCGCCAAACATATTGCCGGTGACCACCACATCGAACTGCTTAGGCGCACGGACAAGCTGCATAGCGGCGTTATCCACATACATGTGACTGAGTTCAACGCCAGGATAATCCTTGGCCATTTCGTCCATCACTTCGCGCCACAACATGGTTACTTCCAGAACATTGGCCTTATCCACCGAGCACAGACGGCCGCCGCGCTTCTGCGCAAGCTCAAAGGCTACTTTGCCGATGCGACGAATCTGCGATTCATTGTAAACGTAGGTGTTGTAACCCTCACGCTCGCCATTTTCCAGCACGCGAATGCCCCGAGGTTGACCAAAATAAATCCCGCCAGTCAATTCGCGAACAATCAATATATCCAGACCAGCAACCAGCTCAGGCTTTAGCGAGGAGGCATCTGCCAACTGAGGATACAGAATCGCGGGGCGCAAATTGCCAAACAGATCCAAGCGGCGACGAATTTCCAACAGGCCGGCTTTTTCTGGACGCTCAGTGGGCGGTAATTTATCCCATTTCGGTCCGCCAACCGCACCAAGTAAAATAGCGTCGGCAGCCGCGCAGATAGCAAAAGTCTCTTCAGGCAAGGCATTACCATGCGCGTCAATGGCGGCGCCACCGATTAAAGCATGTTGTAAATTCAAATTTAAATTGAATTTAGCATTCACGCATTCCAATACTTTCACCGCTTCCGCCATGATTTCATGGCCAATACCATCGCCGGGCAGTACTGCAATATTTCTTGATACTTCAGACACAATAAATTCCTTCAAATTTAGAAAATAGGAAACTTTGATTACTGCAAGGAGCACAGCAATTAATCAGCGTCTGCCTAAGCAATATGTTCGCGAAACAACCACGGCGACGTTTTTTGGATACGATTCTCGTAAGCGTGAATCGCGTCAGCATCCTGCAAGGTCAGTCCAATATCATCCAAACCATTAAACAAGCAGTGCTTTCTGAATGAGTCAACCTCAAAGCTAAATGACTCACCTGATGGGGTGACCACTGTTTGCTCAGCCAAATCAATTTTCAGGCGATAACCTTCACTGGCATACATCTCGACAAATAATTTAGAAACATTTTCTGTTTCTAAAACAATAGGTAAAACACCATTTTTAAAACAGTTATTATAAAATATATCAGCGTAACTCGATGAGATCACACAGTTAAAACCATAATCTTCTAATGCCCAAGGCGCGTGCTCACGGCTAGAGCCACAGCCAAAATTCTCTCGCGTCAATAACACCGAGGCGCCCTTGTAGCGAGGAAAGTTCAGCGGGAAATCAGGATTCAAAGGCCGATTACTGCAATCAACGCCCGGCTGCCCCTCATCTAAATAACGTATTTCATCAAACAGATTAGGACCAAAACCACTGCGCTTGATCGACTTAAGAAACTGCTTGGGAATAATCATATCGGTATCGACATTGGCCCTATCCATTGGCGCCACGATGCCATCCAAAACCGTAAATGCTTTCATCTTTTACTCCTTATACCCAGTCTCTGACATCAACAAAATGGCCTGCGATCGCTGCCGCTGCCGCCATAGCGGGACTCACCAAATGAGTGCGACCACCAAAGCCCTGACGGCCTTCAAAATTACGGTTTGAGGTAGACGCACAATGCTCACCCGCACCTAATTTATCGGCGTTCATCGCTAAACACATGGAGCAACCCGGCTCACGCCACAACAAACCAGCCTCGATAAAGATCTTGTCCAGACCTTCAGCTTCAGCCTGTTTTTTCACCAGACCAGAACCCGGCACCACTAACGCCTCCTTAACATTGGCCGCCACTTTTTTGCCACGAACGACTTCAGCAGCTTCGCGCAAATCTTCAATACGCGAATTGGTGCAAGACCCGATAAAGACTCTATCCAGTTTTATATCGGTAATCGCCTGACCCGCTTTGAGCCCCATATACACCAAGGCTCGCTCGCAACCACTGCGCTTAGATGCATCAGTGTAATCAGCAGGGGCCGGCACAAAGCCATTAATCGGCAACACCATTTCTGGACTGGTACCCCAAGTGACCTGAGGCAAAATTTCTGCGCCATTTAATACCACGGTGGCATCAAAGATGGCGTCGCTGTCGCTGTGCAATGTCCGCCAATAACTAACGGCCTCATCCCACTCGCTGTCATTGGGTGCAAAAGGGCGGCCTTTAACGTAATTAATCGTAGTATCGTCAACTGCAACCATGCCAACCCGGGCACCGGCTTCAATGGCCATATTACAAATGGTCATCCGCCCTTCCATCGACAAATTGCGAATCGCCTCACCGCCAAATTCGATCGCGTAGCCAGTCCCGCCCGCCGTGCCAATCTTGCCGATAATAGCCAAAACCACGTCCTTGGCGGTCACCCCAGGGCCTACTTTACCATCAACACGAACCAGTAAGTTTTTGCTTTTCTTTTGAATCAAGCACTGAGTCGCCAGCACGTGCTCAACTTCGGAGGTGCCTATACCATGGGCCAAAGCGCCAAGCGCGCCATGGGTTGCAGTATGGGAGTCGCCGCAGACTACGGTCATTCCCGGCAGTGTTGCACCCTGCTCCGGCCCTACCACGTGAACAATACCCTGACGTACATCATTAATTGAAAATTCAGTAATACCAAATTCACTGCAATTATCATCAAGGGTACGCACCTGAATCCGTGACACCTCATCGGCAATAGCCTCGACACCACCACTGCGCTCCAACGCTTCAGTTGGCACATTGTGATCTGGTGTCGCTATATTGGCGGTGATGCGCCAAGGCTTGCGACCCGCCAAACGCAGGCCTTCAAAAGCCTGAGGAGAAGTGACCTCGTGGACTAAGTGCCGGTCGATATACAGTAAAGCTGTACCATCATCCCGCTCTTTTACCAGATGGGCATTCCACAATTTGTCGTAAAGCGTTTGTCCAGTCATGTCCCTGCCCCGTTTGCCGCAATTGATATCAAGTAGGTTTTAGGCTTGCAATATTACGCAGAGCAATCAAATAACACAAATTCATATTTTTCATTATTTGCATTCCACAAAGGAATACAACTACACTGCGACTTATGGATACCGATACATTAAAAGCTTTTCTCGCCGTTGCCGAGCAGCAATCGTTTTCACTGGCAGCCGAGCAATTGCACCTCACCCAGCCCGCCATCAGCAAGCGTGTTGCCAACCTGGAACGTCAGCTGGGCTGTAAGTTATTCGACCGCATTGGTCGCAATGTGCATTTAACCGAAGCCGGTCGAGCACTGATGCCGCAAAGCCGGCGAATCTTACAAGACATTAAAGAGGCCATGCGCAGCATCCACGACCTACGTGGTCAAGTCAGCGGCCGGCTCTCAATGGGAATCAGTCACCATATCGGCCTACACCGCCTACCCCCAGCACTCAGAGAATTTAGCCAACGCTACCCAGAGGTGCAGCTTGATATCGACTTTATGGATTCGGAGCAGGCCCATCAGCGCATACTCCACGGCGAAATGGATCTGGCGGTGATCACCCTATCACCCATTGATGAACAACAATTACAGTCAATTCCGATTTGGCATGACCCTCTCGCCGTCACTGTGGCTCTGGATCATCCATTAGCCCAATTCAAATCAGTCAGTGCAAAGATGCTCGCCCAACACACCGCTCTGCCGCCAGGGTTAAATACCTATACCGGACAAATCATTAAGGACTTATTTGATCGCCAAGGCCTGGCCATGAATATCGGCATGTCCACCAACTATTTGGAAACCATCAAGGTGATGGTCAGTATTGGCTTGGGCTGGAGTATTTTACCAATGACACTATTGGATGACAGCGTAGTAGCTCTGGAGTGGCAGGGACAGGCCCTGAGCCGAACCCTGGGTTGCGTGCATCATCGCAATCGAAGCCTATCAAATGCCGCCGAGGCATTTATTGAAATCTTGCTAAAGGCAAAATCCTAAATGATACTTATTCGGCGCGTAATCTTGGCTTCAACTTAGCCAGCAATGCAATCATCTCCGCCTCAGTATCCGCATCGGCAATCACTCCCTCGTCGCTAAGTTCTAGAAATTGCCGTTGTGCTGACAACGCTGCTGAGACAACACTACGAGCACCGCTTTCTCCCGACAGGCTCTGGAGTTGAGACCAAAATGCTCGACCAAAGGCTACTGGGTGACCCGCTTGACCATTAAAACGCGGAATAACTAGCTGCTCTGATCCAGCGGCGGCAGCCACACTTATTAAACTCGCCACCCGCAACAAAGGCAGATCAACAGGCATAATCAATATTGCCGAGGCCGTACTGTGCTCAGCCAGCAAACTGACGCCATTGGCGATACTGCTGCCCATACCTAAACTTGCCTGAGCGACTTTAAGGCAGGGAGCATCAATTTGAGCCGACACATCATCGTCAGCATCGATAACAACATGCACATCCAGACCCGCCTTACGCCCTCTTCTCACCAAGGCATTAATCAGCAGCCCACCATGAGGCAAAACCGTAAAACGCTTATCGGCAAAACCAAATCGTCGACTTTTACCTGCAGCCACAATCAATAAGGGAAGCCCCATTGATTTATCCCTTAGCAAGGGTTTCACTCTGAAGGCGAGAACGCACTGCGGTTCTGCGCTGAATCAATTCCGCCATAATCGCCACCGCAATCTCCATCGCTGACTTACTGCCTAACGGCAAACCGACAGGCGCACGTAAATTCTGTAATTGTTGCTCGCTAATATCTAACTGTAGTAATCGTTCACGACGTTTTGCCGAGGTTCGCTCCGAACCCAGGGCGCCAACATAAAACAATTCCTCATCTAGCGCTTGCATCAAGGCCATATCATCTATCCGAGGGTCATGGGTCAAAGTAATCACGGCCGTAAAGGGGTCCGCGCACTGACTCACGACTTCATCCGGCATACCAGCCAGTAACTCAGCGCCATTCACCGACCACTGAGCGCGACGATCTTCACGGGGATCGCAGACTAAAACGCGATAGTCCATGGCCAGTGCAATCTCGGCAATACAGCGGGCCAGTTCATTTGCCCCCACTAATAACAACTGATATCGGGGACCAAAATCCTGCACCAGCCATCCATCATTCACACTCAGACTTTGACATGTGGCTACAGATTCCAGCAACCATTGACC
>JBLHPB010000134.1:0-6733 GCA_047624025.1 Zhongshania sp.
GAAATTAGCCGACGCTAACTCCCGAACTTTTTACTTGAAGTTGGGTTTGCGCTTTTCTACAAACGCGTTCAAGCCCTCTCGACCTTCGGCACTGCCAACACAGCTGGCGATACCACGGCTTTCAATCTCAAGCTGGGTTTCCAGGGTATTGTTATAGGTGTTGAGTAGCAATTGCTTAATTTGGGCATGGGCAAGTCTGGGGCCCGCCGCGATTTGGGCGGCTAACTTGTCTGCTTCGGCCATTAAGTCGTCGCTGCTAACAACCTTGGTTAACATTCCCCAATCCAAGGCTTCGGTGGCTGTCAGTACCCGGTTGGTAAACATCAATTCTTGGGCGCGACGTAGACCGACCAAACGTGGCAGATAGACACTTGAACTACCATCGGGGCTGGCGCCAATACCGGTATAAGCCATGGTGAACTTGGCTTTGTCGGCGGCCAGTACTAGGTCGCCAGCAATTGCCAAGCTAAACCCTGCGCCTGCCGCGGTGCCATTAACGGCCACAATCAGCGGCGCGGCCATGCGGGCAAAACGTGAATTGGCAGAGTGCAAATTGGCCGTGATCTCTTTTAACAACATACCGGTATTGTCACCGGCGTCGTAAAAGCTTTTTACATCGCCGCCAGCGCAGAACATTTTACCTGAGCCAGTAAGAATAACGGCGCGAATGTCGCTGTCTTCGTCACAGCGCATGGCCGCATGCATTAACTCCTGGGCCATGGCGAGATTAAGGCTATTGGCGTCGTCGGGACGGTTCAGAGTGATTTTGGCTATGCCGTTGGTTTTTTCCCACAGAAGGGTAGTGTATTCGCGCATTTTTAATTTCCATTTGAGTCATCAGCAATGGGTCAAGAGGGTATAAGAGCGGCATCAACAGGTCAATTAGCACGCTCTCTGTGGGGTGCGAAAGGGAACTCAGGATTTATGAAAGTATTGCTATTGTCGGCTTATCACGCCGACAGCCACCGTCTTTGGTTGACGGGCTTGATGAAACACCTGCCGGCAATTGACTGGACGGTATTAAGCCTGCCACCCCGGTATTTTAGTTGGCGAATCCGCGGTAATAGCCTGTCTTGGGCACTTTTGGAAAAAGCAACGCTAGAAGCCGATTACGATGTTTGTGTGGCGACGTCCATGACCGATTTGTCGGCACTGCGGGGGCTGGTGCCCAAATTGACGAGATTGCCGACGGCTGTCTATTTCCATGAGAACCAATTTGCCTATCCGGGGAGTAAGCAGCAGCGGGGGGGAGTAGAACCGCAAATTTTAAATCTCTATACCGCTTTGGCCGCTGACAAAGTGTTATTCAACAGTGATTACAATCGCGACAGTTTTCTCGCTGGTAGCGATCATTTATTAAGCTGTTTACCCGATTTTGTGCCCAGAGCGGAGGTCGCCGCTCGCTTTGTGGGGGCTGAGGTGCTGCCGGTGGGTATTGATATCCAAGACACCTTGCCGCGACTTGTCAGTGAGCGCTTGTCAGTATTGTGGAATCACCGCTGGGAATACGACAAGGGCCCAGACCGCTTGCTGGCCTTGGTAAAAGAATGTGATCGCCACGGCCTAAAGCTGGATTTTTACATTGCCGGACAGCAGTTCCGTCAACAACCGGAGGCATTTACCGCAATCCAAACTATTTTGCTTGATAGCGCCAGCCTTGAGCTTAAACAATGGGGTTTTGTCGCCGACTCAGAAGACTACCAATCGCTAATGGCAACGTGTGATGTGGTGTTGTCGACCGCGATTCACGATTTTCAGGGTTTGTCAGTGCTCCAGGCGGTTGCGGCGGGTTGTACCCCACTGGTGCCGGATCGGCTCTGTTATCCCCAGTGGTTCGCTAGTCAATATCGCTATGTCGATGGTGGCGACGATATTGCTCTGGAGGCAAACTCAGCCGCGACGGGGTTAGCCCGTTTGCAAACTCAGAAAGCCAGTGCGGGTTTGTCATTAGTGGATGTGAGTGATTTGAGTTGGACACGCTTGGCGCCGCGCTATAAGCAGATGCTTGAGTCCTTGTCGCAGCGGTGACAGTGCCGCAGTGAGTCAGTATCATAGGCGGCTTTATGATTTTACGGTGTGACCACAAGGTCTGCCGACAGACGTTAACAGGAATTGACTATGGCTAAGCAGCGGGTACTTACCGGAATCACCACTACCGGCACGCCGCATTTGGGAAATTATGTGGGCGCTATTCGACCAGCTATTGATGAAAGCCAGCGCGGTGAGTACGAGGCATTTTTCTTTTTGGCCGATTATCATGCCCTGATTAAAAGCCATGATCCCAAGGTGGTTCATCAATCCAGTCGTGAGATTGCCGCCACTTGGTTGGCTTTGGGCTTAGATACCGATGCCACCACATTTTATCGTCAGTCCGATGTGCCCGAGATCACCGAATTAAGCTGGATACTCACCTGCGTCTGCGCCAAGGGTATGATGAACCGCTCCCACGCCTATAAGGCCGCAGTCCAAGAAAATGAGCAAAAGGGCGAGGACGCTGATTTTGGGGTGACTATGGGCCTGTTTAGCTACCCGATACTGATGGCCGCCGATATTTTAATATTTAACGCTAGTAAAGTGCCGGTGGGTAAGGATCAGATTCAGCATATTGAGATGGCTCGGGATATGGCTCAGCGCTTTAACCATATCTATGGTGACACCTTTGTTTTGCCCGAGGCGGTTGTTGGTGAAGACGCGGCAGTCTTGGCTGGGCTGGATGGCCGTAAAATGAGTAAAAGTTACGGCAATACCATACCGTTATTTTTAACAGAGAAGCAGTTGCAGAAGCATATTAATAAAATCAAAACCAATCTGCTGGAACCGGGGGAGCCTAAAGATCCTGATACTTCGGCCGTTTTTCAAATCTGGCAAGCCTTTGCTAGTGCTGGGCAGTGCGCCGAAATGCGCCAGAAGTTTGCTGAGGGTATTGCCTGGGGACAGGCCAAGAAAGAATTGTTTGCGCTGATCAATGAACAGGTTGCGCCAGCTCGTGCGCGATATGATGCTATTTTGGCTGATGGTGAGCTAATAGAGGCAGAGTTGAAAAAAGGCGCATTGAAGGCCAGAGCTCAAGCAGCGCCACTGTTGGCGAAGGTTCGTAAAACGGTGGGTTTGGCGGCATTTAGCTAAGGCTGTAGTCGATGAGCAATAACGCCGGCTGTGAATGTTGGCATTATTATTACTTTTGCGGTTAGCCCTAGTTTCGCCCTTTCTTTTTGCCTACCTTTTCTTTGCATCTCCGCCGATGGCAAAAACGCCATCGATTGCCTCCGCGCTTCGCGAGTAACGGCGCGGAAAGAACTCACTGCGCTCAAACAGCTTTCCGCTTAAGCCATTGCTAGCTCTAGTGATCAGCGGCGCTTAAGGGTAGAGGTGGCAGCGCGTAGCTTGTCAAATATTAAATAATTTATCAGTAACGTAGATATGGCCGAGACCAAAATCTCCTTGCTAGCCGATAACTCAGCCTTCCTTGTAGCTGCTTTATTATTAGTGGATTTAACAAGATATTGGAGTTAACTAAACGGTTCTTAGAGCTCTGCGGTCTTTAGTTAGGGGGTAGGCCCTAAAAAGTGGCGTTGAAAGAAAGGCCGCCGGGGCTGAGGGTGAATATCACTTTATCACCGCGGCTAAAGCTCAGCTCAGCGGCATCGGTTTTAATCTGGAATTGAGTTGCTGTGAGTATCGGTGCAGGCCAAGCGCCTAAGTTGCTTTGTTTGTTATTCAAGGTGTTACTTAGTGAAGACCATATGTTGGCGATGAGACTCAGCTTCGAGTCCTGTTCTGCGTCGGCAAAACTACTGTTGGCGCTAAGGAGCATAATGGGTAGAGCGATAATGGCTAGACTGCTTAGACTCATTGTGCACCTCCTTTCGATTTACGTGCCCCACTATAACGATTTTCATTAGCTTCTAAATGGCGAATGATCGTTGTTGTGACTGGACTCACAAAAAGCGTTAAATTTACCCGTTTTTATAGGTATTTATACTTACTCTCGGCGAGATTATTAGCCGCTTATGGAAGGTTTTACGAAATGGTGTTGAACAAGGATATGTAGTGTTCAGCATGTCACTGAAGCTTAGCAAGGGTGGCTGTCGGCTCAGGTATATTGGGATACTTAGATGAGGATTGCCCACTAAACTGCTAGAAGGCGGTGGCAGTTCAAAAGTCTCCGTTTTCTGTGGTGATTAGAAACGGAGACTATTTTTAATGGTTTGCTAGAAATTCAGGCCAATTTCTAGGTAGCTAGCGCGGGCCTGACCAACAAAGTAGCGATAGTTGCCAAAGGCAAAGTCGGCACGGTCAGCGTAACTGATATTAGCAATATTATTGACCCTGACAGTCGTATAAAGCTGTTTGCTCAATTGCTGACGCCAGCGCAGATTTGCCAAGGTGTGGCCCGGATATTGATGCACATTATTTTGTTCTAAGAAGTACTTGCCCTGATATTCGGCTTCTAGCTCCAAGGTGGTGCTAGTAAATGGCTGCCAGCGCAACAGGGTGCTGGCGAGTTGCCGGGGCGCGGTATCAAGTTCATTGCCCTCAGGCGCAAGTGCATCGTTGCCGTATTGGTGTTTGCTGTAGCTTCCCTGCAGCTGCCATTGCAAGCTAGGGCTTAGCTGCCAGTTTATACTGGCTTCAATACCCCTATCGATGGTCTTACCACCATTGATATTGCGGCGATTACCGTCTTGAATAATCACATCGTTTTTGTGCATCCAGTACAGTGCCAGCTGGTAGTTAAATTCTGGCCAGCTGCCGCGGAGCCCTAGCTCCAGACTGTTCATTGACTCCTCATCCAAATTGGCATTGAGTTGTTGCGCCTGTAAGCGATAAAGCTCTGCGGCCTGAGGCGCACGGAAACCGTGGCTGGCATTGACATGAATTTCGGTTTGTTCGCTTAGGCTTTGGATCAGCCCTGCACTAAAAGAGAAATTGCGAAACCGATCCTCGCTATCCATGGGACGGGCATATCGACAGTCTACTTCTTTGTCTACAGTTGCACAGGGACTGCCATCGGCAGCAGTATTACCGCTAATGATCTGGTTGTCGTAGTCATAAAACTGGATGTCATAGCGTGCACCAAAATTAATATTGGTGTTCTGCGCCGCCTGCCAGTCGCCACCGAGGAACCACGCTGCATAGAGAGCATCCACGTCATAATCGTAATGTTGGCCAGTGGGGAAGAGGCCGAAGCTGGCAGCTGACTGGGCTTGTTCGAGATACGCTTTTGTCACCTCCATATCAAAACCATTATAGAGGTTGACGCTGTCGCTGTAGTTTTGGAAAAATGCAGTTTGTACACCGGCAGTGCGTTCGCCATTCTCTTCTGTGGGTGTACCGGGTAAAAAGTGCTGTAAAAACTGCATATCGGTATAGCGAAGATAGGGTGTGACGATAAATCGGCTATCTTTATCTCCCTCACGCTCAAAACGGCTGTAATAACGGATACTCTGGCTGTCGCGATAGGCTTCAGGGTTTGGGTTTTCACGTTTGCGCTGATCGTCTTTGTAGGCGTCTTTACCCTGAATATAGCCCGCAGTTTCCTGGTTGAGATTACTCGCCGACAGCAGTGATTTAATCAGCCAGATATCGCCATGGTAATCATGACGGAAATTAAGTTTTTGCTGGTCAAACCCCGAATCATCTTTATAGCCACCGTCGTGATTGCCTTGCACACTTAAGCGATAACCGTGTTTTTGACCGCTGTCGCTCTGGCTGAATTTAAGCCGAGCGTAATCGTCGGGGCCACTCTCAACAGAGATATGGGTCTCTGGCTCTTCACTGGGCGCAGCACTGATGATGTTGATGACGCCGTTAAGGGCATTGGAGCCGTGTACGGCAGTACCGGGGCCGCGAATGACCTCAATACGTTGGGCTTGCTCGGCATTGACGTCAAACAGGCTATTCACGTTGCAAAAGCCGCGCGCGCGCAGTGGAATGCCATCTTCCGAGAAATAAAAGGCACCGCAACTGCCAGTGCCGGTTAATACCGCCGACCGAATCGCGGTGAGGTGCTCCTGACCATTGCCGCGACTGATCCAAACACCGGGCACCTGATTGAGTAGTTCACTAATGTGAGTGTGACCGGTGTTTTTGATATCTTCTGAGCCAACAATACTTAGCGAGATACTTTGTTCACTGAGTTGCTTCTCAATACGGTTTGCTGTCACCGCAATGGTTTCCAGCTCAGCTCCTTTGCCTTCATTAGCCGTAGCTGTCAGCGGGCTTAGTGTAATGATGGCCAATACTAGAGGTTTAAACGCTGTTTTTATCATTTTGGACCTATTTGTTAAATGTCGTGCTTGAGCGCGTTTTTTCATGATGAATAAATAGACCTTCCGAGCTGCTAAGTAATTCATCGTCGCAGTGGCATTCGCCATGAATAATAATGTTGCGACCGCTGATTTTTTCTACCCAGCAGCTAAAGCGTAAAGATTTAAAAAGCGGCGTAGGACGGCGATATTTTACCGTAAGACTGGCCGTCATTCCCGGTGTTTGATTGGCAATACCGGTGAATGCCAATACCTGATCGTAAAAAGCACTGAGCATGCCACCGTGAACACAGTCTGGCGGACCTTCGTGCATTCTGCTGAAATGGCCATCAGCGTATACGATATTATCTTTCTGGTAGATCTTGAATTCAGGTGCCATTGGATTGAAATAACCACTAACTGGACTACAGGGCAGAATTTTACGCAAATCATCACCATAATCTGCATTAAAAAATTCAAGCATC
>JBLHPB010000135.1:0-6707 GCA_047624025.1 Zhongshania sp.
ATCGGGCGCAATTTTTCCTGGCTGGAGAATGGTGTGACTGGCCATAGGAAAAAAGCCCCATAGCCGCTCACCGACCGGAATTTCGTCGCACTGTGATTCCACCACATTTGCGCAGCCCCAGACTGGAACCTTGCCCCAATTGTCTTGGGCTGGGTAGAACTTCCAATAGCCAATCATATCGCCGGACAGGGCGTAGCTAACGTTGTTGGCCGTCAGCCCAAATTTATCAATGGCAACGAGCACTTCGCCGGGCTTTAATGTGCTGGCTGCTTCAGTAACTACTTTGGTTTTGCGGTAGTTGGTACGATCTACCCATAATTCAGTAATGTTTGTCATTTACGCTATCCTTTAATGATTTTATCTGTCGTTATTTTCCTGGAGTTATTTTTGCAGCATCTTGTTGGCGTTATCGGTAAATTCTTTTTGGGCTTTCTCGTCCTTCAATAAGTTGCCGAGACTGAAGGGGACATCTAAGCCTTTTTGCATGCCTGGTTGGTCAAGCATGACAGTCATCCAGCGCTGTAAATTATCTAGGCCGTCGATGGATACGCCAGACCATCTGTGGGTTCGCGCCCAGCACCAGTTAGCGATGTCGGCAATGGAGTAGTCGTCTGCCAGCCATTCGCTAGCGCCCAGCCTAGTGTCTAAGACTTCAAGGAGGCGACGGCTTTCATTTTGGTAGCGATCGATGACTGGTTGGATTTTTTCTGGGAAATAGCGGAAGAAAACATTGGCTTGTCCCATCATTGGGCCAACACCACCCATTTGGAACATAAGCCATTGCATGACCTTTACGCGACCTTTGGCGTCAGTTGGTAGCAAGCGTCCGGCCTTCTCTGCCAAGTGGATCATAATGGCGCCAGATTCAAATATCGGGAAATCACCAAGGTCCCTATCCACGATCGCAGGAATACGGCCATTAGGATTGATTGCCAGATACTCGGGTTTCTTTTGCTCGCCTTCACTGATGTTAACGAAATGGGTTTCATACTCAAACCCTAATGCTTCCAGTGTGCATGAGGCTTTGTGGCCATTCGGTGTTGGTGCGGTATAAAGCTCGATCATAATTGTGGTTCCAGATAGGGGAGGCAGTGGCTCACTCTTAAAAAGTCGATTAAGGCAGTATCGTCGCTCACGGCTTTGAATTTACTGCGCAGTATTTCTAAACTACCTGCCGGATATTTGAAGGTTTTCTGGTAATAGCGACGACTGCCCATTTTTAGTTCAGTCTGCTTATTACCAGCAACAAAGGCTTTGGCGTTAGCGTCGCTCCATGCCAGAAAATGGGGTGCGACCTCGCGCGTAAAAATGGGCTGCAAGGTGGGTATTAGGGTCTCGAAGTTTTCATAGTCGCCCTCTATGTTAGGGTGTTCCATCCGCTTGATCCACGCGACGACTGACGGCGCCTGTTCAGTGAGTATTTTTTCGCAACTGGGGTCAATATAAGCCTGCCACATTTGCCCCCAAAGCCCAAAGTCGCCAAAGGACGGGCGGCCTCCGAAGAGGTATAAGCGGTTTTTGAGGTGGGCTTCTAGCAAGTCAGCCAGTTGCGCGAAAGACGCGATCAGAATTGGTGCGTTATTGTCGTTGGCGCCAGCAAAGGCCATTCGCGGGATCATTCGCTTAATAAGAGCGCGTTTGGCGAAGGGCTGTATAATGGGGACTGCCCAGCCCAAACCTTTGCCTTCGATTATGCCTTTGGCAAGCGATGCACCTCGGCGTTGCTGATCCGCAGGATAGCCCCAGCGGTAGTGAAACATGAGCTTATTTACCCACTCGTCGCCATATTCTTCCAGAACTTCTGAAAGAAACCGCAACGCTGGGTTTGGGGGGTGAAGGGACGGCTCCGGGTGCTCTGCTTCTAACATTTCCAGAATAGGGGTGGAGTCCTGCATGGCACTGCCGTCTGGCAACAGCAGGAGCGGGATTAATTGTACTTTGGCGTGCTGTTGGTAGAGCGCTGCATTTTTAAAGCGATCCATCCACTCAAAACGGATCCGCTTAAATCGCATCGCCGATTGCACTTTAAGGGAGTAGCCCGACTCAGGACGCCCCAATAGGCAGTAGTTATTGTTGTTACTCATTGCGCGCTCCGGTCATAATTCCAACTTTGCGTTCAGCCAATTGACGGGGCAATATCATCGCCCCAAACCTCAAGATAATTACGTCGTTCGAGACGTCGTCTTAATCGCGATGTCAGAATGCACTCAAGACCGCATTCTGTAAAAACACCTTCAATGTGCTTGCGGTCCATGTTTTCAAGACCATCGTACAGCTCATGTAAATCCTGAAGCAGATAAAAGCGATAGGGCACGACCGAGGTTTTTAGCGTAATTCCACGCCAGGGAAATTCAATATTGCCAATGAAGCGCTGCGTGGGGTCATCTAGGCCGTTGGTGCCGGGTGCTAGCTCGGGACGTTCGGCTAGCCAGTTATTGGTATAGCTTATGTGGGCGCTGATTTCTGGCAAGTATTCTTCCGCGATATAGCGCATCAGGGCGATTAGGGTGTCGGGTAAGGTGTCACCACTGATCAATTTTTGTGATTGATTCGGGTGGTCGGCCCAGGAGTCTTCAGCCGTGTTCATCCTTTCGACCCAACGTGCCACGAGAGGCGCGTGCTGACGCATTAACAGGCCAGGTTTGGGGTCACGGTAAAGGTGAGCGAAGAGCGGTCCCATCAGTGCGTAATCGCCGAGCGTCGCTCGACCACCTAATAGATAAGGGAAGTCGCGTAAATGCGCAGACAGTAAATTAAGGAACTCAAGGTAGGAGGCCTCAATGGCCGAGCTGGAATGGGCTGTCACACCGAATGATTTAGCGGCTTTGCGCATTCGGCCGCTGCCAAATTCGAATATTTGCTGGTAGGTCGCTTGGTTGCTGCTCTGAGGCGCTAAACATTGAAATTCTGAACGGAGGTAATCTAAATTGACATCGTCAAAATTCCAGCGGTAGTGCATCGCTGGACGAAGCAGGCCTTCGCCACCAAAGAGTTCAAATAAGTGTGACACAGCCTGTAATAAAGGGGTGTCAGGCAATACAGGGTTTACGGCGGTATGTTGTTCTTCTAAGTATCGAATGATGTCGGCGCTGTCCTGAATGATTTCGCCATCTGAGGATTCGAGTACGGGCATAATCATGCGGCCTATTTTCGGCACCACTGATTTCTGGTAATGGGCGTCGGAAACGGCAAATTCGCTAAAGTTGATCTTTTTCTTGCGCAAATAGCTACGCGCCTTGGCGGTATAAAGGGAGCAGGGGATACCGTAGAGCTTGTAGGTGTTCGCCATTTTATTAGCCTTGAAGATAGCTGTTAGTTGTTAAAAGATACCATTATGACATTATTAGTGTCAAAACTATTTTTGTGGTGAGGATAAGCTGCACTTGCGGTCTTAAACTGAGTATTTAACGTGCTTTGTTCAAGTGGTTGGTCACCAATCACGAACAGCGTGGCGAGCTATACGGTGGCTTACCTCAAGGCAATTCATGTCACGGATTGTGAGCTTGGGCTATCAGCTTAAAAGAGAGGGATAAATTTAAGCGCTAGCGCCGCAGCGCCAGATCACGCCCGACGCTTGAGTATTTTCAATGGCATAGCGCACCTTAGTGCGCCGCTTAGCGGAAAAAGACATTTGGCGCGGTGGTGGTTAGGTGGTTTGCATCAGGTTTTTTAGGAGGCCGCTAATGACCTCTACACTTGCTTTTACAGTCAGCCCCTGGTGCTCTCTAAGCCGATGCCATAACTCAAAAGAGGCAATGGCGTCTATTGACTCGCGTTGATTTGGCGCAATTTTTTTGAGTTCGGGCAGCCAGTTATCGAGATCTTTGCGTAAGCCTTTTTGGACACGAGCGTAGTTTTTTCGAAGTACTTCGAGGCGCCAGCGCTGCGCCGCTGTTGCTAAGATAATATTGTAATTTTTCTCGTAAACTAGGGCGTGACGCTCCACTGCATTTAGAATGCGCTCGTCAAGGCTACCGCTGCGATCTACGTTAAGTAGTGTGGCTTCATATTGTCCGCGTATGCTTTCATCAACAGCTTGGGCAAGCGCACCCATGTCCTCGAAGTGCCGGAAAAAAGTGCGAATGCCAACGTTGGCTCTATCGGTAATCTGCTGGGCTGTCGCGATAAGTATGCCTTCTTCGATTAACTCGAGGGCGGCATTAATGATTGCGGTGCGACTCCGCTCAGTGCGTTGGCGGCGCCCATCTATTTCTTGTGTTTTTGAGATTTTAGACATAATTAATATTTTAGCTAGTAGGGATGTTCGGAGCCGTAATATGCTTAATTGTCTGTTTTTTTAAGCTGGCGACAATACACGGCCAGAGTGCGAGTAATGCATTGTAGCTAGTGGCATTGGTAGTGTCTAATTAAGTCGCCATTGCCACGGTTTGGCAATGACGAATATCTAGATATATCCGTAATCTTGCGTTTTACCACTTTTACAGCAGTTTATTGGCCTTATCGTTAAATTTCTTTTGAGCGTCCTTGTTCCGTATAGTGTTTAGCCAGCGTTGCCGGCTTTCAAGACCGTCGACCGATACCCCAGACTATTTGTAGGTGCCCACCCAGCACCAGTTTGCGATATCGGTAATGGAGTGGTGGTCGGCAAGGCATCATCGCTTGTAAGAGTCGCAGCGGTTCGGGTCTTTGCTCAGACTTCAAACTCGGAACGCTGGCGGCGTCTGTCGAGCTTACTCGTTGACGGCAGCCGCGAGGTAGGGATGGAATTGGCTCCGGTGTTGGCCAGTACCGTGCGCGAACGTGTCGATGCGTCCACCGCATCGCGCTGATTTTGCCCATGTCTATGCCGTGGCTTTAGAAAATCGTGGTCTACGCGATCAGCCAAAAGTGATTGCGCAATTGCTAGGCCGATCACTGTCTAATAAAAGCATGACCTTGTCTGGTGTGAAAAACGCGGAATGCGCTCCCGTTTTGGTAGAGGAAGTGCTGTCTAACAATGCAATAACACGGGATGGGTGAAAATACTTGCGGGTTAACGGGGTCAGGTTTCCCATTGAACATTCTGTGAATGGGAAGCCTGACGCCACCTGTATTATTACCCCAAGCCTAAGGCCTTAGCCTCTTTCTCCAACACTGCCTTCACCTGTGGCTGCTCTCTCACTCGTGCGATTAGCCCAGCCATGGCGGGCCAGCGCGCTGCATCAACCTGGTAACCGGCGTAGGCGGCATTAATAAAGGGGCTGACGATGCTAAGATCGGCCATCATAAAATCGCTGAAGATAAAGCCGTCAGCGGGGATTTGTGATTCCAGATAGTCGAGCATGGGCGGTAGATCTCGATCAATGATTTTTGCGATCAGTACCTCGTCGGCTTCCTGCTTGAGTACAAAGGGCCGCATAAAGCGCTGAAAAAAGATGCCCGAGGCAAGTTCTGCTACGCGCCCGGCGCATAAGTCTTCGTACCAGAGGGCCAGCGCTCGGTCTTTTGGGGTTTTGGGGTAAAGGGGTGACTCTGGGTAGGCATCTTCAATATATTGGCAGATTACCTTTGAATCACACAGTGTTAGTTCGCCGTCTACCAAGACGGGGACTTTGCCTAGTGGGTTGATCTTGAGGTATTCGGCATCGCGAGAAAAAGGCATTTGCTGCACAATTTCATAGGCTATCCCCTTGATATCTAAAGCGATAAAAACTTTGCGCACGAAAGGGGAGCCGTGTACGCCATAAACTTTAATCATAATCTTCTCCAGTTGGTCGCCCTTTTTATCCAATGGGCTCATTTAGTTGTGGCTTGGTCACTAAAACGATGGTGTTTTTTAGGCCTGCATTGCGATGTACTAACGATTTTTTATATTCAGGGTCCGAGATCATTTCTATAAATGCAGCAATATTCTGGTACTCCATTGTTGCCACGCGATCCCAGGAGCCGGTTGATCCGATCACTTCTAGTGCAACCGTATTCAGGGTGATAAGGCGTCCGCCACGTTTAATAACCTGCTGAAGGGCGACAGTGCCGTATTTGTCATAGGCTTCGCTGCCGCTGAGTTGCGCGTTAGCCAGGGTATGCTCAAAGGGGTATTCCGCTTGCGCTTTAAAGGCTAGAAAGTTCACAAAATGAAATGGGCCGTCCTGCTTTATTTCCAGCAAGGTTTGCAACTGCTCGGCGCTGGGTTCGTTGGGGTCCAATTGCAGTGTCTTATTCATAAGGATTTCGTCGGTAAATTGCGTAGAACGTAGTGAGGATTAATAGCGTGATAATGCCAATAATTATCTGTGGGCCAAAGAGATCCCGTAGGCCATTGATGGCCACTTGGCGGGAACCGATAAAACCCGCTGGCATGATTTGTATATCGTTTTCTTGTTCGTACTTGTGATACAAATTTAGCATTCTTTGTAAGCGTGCGGGCTCGTCACGGCGCAGGTCGATGGTCTCGCCAGGGTCGCTGACAATATTGTATAAGTGCCACTGGTTGTCGCCGACGGGAGGTTTGTTCAAGACCAGTTTGTAGTCACCAAGAAATAGTGCGGCATGTCCGGCTAACTCATACCCTACAGCGTCTTCATCGCTATCACCGTAGCTGCGTTCAACATCGCCTTTTATTATCGGCAGTAAGCTGCGGCCAATCATGGGCTCTATTTCGCGACCACCGTAACGCAGTTTACCGTGTCGCGGCTGAGGCGGAAGTACACCCGTCAAATCCAAAATAGTCGGCGTGATATCGGTGACAAAGGAAAATGCATGGCTGA
>JBLHPB010000136.1:0-6564 GCA_047624025.1 Zhongshania sp.
TAAACCTTGGGTCCGCGTCTTAATACAGTAGTTAGGATATTTTTGCGAGTAAACAATCGTATGCGCATTGACATAATTGAACAGCTTAGAGGCTACATATCATGAAGAGCGGCAGCATCGCCATCGTCGGGATGGGTGTGACCAAGCAGGGGCGTGCACTCGGTGTCACTGAAGTGGAGCTCCGCCGTCAGGCATTAGAACTAGCCTTGCTTGATGCCGGTATCGAGCGTGATGCCATTGACGGCTATATTCATGCCTCTCATGAGCGCGAGGATCTACGCTATCTTGGCTTGTCGCCGAATTTTTCCTGGCCAATCCAGACTG
This sequence comes from Zhongshania sp., assembly GCA_047624025.1. Lineage (GTDB taxonomy): Bacteria > Pseudomonadota > Gammaproteobacteria > Pseudomonadales > Spongiibacteraceae > Spongiibacter. The sequence goes on from JBLHPB010000136.1 coordinate 325, forward strand.
GAGGTGCGACGGCTTCGGCTACTTTTGTGATGGCCGCAGGTGCTATCCTTTCCGGTCAAGCGGAAATGGTGGCCTGCGCCTACGCGATGGCGCCGTCCTCCGGTGGCATGCCAGGTTTCGGCGCGCCGATGTCGTTCGGTTCCTTAGGCTACGGTTATCCAGCCCAAGTTGGAATGATCGGCGCGGCCAGTGCTCACGCCCTGCATGCGCGCTGGCATATGGATCACTACGGTACGACCAGTGAGCACTTGGGTGCGGTAGCGGTGCAATTGCGAAATCACGCGGTAAATCGGCCGGATGCCATGACGTTTGGCAAGCCAATTACCCTTGAAGATCATCAAACTTCGCCGATGATTGTTGACCCATTTCATATGCTCGACTGCTGTCGTGATACCGACGGCGGTGCTGTATTTATAGTAACCAGCGCCGAGCGCGCGCGGACCATGGCGGCGACCCATCCGGTGTATATTCTGGGCGCGGGTATGGGCCACAATATTGCCAAGTGGCACGAGCGCGATGTGTATGCGCATCATGACAATATTGCGCCCGCTGCGGCCCGAGCGTTCTCACAGGCGGGGCTATCTATTGCTGATATTGATACAGCGCAATTCTACGATCCGTTTACTATCTCCATCATCATGCAACTTGAACACTACGGGTTTTGTAAGCCCGGCCAAGGTGGTCCCTTTGTTGCCGACGGTGGGATTGGCCTAGATGGCGCTATTCCGTCAAATACCGGCGGTGGCCAAATTTCTGGATTTTATGCGGCCGGATTTACCCCAGTTATTGAAGCCATGAAACAGTTGCGTGGTGAAGCGGGTGCGACGCAAGTTAATAAGGCGCGACGGGCTTTGGTTAGCGGTCACGGCTTGAACGGCGGCGTGCAAAATACCTGGACACACGGAACCCTGATTTTGGGAGCTGAAGCATGAGCGCAGACATGGTTGGACCACTAGTAGTAGGCGACCTAGACGCGCCGTTCTGGGACGCGTGGAAGGCCGATGAAAGCTTTCTTCTACACCGCTGCTCAAGCTGCGGCCGTCACGATTGGCCAGCTAGCTGCTGTGTTAAGCATGGCGCTGGACCCATGGAGTGGGTGCCGACTTCAGGGGAAGGCGTAATTGATACCTATACGGTTTTTTACCGCGCTTATATTAAAGAGTTAGCCTCAGAAGTGCCTTACGCCGTAGCGGTTGTAAGGCTGGATGAAGGCCCATACTTTCACACGCGGATTGTTGGCATTGAGGCCGGTGATGTGAAGTCTGGTATGCGGGTAAGGCTACGTAAAGGTGAAGGTGATGCCTTTCCTCTGTTCACTCCGGTCTAATTTGTGCACTTGTTATAATAAGGAAGGCCATGAGTATCGCGATTGCAGATGCCGATTTTGTTATTGCTGGCGGGGGTAGCGCTGGCTGTGTGCTGGCCGCTCGCCTATCCGAGAACCCTCGCCATAAGGTAGTTTTGCTGGAGGCTGGTGGCAGCAGCGATAATATGCTCGTCAAAATGCCGGTTGGCACTTACCTGCTGCTCAGCAAGCCCAAGACGGATTGGATGTACGTGCCAGAGCCTGACCCTTCTTTGCTTGACCGTCAGGTAACGTGGATGGCTGGCAAGATGCTCGGTGGCGGCTCGTCGATCAACGGAATGGTCTATATTCGTGGCGCTCGGTCTGATTACGATAGCTGGGCTAATGATCTAGGCTGCTCCGGTTGGAGCTGGGGCGAGGTTCAGCGCTATTTCATGAAGTCCGAAGGCTACGGTGGCGAATCCGGACCAACGCACTCTAAAGATGGGTCGTTGGGTGTCTCTGCCCGCCCGCAATACCATCCGCTCGCACAGAAATTTATCGATGCCTGTCACGAGCGTGGCTTGCGTAAAGTAGAAGATTATTGTTCCGGCGATATCGATGGCGCGTTTACCAATTTGGTTACCCAGCGCAAAGGTCAGCGCTCAAGTGCGGCTCGCGCATTTCTTGAAACCGCCATGAAGCGACCAAACTTGCAGGTTATTACTGAGGCATTGGTCGATAAAGTGCTGATCGAAAATGGGCGCGCTACCGGCGTGCAATTTATAAAAGACGGCGAAAAGCATACTGTTAACGCGCGGAGAGAAGTTGTCATTAGCGCGAGTACCATGCAATCCCCCGCGATCTTAATGCGCTCTGGTATCGGGCCTGCTAATGCATTGCGTGAACTGGGTATTGAGGTGAAGGTTGACGCGCCCGAAGTGGGGCGCAATCTGCAGGAACACGCGAGCGTGAACACAAGTTATTTTGTTGATATACCTACCTATAACAATATGGTGACCGCAGGGAAAATGCCCTGGAATATACTCAATTATTTTTTGTTTGGTCGCGGAGCACTGACTGTTACGCCGGTTGAGGCTATGGCCTATTTGCGCTCCCAGCCTTGTTTAGAACATCCCGATATTAAGCTGCAGTTTGGCGCCCTAGTCTTTGATGCCGAAAATCCAGGTCCCCACAAGCGTCCGGGGATAATTGTATACGCTAACGTGGCGAAACCGCGCAGTCGTGGTGAAATTCGCCTGCGCAGCATAGATCCAATCGATAAGCCCGTGATCGACCATCGCTTGCTGGGTGATCCAGCGGATGTTCTCGCATTGATTCGCGGCCTGAAAGAGGTTGACGAGATATTTAATGCGCCAGCATTGGCGGGGCATTTACGTGGCCGACTGCACCCAGTAATCAAACCCAAAACTGACGCCGAGTGGGAGCAGCATATTCGTTCCACTGCCGGTATTGGCTATCATCCCGTAGGCACATGCCGAATGGGTGGCGACGCGGCTTCTGTGGTCGACCCTGAACTGAAAGTGCGGGGCGTCGCGGGGTTGCGGGTTGTTGATGCGTCGATAATGCCGGTAATGCCAGCTGCTAACACCAATGCGCCTGCGATCATGATTGGTGAAAAAGCCGCCGACATGATTTTGCAGGGTTGTATGTAAATAAACTCAGGGCGTTTGCCCTAAAGCCATTCCCACTAGTAGAATTCCCTTTTACTCGCGCTGTTTATTCAGCGTGAGTCTTTTTGTGTGATATAGCTGAATACAATTCACAGGTATGCTGCGTGTCTGCAGCTATGTTATGTTAAATCAATTTTTCTCGACGCGCTAAGCATTGCCATAAAAACTGTGCTCCGCTGTTAGCGCGAGTCATAGATAAATATCTGCGCCTTGAACAGAAATGATTACAAGGGTTTCAAAACTAATGCCATCACCGTTCTTTGTCCGTTGTCTAATAGCTTATTTCTTAAATCTTAATTGCTGGTGGCAGTGATGGCTGTAAAACGACAGCGTAATCCCCGAGGTGAAGGCTCGCGCCTGAAGGAAGAGGTCCTTGAGGCCGCTATGCGCTTGCTTGATAAAATTCCGGCGACTAAATTGAGCCTGCGAATGGTTGCCACCGAAGCAGGTGTAGCACCAACCTCAATTTACGCACACTTCCCAGATGCAAAGGCGATGATAACGGCTGTGGTTGAGGGCTGTTGGGCGCAGCTTGGCGTGCATATGTCTGAGGCCGCTAAAAATTGCGACTCCCAAGTGGCAATCGATATCTTAAAAGCGCAAATGGCGGCTTATGTGGCCTATGCAATGGAGGGGTCGTCGCGCTATCAGCTTTTATTTGCGTGGCATCAAATACTTGAAGATGATGAAAGTGGCTCCCGTGGCTTAGTGAAATTCGCCTATCGCAATGTGTTGGCTACCATGGAGAAGATGGTGGCAGAAGGTATTCAGCTTCCAGCTGATGATAATATTTCCAGTACGATGATGGTGCTTTCCCTCGCGCATGGCCGAATAGCGCTAGCCTTGCTTTCTCGACAATTACCCGGTAATTCAACGTCAAGTGTTCAGCAGTTTGTATCGGTATCCATTGACCAAATTTTTCGCGTCTAAGTTTGTTTCAACCCTCATAGTTGCCCTGATTAGCCAGCCCGAAATTAAATTTCTTGAGCGAGAAGAGCTATTGACTTTTTAAGTTACGGGCGTAAGCTTACATGTGTATTTATATGGTTTTTTATTGTCAGTTCCCAAGTGATTTTAATCAGGAGAGCTATCGTGCAGAAAAATAATGAAGGTCGTTTAGCGGGTAAAGTTGCCATTATTACTGGCGCCAGTACCGGTTGTGGCCCGGTAATGGCCAAATTGTTCGTTGAGCAAGGCGCGCGCGTACTGCTGGCAGCGCGTAGAGAAGAGCTAGTCTTGGCCGCGGTCAATGACATCGGCGAAGGCGCCATTGGTATGCGGGTGGATGTCACTAAAGAAGATGATGTTCGTGCGATGGTTGATCGTGCTATGCAGGAATTTGGTCAAGTCGACATTATGCTCAACAATGCCGCAGCACCGGGGCAAGACAAGTGGGTGTGGGAGCAGACGCTTGAAAACTTTAACGACACGATAGCCGTTGATTTAACCGCTGCCATGCTCTGCAGTCGCGAAGTCCTAAAGCGTTCCATGCTTGAACGTAAAACGGGCGTCATTATTAACTTCTCCTCAACTGCTGGCTGGATGGGCATGGTGCGTAAAACCCATTACACCTCTGCGAAAGCGGCATTGCGCGCCTTAACAAAAACAATTGCCTTAGAAGTGGGCCCACATAATATTCGCTGTAACTGTTTGGTGCCCGGCAGTATTGAAACTGAGTTGTGGATGAACTGGGGCAAACGCATGGCTGCTGAGCAAGAACTCGATTACGAAACATGGAAAGCCAAGGTTTTAACGGATTCACCGCTGCGAGCTATTGCTCAGCCGATCGATATTGCCAATCTCGCGCTATTCCTCTCTAGTGATGAAAGCCGAATGATTACCGGACAATCTATTAACTGTGACGCTGGCGGCTACATGGTCGGCTAAAAGGAGATTACGTATGCAACAGGTATCAAAATCTATAGAGCAGCGTTTGCAGGCGCTTGAGGATCAGCAAGCTATCTATCAGGTCATTTGCAGTTATGGTTACGCTGTAGATGGTTTAAATGCGGAAGCGGTCGGTTCCTGTTATGTCGATGAAGGAATCTACGCGGTTGGCGATGTTGGTATAATGGATGGCCGCGAGAAAATTGAGGCCATTACCCGGGATCCAGGCCATCTGGCTTATGTCGCGGCGGGTTGCGCCCATATGTCGACATTGCCCTATGTGATTATAGATGGCGATCAGGCCATTGCTACTTGCCATACTATGGTGCCTATGCATGGTGAAGAAGGGTTTTTCATCGGTCGCTTAAGCGCATCGCGTATCGAGTTAGCGCGGCAGGAGTGCGGTACGTGGAAAATTGTGCATCGCCAGAATTATATGCTTAACGGTGATCCTGAAGCATCGAAACTACTTGGGCGTTTGAAGGAAGGTGCGAGCAAATAAGTGGTCCCCGTATTTGGTTTTGGTCAGAGAGCAATGCCAAATACGTGCTGTTCCAAATTATCGCTATATTGAATTAGGCTGAAACAAATGCCAGAAAGCGATCAGTTATAATGTCCAGCGTCAGTGGGTCACTTGCGATCCCAGACTCCAGTGCTGCGTGATTACTTTGATCGAGTATTTCGTAAACCAGTAGCCACGCTTCCAGCCAACGCCGACGATCATTGGGGTGGTCTGCTCGCAAATCAAAGGCGGGTATGGATTCGCCAAATGCTTTGATTAGAGCTGCAATATGATTGTGTGCCAGTCGCGTAAAATCTTGATCTACCGAGCTAGCTTGTACAAAGGCGCGCAGTAATAAACGATTTTCTTGATCTGTTTCAAATAATTCGCTTATCCAGTGGTGCACCGCGGCGTGATCACGCCAATCCACATCGCGTATGCGCAGTAAATTAGGTTGATGTCGAGTAAAACCCTGGCGAAGTAATTCACTCGCAATTTCGCTCTTGCCGCCGAAATGACGATAGAGAGTCATTCGACTGACACCAGCAGTTGAAGCAATATCCTCTACTGAAACCTGAGCAAAACCATCATTGCTGAAGCAAGTGGTGGCGGCTTTCAGCAGTCGCTCGCGACTGCTGAATTTGCGCGGTTGATTAGCATTTGCAGGTGCTGGGGTTTGTGGGGATGCCCCAGAATTGCTCGGCGCTGCCGTTGCCTGTCGCGCGCTCGCCCTTGTCACCTGATCAGCCATTTTCCTGCGCGAGCACTTCACTCTCGCTATTCTTGGCAATTGGCCCAATAAACTGGCCGGGATAACGGCCAGTAAATTCACCGCGATCGAAGGTGGGTTCGCCGTTGACAAGGGTGAGGCG
>JBLHPB010000137.1:0-6386 GCA_047624025.1 Zhongshania sp.
TGCTCCATTCGCGAAAAAGCTCAGGAAAAAGTCTTCCACCAACTGGGTCGCTGGAAAAAACTCAAAGACAAAAACCCCAATTTAGTTATTGGCGTTGGCGGCTGCGTTGCCAGCCAAGAAGGCGGCGATATCGGCCGTCGCGCACCCTATGTTGACATTATTTTTGGCCCGCAAACCCTGCACCGAGTACCAGCGATGCTCGACAGCAAAAAGGTGAACGGCCCTATTGTTGTCGATGTCACCTTCCCGGAAATTGAAAAGTTCGACAACCTGCCTGAGCCCAGCGTGAATGGCCCCAGCGCCTTTGTGTCTATCATGGAAGGCTGCTCCAAATACTGTACTTTTTGCGTTGTACCCTACACTCGCGGCGAAGAAGTCAGCCGCCCCTTTGACGACGTGATTGCCGAAGTCGCCCAGCTCGCCGCCAAAGGTGTGCGCGAAGTAAATTTACTGGGGCAGAACGTCAACGCCTATCGTGGCGCAAACCACGAGGGCGAAATTGTTGATTTTGCTGAACTGATTCATTTTGTGGCGCAAGTGTCTGGCATAGATCGTATACGCTACACCACATCTCACCCCGTGGAATTCAGCGACGCCCTGATTCAAGCCTACGCCACCGTCCCCGAGCTAGTTGACCATCTGCATCTGCCAGTACAGAACGGTAGCGACCGAATTTTAGTGGCCATGAAACGCGGCCATACTGCCGATGAGTACCGCGCCAAAATTGCCAAGCTTAAAGCCATCCGGCCGAACATCAGCATCTCTTCCGATTTCATTATTGGTTTTCCCGGCGAGACTGATGAAGACTTTAATGACACCATGCAACTCATTGAAGACATTGGCTTTGACCACTCCTTCAGTTTTATCTACAGCGCTCGACCTGGCACGCCAGCGGCGCAGCTACCGGACGAAACCCCGGAAGAAGTCAAAAAAGTGCGCCTTGGTATTCTGCAGCATCAAATTTTGCAGAACACCGCCCAGATTAGCCGGCAGATGGTCGGCACTCGCCAGCACATACTGGTCACTGGCGTGTCGCGTAAAGACCCAGGTGAATTACAGGGCCGCACCGAAAACAACCGAGTAGTCAATTTCCCCTGCCTGAACCAGAACACTATTGGTGATTTTGTGAATGTGACTATTCTGGATGCCTATAGCAACTCTCTGCGCGGCGAGCTGATCGATGCCTAAGCGCTATCTCTGCCTATTTTTACGCCGCGCCAGCGGCATTCGGTGAATCCTTGACTGATAAAGACCAGGAAATACAGCGCGTCATGACCCTAGAGCCGAGCGATGCCCGCTTGCTAGCAGATCTCTGTGGACACCTCGACGCTAATTTAAAGTTGATTGAAAATCGTCTCCAAGTGCGCATTGCTGCCCGCGCCAACACCTTTCAAATCAATGGCTCAACTGCGGCCGTTGACGATGCCGTGCAATTACTCAAACATTTGTACAACGACGCCAAAAACGGCAGTAGCGTAAGCGTCGATGCCGTACATGTGCACTTACAGGAATCAGGTTTGGAACAAATTTCCCAACCAAACGCCGAGCAGCTCCCCATTGTCATCCAAACCAAAAAGGCCAGCATCAAGCCGCGTGGCAAAAATCAGCAGCTTTATGTGCAGGCCATCCAAAACAATGACATTAACTTTGGCATTGGCCCCGCGGGCACTGGTAAAACCTATCTGGCAGTAGCCTGCGCCGTTGAAGCCCTAACTTCCAATGAGGTGCAGCGTATTTTATTGGTTCGACCTGCGGTGGAAGCTGGCGAAAAACTAGGTTTTTTACCCGGTGATTTGGCCCAAAAAATCGATCCTTATCTACGCCCCTTATACGATGCACTCTACGAAATGCTCGGCGTGGAAACCGTCACCAAACTGATAGAGCGCAATATTATCGAAATTGCGCCGCTGGCCTATATGCGCGGCCGCACCTTGAGTGATTCCTACATCATTCTCGACGAAGCCCAAAATACCACTCGCGAACAGATGAAGATGTTTCTAACCCGCATCGGCTTTGGCTCCACCGCGGTGATAACCGGCGACGCCACCCAGATAGACCTACCCCGCGGCACACCGTCGGGATTGATTCATGTAATGACGGTTCTGGCGGAAATTGAGGGCATCAGCATGACTCATTTCGCCGCCAAGGACGTGGTTCGCCACCCCTTGGTGCAGCGTATTGTCGAAGCCTACGCTGCCTTTGAAGACGACGGCAGTCGCCCACGATGAGTCTGCAATTGGATTTGGATCTGCAAATTGGCTGCAAGGCTGGCAATCTGCCCAGTAAGGAGCAGTTCCTGATGTGGGCCACCGCTGCCCTTGCCGATCACATAGAAGAGGCCGAACTCAGTATTCGCCTGATAGACGAGACTGAAAGTGCCGAATTAAATCTGCAATATCGACAAAAAGCTGGCTCCACCAATGTGCTGTCCTTTCCCGCTGACCTCCCCCCTGAGCTGGAACTACCACTTTTAGGCGACTTGGCCATCTGCAAACAGGTCGTTGAACGCGAAGCCACAGAACAACACAAGCCCCTGCATGACCACTGGGCGCACATGGTAATTCACGGTACACTTCACCTCCTCGGCTACGACCATATTGACGATGACGAGGCCGAGGAAATGGAAGCACTGGAAATTACCCTTTTAAGTGCCTTAAATATTAGCAATCCCTATACCCCTATCAGTGAGGACAGCACCCAAAACCATGAGTGAAGATCGATCTAGCAACGATTCAGGTGACAAAACCTGGATCGAGAAAATAGCCCATGCTTTTTCATCTGAACCTAAAACACGGGAGGATCTGTTTGAACTCCTCGCTGTTGCCAAACAGAATGAAGTCATTGATGACGATGCCATTAGTATCGTTGAAGGTGCCATGCATATTAGTGACATGCAGGCCCGGGAAATAATGATCCCGCGTCCACAGATGGTGGTTCTGAAAGCAGACCAACCGCTGAGCGAGCTCTTACCCATCATTATCGACACCGGCCACTCCCGCTATCCAGTAATTGGCGATACCCTGGACAATGTCCTGGGTATTCTGCTGTCCAAAGATTTACTACCTCTATTGTGGAAAACCGCAAATAGCGAAGATATCGATATACGCGACATTTTACGTCCGGCCACCATGGTGCCTGAGAGCAAGCGTTTGAATGTGCTACTTCGCGACTTTCGGGAAAAACGCCACCATATGGCAGTAGTGATCGACGAATACGGCGGCGCTGCCGGCCTGATCACCATTGAGGACATTCTCGAACAAATCGTCGGCGACATTGAAGACGAATACGACGAAGACGACGATCTGCCTATTCGCAAAATCGCCGACAATGATTTTGTAGTGCAGGCTCTGACTCCGATCGACGACTTCAATGATTATTTTAATGCCAAACTCAGCGATGAAGAGTTTGATACCATCGGCGGACTAATCCTTAAATCCTTTGGCCATTTACCTAGTCGGAATGAGATAGCCCGCCTGGACGATTACGAATTCAAGATAGTGAATGCCGACAATCGCCAAATTCACCTGTTGCGGATGCGAACCATCGCCAACGCAGAGGCCTGACCGGCCATTGCCCCATAGCTCAATTTGACAATCTCGCACCCTAAGAGCAACTTTAGCTGCTCTTAGGGGCTACACTGCCTTTATACAATACAATTAATTAGGGCAGACAGAGAGGGCTTCATGTCAACTAGCACGCTAGACACCTTGAACAATATTGCCAATACATTTATTGAATACAGCGCACTGCTATTTCTCCTAGCCATCGCCATTGGCATCATATATATCACCATTATGTACGTCATTGATAAAACTCAAACCCAACACGCTATACGACGCAATTACCCGGTGATTGGCCGCTTCCGCTATATTTTTGAACACTTTGGCGAGTTCTTCCGCCAGTATTTTTTTGCCATGGATCGCGAAGAGCTGCCCTTTAACCGCTCCCAGCGTTCTTGGGTATACCGCGCCGCCAAGAATATCGACACCACCATTGCCTTCGGCTCCACACGGCCGCTAACCCAAAGCAATGAAGTGCTATTTATGAACTGTCTGTTTCCCACCCTCAGCCAGGACGCAGTGCCGACCCGTGCAGTAACCATTGGCGAGGGCTTTGCCAAACACCCTTATACCAGCTCAGCCATTTTTCACATTTCTGGTATGAGTTTTGGCGCCATCTCCAAACCGGCGATACAGGCTCTGAGCGCCGGCGCCAAAGAAGCCGGCATCTGGCTGAATACCGGCGAAGGTGGGCTAACGCCCTACCACCTCGCCGCGGGCTGCGACATCGTCTTTCAAATCGGCACCGCAAAATATGGCGTGCGCAATAAAGACGGCATGCTGAGCGATGAAAAACTGCGTGACATTGCCAGCCATCCGCAAGTTCGCATGCTCGAAATTAAATTAAGTCAGGGCGCCAAGCCCGGCAAAGGTGGCATCCTGCCCGGCGGCAAAGTCACTGCAGAAGTTGCCAAAATTCGTGGCATTGAAATCGGCAAAGACTCCATCAGCCCCAACGGCCACACTGACATTCACAGTATTGATGATCTACTGGATATGATTTACCGTATTCGCGAAGTCACGGGTAAGCCGGTCGGCTTTAAGGTCGTACTGGGATTTTCGGAATGGCTGGACGAGCTTGGCGAGGCCATCCATGTTCGCGGCCTGAAATACGCCCCCGACTTTATTACCCTAGACAGCGCCGACGGCGGTACCGGTGCCGCACCACAAAGCCTAATGGATTATGTCGGCCTACCCATTCGTCGCAGCCTGCCGCTGCTAGTTGATAAACTCAATGAATACAATCTGCGCAAACGCATCAAAATTATCGCCTCTGGCAAAATGATCAACCCTGCCGAAGCCGCTTGGGCCCTGTGTGTAGGTGCCGACTTTATTGTCAGTGCGCGAGGATTTATGTTCGCGCTGGGTTGCATCCAGGCCCTGCAATGCAATAAAAACACCTGCCCCACTGGTATCACCACCCATGACCGAGAACTACAGCGTGGCCTAGTCCCTGAAAACAAAGCCACCAGAGTTAAAAATTACGCCCTGAACTTAATGCACGAGGTTGGCGTTATCGCCCACTCCTGCGGCGTCAAGGAAGCCCGCGCCCTGACCCGCCGCCACGTCTACCTAATAGACAATAGCGGCAGTCCCGAGCCTCTGACCAACCGCTTTCCAGAGCGAACGCCCAAACCGGAATATCTTATCGCCTCCACTGCAGGTCCTGCCTTGCGCGTCGACGAGCCTCTGACCAGCCACAAAATTTAGGCTGTCGCCAACACCATTACCGCCAAGCAAAGATAATCATAGCAATGCGCTAGCACCCGCCCTAGCGCATCGCTACACTAGCGGATCTAATATTAAAGCCCACCCCTAAGGTCCGGAATAACAGCTGGTGAAAATCGTCCACTACATCTTCGTTGCGCTTGCTGGGGCTTGCATCCCTTTATCGTTAGCCCCCTTTGATTGGTGGTGGACAAGTATTTTGGCTATGGCCGCTCTTGCGCTGCTGCTGAATAAAGCGCAATCCCCACGCCAAGGCTTTTTTCTGGCCTGGAGTTTTGGCAGCGCCAGCTTTGCCACCGGGGTTTCTTGGGTTTATGTGGCCATGCACGACTTTGGCCATACTCCCGCCTACCTAGCCATCCCCATGACGGCGATATTTTGCATTGGTTTGGGACTCATCCCAGCTTTATTTGGCTATTGCTATAGCCGCTGGATTCGCCACGGCCGCGCTGGTAGCACCCTCGGTTTTGCCGCCTGCTGGGTTCTGTTTGAATGGTTGCGGGGCTGGCTGTTTACCGGCTTTCCCTGGCTTTACCTTGGCTATGGCCACTTGCACACCGCACTGGCAGGGTGGTCGCCAGTATTAGGCATTTACGGCCTCAGCTTTTGGGTCGCTCTCAGCGGAGCCGCTTTAGCACAACTGCTAAGTGCGCCCACTCAGAAACGTCGCTCGGCAATATTGACCGGACTGGCCTGTATTGCGCTATTTTTACAGGGCCACTTTTTGCAAGATATAGAATGGACCCAGGCCAGCGACAAACCTGCATTGCGAATTGGCGCTGTGCAATCCAATATCTCCCAGGACAAAAAATGGGCTTACAGCCAGTATTGGGCGACGCTGGAGCACTACGATTCCGCTTCCGAAACTCTGTGGTCAGAATCAGACCTGGTGATCTGGCCTGAAGCGGCAATCCCCGCTCTTTACCACAATGCCCAATCCTTTTTCGATTATATGGCCGAGCGCGCAGTCATCAATAATAGCGCCCTCATCAGTGGCGTACCCACCAGCTCTGGTGAGAACATGTACAACTCTGTCATGGTGGTCAGCGGTGGCGAAGGCATTTACCACAAGCAACGCCTGGTGCCCTTTGGCGAGTA
>JBLHPB010000138.1:0-6380 GCA_047624025.1 Zhongshania sp.
TGTCGCCGCTGGCAAACATTTTCAAATCAGCGCCCGCAGAAAAGAATTTTTCACCAGCACCAGTAATGACCAAACTGTAAATATTTTTGTCCGCATTGAGATTGGCAATCACGTCGCGCAAGCCGCTTAGCGATTCCGCATCCCACGTATTGGCGCCGGGATTGTCGATGGTGATCATCGCGGTGTGCTCAATGATCTCTACTTTTAATTTGTCGGTCGGACTGTAGCTGCTCACTTAATAACCTCCAAGGCTCCATCTATCAATAAACGACGGCCAATGATGACCCGCATAATTTCATTGGTCCCTTCAAGGATTTGATGAACGCGACTGTCGCGAACATGGCGCTCCAAGGGATATTCTTTGATATAGCCATAGCCACCGTGCAATTGCAGGGCATCATTGCAAATCGCAAAGCACACATCAGTCGCAAAACGTTTGGCCATGGCGCAATAGGTGCTGGCCTCTGGATCACCACTGTCGAGCTTGAACGCCGCCAACCGCACCATTTGTCGGGCGGCGACCAAATCTGTTGTCATGTCAGCCAGCTTAAATTGTGTGTTCTGAAAGTCAGCAATTGCCTGACCAAACTGCTTGCGCTCTTTCACATAGTCGATGGTCGTTGCCAACGCCGCCTGAGCGGTACCAATCGAGCAAGTGGCAATATTAATGCGACCACCATCCAGACCCTTCATGGCAATTTTAAAGCCTTGGCCTTCACTGCCCAGCATATTCGCCGCTGGCACCACCACGTCTTCAAAACTAATAGTGCAGGTCGGCTGACTATTCCAGCCCATTTTCTCTTCACGTTTGCCATAGCTGATGCCCGGTGCATCGGCGGGAATCGCAAAGGCGCTAATACCCTTGGCACCTGAAATGCCGGTGCGCAACATGGCCACCAGCACATCGGTAGAACCGGCACCGGAGATAAACATTTTGCTGCCATTAACAATATAGTTGTCGCCAGCTACGCGAGCTGTACTCTGCAAGCTCGCTGCATCAGAACCGGCACCGGGTTCGGTCAAACAGTAGGACGCCAACTTCTCACCGCTTACCAAGTCCGGACACATTTCTTCAATCAGCGCCGGCTTTCCGTAGCTGCCAATCATGCTGGTGGCCATATTGTGAATGGTCAGAAATGCCGCTGTAGAGGTACAGCCTCGCGCCAATTCTTCAATAATGACACTAGAGTCCAGCCTGCTCATGCCTAGACCGCCCGCTTCTTCCGGAGTATACAGACCCATAAAGCCCAACTCACCGGCTTGCTTCAGGGCATCTTTAGGGAAAATATGCTCCGCATCCCAGTGCGCGGCATTGGGCTTAAAAACCCCATCAGCAAAAGCACGGGCACTTTCAGCAAACGCTTTTTGATCGTCGGAAAGATTAAAATCCATGAAGTTCTCTTCTTATTAATTCATTGTCATGCGTGCCGCAGCGCAAACAGTAAACACCTATTTAAATTTAGCCATAACTTTGCCAAACAACACTTCGTCTGATGGTAGCTCTTTACTCACAGCTAAAGGCCTGGACACCCAAGTTTCATTAATCAGGTCCCGCCAGGTGATGTTGTTATTAGTGCTATTACCGCCCCACGAACCGCAGCCCAGCGAGAAGGTTTGACGCATGCCATTCCACAGATTACCGCTGTTAGACGCCGCCTGTGGCTGGTTCACCATGACCCGCGAGGTTTTAGTCGCATGGGCAAACTTCATAATATTGTCATCACTGTATGAATAGATCCCGCAGGAATGCCCCTGACCTTGATAGGCCTGAATGGCATTGGTCATGGCAATGGCGCCGTCGATATCCTTGACCGTATAAAAGGCCATCACCACGGACATTTTCTCACCGGAGAAAGGATAGTCCGCGCCAGCGCCAGTCTCTGGCACAATGAAAAAAGCGTTGCCTTCAGGTAAATCGATTCCAGCCATCTCCGCTAAAACAGAGGCAGGCTGAGCGACGATACGGGGGGCAATATGACCATCTTGCCAAATAATGTCCTGCAACTTCTGTTTCTCTTCGGGGTTACAGATATAACCACCCTGAGCCTGAAGCTTTTCCAACAGCGCATCAACATTAGATTCAAACGCGATAACTGCATTGTCGGAAGAACAGGATGCCGCCAAGTCCAGCGTTTTAGAGATACGAATTTTCTCGGCCGCTTCATCTAAATTGGCAGTATCGTCTACGGTAATGACCGCATTACCGGCGCCCACACCCAGTGCCGGAGTACCACTGGAATACGCCGCCGTCACCATTGGTGCGCCGCCAGTAGCCAGAATACGATCACACTGCTTCATCAACTCAGCAGTCGTCTCCATAGACGGGCTATCAATCGAGATCACCAAATCCTCAGGTGCACCACAGGCTTTAAGGGCCTCACGCATCAAATCACAAATCATTTTATTGGTGAGCTTGGAGCGCGGATGCGGCGCAATAATAATACTGTTGCGCCCTTTTACCGCTGAAATGGCTTTGATCACCGGCGTCGCCTCGGGGTTCGTACAGGGCGTTAAAGCCCCAATCACACCGACCGGCTTAGCGATTTTAACAATGTTGCGCTCTTTATCTTCCTCAATCACGCCAACAGACTTGTCGTTGATAATATCGAAAAGTGCCGCGCGAGTTTTACGGAAAATCTTCAGAAATTTACCGTCATAATTACCCAGCTGAGTTTCTTCAACGGTGAACTGAGCAATTTTTTTAGCCACATCTTCACGGGCAACGGCCCATACCATGGCAGTGATCAATTCGTCGATCTGCGCTTGGGTATAATCGGCGATTTGGGCCTGTGCTTTGCGTGAGCGCTCGACAAGTGCCTTGATGAACAAAGTCTCTTCAGACATTGCAAGGGGTGTTCCAGCAGCCATGGTATCTCTCCTTTAAATATTGTTATTGGCAGTATCATAGCCGAGATGGATTTAACTGCGCATTAATCAGTCCATCATATAAACACAATTAGCATTTAGGTAGGATTGATTATATTGCCAACTTGATGGACTATATTGCGCAGACACTAGTGATCGATATGAGTCTAAGAGCACGAAAACACCACTCTACTACAAAGGCTTAATATGCCAATCACCTCGGACTGGCCCTTACCACCCCAGGGAATTCGCTTTCTTACCCCTCATTTCATCCTCAAGCAACTGAGCAAGCACCCCCTAACTCAGGGCTTGTATCCGGTAGCCATGGGCTATTACCCCGACGCCTTCGACCACCGTATGCAACGCCAACAACATGATAGCTACCTGATCATTT
The DNA here is from genome assembly GCA_047624025.1 of Zhongshania sp. GTDB lineage: Bacteria > Pseudomonadota > Gammaproteobacteria > Pseudomonadales > Spongiibacteraceae > Spongiibacter. The sequence continues at coordinate 3,260 of JBLHPB010000138.1, forward strand.
ACTGTGTAGACGGTAAGGGCACGCTGATGTGCGACGACAAGCACTACCCCATTAGCAGTGGCGATATGTTTTTACTCCGCCCCGACCACCCCCACGCCTACCAAGCTGATGACGAAGATCCATGGACTATTTACTGGCTACATTTTAACGGCCAGCTCGCCGACGATTTCTACCGACACATCCAACCAAGTGCCCCCAGCTTCCATATTGGTGTGCAGCCCAGAGTGGTGAGAATTTTCGATGGCTTATCTGAATTGCGACGCAGCGCTTACCAAATTGGGGAGTTTATTCAGGGCGGCCACCAATTGCAGGCGCTGTTAAGTTACATCGCTCTGCTACTTCGTCAACAGCAACCTCAAAGTGGTAAAGCTCTGAATTGGGAGCGCCTGCGGGCGATCATGCAGGAGCATGTCCATGGCCAACTTAATCTCGACGAATTAGCTGCCAGCGCCCAGCTGTCAAAATTTCACTTCACCAAAAAATTCAAGGCCCACACTGGGCAATCGCCCATTCAGTTTTTTATCAATATGAAAATTCAGCGCGCCTGCTACTTACTCGACAGTAGCAACCAGTCTGTCAAACAGGTCGCCGCCGCCGTGGGCTATAATGACGCCTATTATTTTTCGCGCTTGTTTAAAAAAACCATTGGCCTGGCGCCCAGCGAATATCGGCAGCATCGCCGAAGCTAGGGTCTCTTATGTTTCAATATGAACTAGACCAACAGCTCGCCGCGCATGCTCGATACCGCCTGCCCACGTAATGTCACGGTCGCATCGCCGTCCTCAATAGCCACCTGCAACTCACCGCCGCGGGCGGATAATTGCTTAGCCGTAAACGTCCGCCGCTGCAGCCGCGGTGACCAAAAATGCGCCAAGGCGCAGTGCGCCGAGCCAGTCACCGGGTCTTCGTCAATACCGGCACCGGGCGCAAAAAATCGTGACACAAAATCGCAGTCGTCGCCCGCGGCCGTCACAATCAAACCGCGAACTGGCAGTTGCGCCAAGCCTCTTAAATCAGGCTTAAACACACGCACGGCTTCGGCACTGTTTAACTGCACTAAGCAATCCTCACCGGCCTGACTCACAGCCACAGGCGAGCTGCCAATCAATTTCGCAAAGCCACGATACGCGCTGCTCTGCTCAGCATAATCCTTGGTCATAGTAATGGGAAATACCAAGCTAATAACACCGTTGCGCCGCGTTGCCGTTAGTTCGCCACTGCGAGTCACAAAGCGCAGGCAGTCTTCTTCAATGCTCCATTCGTTCCAGAGCGCATGGGCCGTTGCGAGTGTGGCATGACCACAAAGATTGACCTCAATAGCGGGCGTAAACCAGCGTAAATCCCAGCGGCCATCATCACGGCGAGCAGCATAGGCGGTTTCCGACAAATTAAATTCCGCCGCGACATTTTGCATATGGCTATCGCTTAATACGCCTGACTGCAAACACACGGCAGCAGGATTGCCGCCAAAGGCCTCACTCGAAAAAGCATCAACAATCACATACTGCACAATATTCACCTCACCAATATATATTCGCCAATACTACTTTCAGGGATGACTAAGTAGTAGCCGCAAGTAGCTCATTGAGAAATTTAGGCAACTCCACACTCGCCAGCCCATAGCGTTTTTCACGAAAAAGAGATTGCTGTGTGGTCGGCTCGAGATTAACTTCAATAGTGTGGGCGCCAACTTGATTTGCCATCTGCACAAAACCTGCTGCCGGATACACATTGCCTGAAGTACCTACCGTAATAAACAAGTCGCAGACTTCTAATGCACTGTAAATTTCATCCATTTGCAGCGGCATTTCGCCAAACCACACCACCTGAGGACGCAAACTTCCTCGTAGCCCACAACATTCACAGCGAGCATCAGGGCCAATATCACTGACTATTGGATAGACAATATCTGTGTACCCACAGCGCATTTTCAACAGCTCGCCATGCATGTGTATCAAATTCTGGAAACCAGCACGCTCGTGAAGGTCGTCAATGTTTTGGGTAATCAGCAAAATTTCACCGGAAAATTTGTTCTCAAACTCTGCCAGAGCAAAATGTGCAGCATTCGCGTTAACGGCAGAACTAAGTAATTGCTGGCGGCGGCGATTATAAAAGCCTTGCACCAATTCTGGGTTGGCAGCAAAACCTTCAGGTGTGGCTACGTCTTCCACTCGATGATTTTCCCACAAACCATCGGCCGCCCTAAAGGTTTGTATACCTGACTCAGCAGAAATCCCCGCGCCAGTTAAAACAACAATGCGAGGAAAAGAGCCCATGGACTTCAAAACCAAGGCCGTCGATTGTTGACGTAAGTTTGCTCAAAATCAGCGTCAGATTTAGTCAGGTAAATAATGAACTCAATAAAAGCGATGATGGCGATCACCATCGACGGCAGCCCAGCAAGAATAAATCCGAACAAGAACACCAACGCCATAACCACGCCTTGCGTGGTGTAGCCGAGATAGAATTTGTGCACACCAAAAGCGCCAAAGAAAAAGGCCAACAAGGCAGCCGCAACTTTCTTTGATGAGGCCGGCGCCAGAGTTTTATCTGGGTAAATACTTTCTGCCTTGTCGCCAACAGGAATGAAGTCCACTGCCTGACCCGCCTGAAATCCGTCTTCAGCCAGCCATTGATCGACGCTAAAGCTGAAACGTTTGCCCCCATCAGCGCTGATCACACCCTGTTGATTACTGACTTTATAATCGAGAATTTTGCCCTTCATCAGTCCAGCCTCCACGTGAAATCAAGCAATTTCTTTCTGCCAAAATAATGCCCGTCCCTGCGACGGGTCAAGTTGATAGTCTGCAAATCCCGACCGCCGATACACTTTTTGCGCGGCGACATTGCCTTCCAGTACTTCTAGCGTGATTTTGCAGCAAGCTCGCTGGCGGGCGATATCTTCCAGAGTTGCCAGCATGGCCCGGCAGATACCCTGACCTCGGTATGCTTTCAATACAATAATATCGTGGATATTTAGCAAGCTCTGGCATTTGAAGGTAGAGAAACCGCTGAATGCGGTTAACAGTCCTAGCGCTTGCTTTTCTTGGTAGGCCAGCAAGGTTAATGCCCCCGCCGTTTTATTCAAACCATCACATAAGCTTTTAAGTACATATTCAGG
>JBLHPB010000139.1:0-6311 GCA_047624025.1 Zhongshania sp.
ATTATATATACTTCATCCTCTGTAGCAAGTAGTTTTTTAAACTTTCTCACCACCTCAACCGCTAATTTAAACTCCCTGATCGCTTTCGCTTCAGGACGCTGTTGCTGTTGAGGAGGCGCATTATAGACGCGACAGTTAGAGAGTCAACTTGTTTTGCGAAGTTTCTGTAAACGCGGGTAAAACAGCACAACAAGTATCACGCCGTAAAGGGCGGCATCGAAGTAACTGGAGCGCACTTGCCAGAAGACATGGACCCAGGCAAGTATCGCTGCAATGTAAACAAACTTATGCAGCTGACGCCACTTCCGACCCAATGCCCGCACGGCCGCTTTGTTAGAGGTGAAGCCCAGAGGCATCATGATTAACCATGCAAGAAAGCCAACAACGATATAGGGGCGCTCAAACAATTCTTCTTTAGCGATCTCCCAGTCCCAGCCAAACAGATAGGTTAATACCACAACAAAATGCAGGCTGGCGTAAAACCAAGTATACAAACCCAACATACGACGAAAGCGCACCAAGCTCGGCAGACTCAACCACTGCCGCAGCGGCGATACCGCCAGGGTAATTAGCAAAAACCGGATAGCCCACTCGCCAGTCATGAGAATCAAGGCCTTAACCGGATCAGTACCCAGACCGTCAGTCAGCGCGGCGTAAACAATAAAAACGAGCGGGAGCAAGCAAAGCAAGAACAATATCGGCTTGGCAAACCCTGACGCCAGTACTTTAGACACTTGCATCAATAATACCGGCGCAGATTCATATCTTTATAAAGATGCGCGACCTGGTCGCCATAGCCATTGAACATCTGGGTTTTAATTCGACCCGGACTCAGCAAACTACTCGGCAAACGCCGCTCATAGCCCTGACTCCAGCGTGGATGATCTACATCGGGGTTCACATTGGCGTAAAAACCGTATTCACTCGGCGCAATGCCTTCCCAGCTGGTGCGCGGCTGCCTCTCGGTAAAGCGGATCTTTACAATCGACTTAATGCTTTTAAAGCCGTATTTCCAAGGCACAACCAAACGTATGGGCGCACCATTTTGATTAGGTAAAGTCTTGCCGTACATGCCCACACTCATAAAGGCCAGAGGGTTCATCGCCTCATCCATGCGCAGACCTTCTCTATAAGGCCATTCGATAGTGCTAAAACGCGAACGCTGCCCGCGCATCTCGTCGGGTCGATACACAGTGGTAAATTCAACGTACTTGGCTTTGGAGCTTGGCTCGAACATTTTCAACATATCACCGAGACCAAAACCCACCCAAGGAATCACCATGGACCAAGCCTCAACACAGCGTAAACGGTAGATGCGCTCCTCGAGATCCATCAGCTTCATAATATCTTCAAGGGGGTATTTTCCAGGCTTAGCAACTTCGCCTTCGATTTCGATAGACCAAGGATCGACGGTAAGGCTATCGGCATAGCGTGCCGGATCACTCTTATCGGTGCCAAATTCGTAGAAATTATTGTGACTGCTGGCATCGGAAAAACCAGCCATTTTTTCATCGGTATAGAAGGGATTGCCAGATGTAGAAACGACAGACCGATAATTCAGTTTTGTAAGCTCTGTCGACGAAGCCGCCAAACTGTGCAGCGGCAAGCCCAAACCGGCGATTGCTGCACCAGCACCAAGGCCCTGCATAAATTGCCGCCGCTGGAGATAAATACTCTCTGGCGTTATCTCACTACTGGCAATATCGGCTGGTCGACGAATAATCATGACGCATACTCTCCAAGGTTTTTTTCACTCCTCTTTAGATGCGCCAAAATTCGTATTGTTACACCTTGGCGCCTTTAAATCGGCGATAAACCGCTTGTACGGGCCCCGACAAGGCATAGATCAAGGCAGCCGCTAATAAGACTCGAGCCGGATCTACTGACACCAAGCCAAAGATAAGTACGACAAGAATCATCACTACAAAGGGTACCCGACCGCGAAAATCAATGCTCTTAAAGCTGCTGTAGCGCACGTTTATTATCATTAAGATGCCGCAGACTGCCATCAAAATACCGGCAAAGACTTCTAGCTCAAAAGAAATACCGCGCTCAACCCAACCCTCTTCTGCACAGACCCATACCAGCCCAGCCATGACTGACGCTGCCGCAGGACTGGCCAAGCCAGTGAAGTAATTTTTGTCAGCGGTATCAATCTGGGTATTAAAGCGCGCCAAACGCAAGGCCGCACAGGCCACATAGATAAACGACACCGCCCAACCAAATTTACCCAGGTCCACCAAAGCCCAACTGAACACCACCAATGCCGGGGCCACACCGAAAGACACCATATCTGACAAGCTGTCATATTCGGCGCCAAACTTGCTCTGCGCATTCATCAAACGAGCGACGCGGCCATCTAGCCCATCCAGAATCATGGCGACAAAAATAGCAATCGCGGCATTTTCAAAATTACCGTGCATACCAGAGATAATGGCAAAAAAACCAGCAAACAATGCTGCGGTGGTAAACAGGTTGGGCAGCAAATAAATGCCTCGTTTACGCACGGTCTTGCCATCAACGGAAACTTCTTCCTCGTGATCGTCAATTAGCAGCAAGGACTCGGCATCAAACGGTAATTTCGGTTTGTCGCTACCTTTTGGGTCTGTCATATCATCCTCGATCTGTTAAAGCGTGCATCATTTACCGCCATGATAAGTTAAAATCCCGGACTGTACGATGACTTCGCACAATCCCAAAACGCTTTGACCAATGGATTTGTTAATCGTTGCTGCAAGACTACAACGCCAACTTCCATCACTGGCAATGCGGGCTCCACCGGAATAACCCGCACCCGCTCACGTAAAAAACTGGTGGCCAGCACCAGCTCAGGCACCACACCGATACCCAAACCCAAGGCCACTGTACTCACAATAGCCTCGTGACCACCCACTTGCGCGTATACATTGGGCTTAATCTGCTGCTGACGGCACCACTGCTCAATGAGCGTACGCGCCACCCCGCGCTCGGGCAGTATAAAGGGTAGATCCGCCAAAGCCTGAGGGCTTAACACCTCGCCCCCCGCGGCAATCTGCTCAGTTAATGCACAAGCAAAATTTGGCACCAACAAGCGCAGGGGCGAGCGCGTCAACTCCTGATACTGCAAGCGCGGAGACAACTGTCGCGGCTTGGCGGTAATCCCCAAATCCTCACCACCCTCGGCAATACGCTCAATAGCGTCAGCCTGATCACCAGTGTGCAACTTCAATTCTATCGCTGGATAACGCTGCCTAAACACCTCCAGAATATTACTGAGGACGCTATAAGAAGCCGTTACCGAACAAAACACTCCAATTTCACCTTGCAGGGTTTCACTGTGGCGATGCAGACGCTGAATGACCGACTGCCAATTCACCACGGCCTGTTCAGCATAGCGCAGAAATTCACGACCTGCGGCGGTAAGCTGAACGCGGCGGTTATCGCGCTCAAATAATGACACTCCCACCTGCTCTTCCAAACGCATCATCGAACGGCTGACGGCCGAGGCACTTAAGTGCATAGCGTCGCCAGCCCGGCCGAAGTGTAAAGTTTGACTGAGGCTGATAAAAGTTTGCAGCTCTTTAATGTTCATTTACTTTAGCCTGAGAGCGGATGACTGGTGTCGGATACAAAATCACATTGACCACGCATCTGCGCCCGACACCGGACCCCAGATCAAATGCGCTAAACGCAACACTACGTCAACTATATATCATTTTACGCAACACACAAGCGATGCTAAAGTGGCCGCCATTGTGGGATAGCACCTGCCCGCGAGCCAATTAATCAGCATCATCCTAGGAGAATCCCATGGGTCAGAATTACTTTAACAGCCTGCCGCTACGTCTTCAGCTGCAAGAACTCGGCAAATGTCGTTTCATGGATCGCAGCGAGTTTGCTGACGGTTGCAACTACCTGAAAGGCAAAAAAATTGTCATCATCGGCTGTGGCTCACAGGGTCTCAACCAGGGCTTAAATCTGCGCGACTCCGGCCTTGACGTGTCTTATACCCTGCGCGCCGAAGCCATTACTCAAAAACGCCAGAGCTGGAAAAATGCCACCGAAAACGGTTTTGCGGTTGGCACTTACGAAGAATTGATCCCCCTTGCTGACGTCGTTATGAACCTGACCCCAGACAAGCAGCACACGCCTGTTGTTAACGCCGTAATGCCCCTTATGAAAGAAGGCGCTTGCTTGGATTACGCTCACGGCTTCAACCTCGTTGAAGAAGGCATGCAAGTTCGCAAAGACATCACCGTAGTAATGATGTGCCCTAAATGCCCAGGCACCGAAGTACGTGAAGAGTATAAGCGCGGCTTTGGTGTGCCAACGCTGATTGCTGTTCATCGCGAAAACGATCCTAAAGGCGAAGGCATGGCCATTGCTAAGGCCCTAGCTTCTGGTACCGGCGGCGATCGTGCTGGCGTGCTGGAATCTTCGCCAATTGCCGAAGTAAAGTCTGACCTGATGGGTGAACAGACTATTCTTTGCGGCATGCTGCAAACTGGCGCGATTCTGTGCTTTGACAAAATGGTTGCCGAAGGCATTGATGCTGGCTACGCCTCCAAGCTGATTCAATACGGCTGGGAAACAGTGACTGAAGGCCTGAAGCACGGCGGCATCACCAATATGATGGATCGCCTGAGCAATCCCGCCAAGATTAAAGCCTTTGATCTTGCCGAAGAGCTGAAGGACATCATGCGTCCGCTATACGAAAAGCATCAGGACGATATCATCAGCGGTCACTTTTCCAAGACCATGATGGAAGACTGGGCTAACGACGACAAAAATCTGCACGGCTGGCGCGCTGAGACTGCTGAAACCGCATTTGAAAAAACGCCCGCTGGCGATGTTGAAATAAGCGAGCAAGAATACTACGACCATGGCATTCTGCTGATTGCCATGTGCAAAGCCGGCGTTGAACTAGCGTTTGAATGCATGGTTGCTGCCGGTATGGAGCCAGAGTCAGCTTACTACGAGTCTCTGCACGAAACGCCGCTGATCGCCAACACCATTGCTCGTCGCAAGCTTTACGAAATGAACGTGGTAATTTCAGACACTGCGGAATACGGCTGCTACCTGTTTGATCACGCCTGCCGTCCACTGTTAAAAGACTTTATGGGCAAGGTCTCTACCGACATTATCGGCAAGGGCTTGAACACTAAAGATCTAGGCGTGGATAACCAAGAATTGATCACTGTAAACAGCGCTATTCGCAACCACCCAGTTGAAGTTGTTGGCCGCAGATTGCGCGGCTACATGACTGCGATGAAAAAAATCGTTTAATCAGGCGTATTTTTGACATATCAAGGGGCCTCACAAGGGCCCCTTTTTTTATGCACAATTACACCTAATAATTCATCAACAATATTGCCTAAAAATAGACTGCGAATATGATGCCGGCCGGTGGCTTCTTGCCACTTTGCAGCTCTACAATTAGCGTTATCAACTTAGGTGACGCCTTCCAAATACCTGAACTTGAAAGCGCGGCTCTCGCACCATATGAGTTCACCCAATATCGCGACGCCTATCACGTACCGATGGCATCTGGCGAAGCTTGGCTTTTCAGTACGGTATTATGGTGTTCTGGTCAGTACCCGATACTGACGCAGTCTACCCAGCTGATCGTGTTCGAAACGATGGTGTTGGACAATATAAAAGCTACGACGCATATACCGGTAACTCTAGCAGAAAAAGGCAACATCCCCCTGTGCCGCAAAGAGCTGGCCAAAATTCGCGACCGCCTGTTTGCCGCCAAAAGCGATATTATTTTGCACTATGGATTGCTAGCTACCCCGGAATTTTTCTGGGAGTACCCAAATCTAGAATCGACCTATATGCAGCTAGCCCGCTATCTCGACATCAAACCCCGGGTAGACCTGCGATCTCAAAAACTTAGCACCATACACGAGCTGTTAGAAATACTGGCCGACGAGCAAAACCACAGCCATAGCGCGTTTCTCGAATGGATCGTTATCCTGCTAATCGGCTTTGAAGTTGTGATGGCGGCCTTTCACTAGTGCCAGAGCGCGGGGCTTATTTTATAGGCTCGCTTACTCTTTGACCAAAAACTGCGCTCTTGCCATCGCAATCGGCGCAGCCTCATCTTCTTGCCAGGCACTGATACTGACATTGATCATCCGCCTACCCAGATACACTAATTTGCAGCGCGAATGGGTAGGCACATATTTTCCAGCGCGCACGTAATCCACAGCGAAATCGACCACCTTGGGAATTTTTTCACTTTTGCTGTGCTGCAGAACATGAATCATTGCCGACAGCTCCATAAAGCCAGCAATTGCGCCGCCGTGTAAGGCCGGAAGTGTCGGATT
>JBLHPB010000140.1:0-6295 GCA_047624025.1 Zhongshania sp.
CGGTTGCAGTATTTAATGTGGTTTCCACATTGGTGATGGTGGTCAATGACAAGCGTGCAGATATCGGAATTTTGCGCAGTCAAGGCGCAAGCCAGGGCGATATTATGTGGATTTTCCTGACCTATGGCGCTGTCATTGGTGCGGTGGGCGCGACTGCCGGTGGTGTGCTTGGAGTATTGTTGGCGGCCGGGATTGGTGACTTGGTTGCCGGGATCGAGAATTTTTTCAATATTAAATTATTGCAAACTGATGTCTACCCGATAAGCTATTTGCCCTCGGACATACGTTTAGCCGACGTGTTGGGGGTTTGCGGGCTGGCCTATTTAATGAGCTTGCTGGCTACGGTGTACCCGGCCTGGCGGGCATCTAGAATGGCGCCAGCTGAGGCGCTCAGAAGTAGCTGAACAGGGAGGATTGCTTTAGGGCTCGGTAACTACTTTACTTCGCGCGCGTTTCTGATTTTTTGACGCTTACGCCAGCGGCGCACAACGTTGACCCGCCACATGATATGAATACTGACTGCGCCAACCAAGCCGGCAAATAGACCGGCTATAAAGCAGCCGAGCACCAGTGGCCGCCACAAATGGGTGAACTCTTCGGCTAGCCAGTGCCAAGATAATTCAAAATGGAAACCGCTGGGAGGGATACCCAAAACAATTGCCCCCACCTTATAGGTAAAGTAAAAAATGGCCGGCATGGTGACGGGATTGGTAATCCAGACCAGCATTACCGAAATGGGCAGATTGGCGCGGCAAATAATGGCCACCAGTGCGGCGAGTAACATTTGAGTTGGAATCGGCACAAAAGCAGTAAACAAGCCGATAAAGAACGCCAGGCTCACAGAGCGACGATTGAGGTGCCAGAGATTTGGATCGTGCAGCAGGCTGCCAAAAATACGGACGGAGGGGTGCTCGCGCATTTTTTCGGGCGTTGGTAGCCACCGTTTAAAGAGTTTACGCGCCATCCGCTCTATTTTAGCCCACGATTGAGACAGTTAAATATAATTTGCTACCTCCAGTATGACACTGAAGGCGGCGTCATTATGCACGGTTCTAACGGGGTACTCCAGCATGTTGTCATGGATGACAGCGGCGATAGTCGGATTTATTGTGGTGGCTTATGCCAGCGTACTGCCATCGTTTATAAGTCTTACAATTTTGCTATTACTTGCTTTTACACTGGTCATTTACCAGTGGCAATGGCGTTGGCTGTTACTGTCATTCGTTCTCGCAATTACTTACGCGACGACCTATGGTCATTTCCGGCTGGCACAATTATTACCAAATCAATATGACAATCAGGATGTCAACGCGGTTATTAAAGTTCTGACAGCGCCAGAAAAGCGACGAGGAAGAACTTTTTATTATCGCTTTGACGCTGAATTACAAACTCAAACTCCCTGTGACAAACAATGTGCTGCACTGGCAAAGCTCGGCAGGCTGCGACTAAATTGGTACGCAGGGCAGCCTCCCTCTGTGGGTGAACGTATTGAGGTGAGCTTGCGTCTGCGTCGCCCCCACGGGTTTTCTTCACCAGGTGCTTTTGATTATGGGCGTTGGTTATTCGTCTCTGGTTATTCTGCAACTGGCTATATAAAAAAAGTTAAACAGCTTCTGCCGAGTAACACCAATCCCTCATTCAGCTTCGCATTGGCGCGCGAGCGTATCCTCAGAGGTTGGGCAAATACACTGAAAGCATATCCCCAGCAAGGAATTATTAGGGCATTGCTGTTTGCCGACCGCGGAGATATAAGCTCTGCACAGTGGACACTTTTCCAGAAGACCGGCACCAGTCATTTAATGGCAATATCCGGTATGCATATTGGTATCGTGTTTGCTTGGGGGGTGATGTTTGGTAAAGCCTTGGGCATTGTGGTGGCTGGCCGTCGTGGGCTGCTGCTGGCGTCGGGTTGTGGTTTTCTGGTGGCGTTTATTTACGCCGCGATGGCCGGTTTTTCACTGCCAACTCAGCGCGCTTTATGGATGTTGGCTATGGCGCTATTAGCCTATTTACTTCGACGTAATATATCTTGGTGGCAAAGCTATTTTGCGGCAATGTTGGCGGTGTTGGTTTTTGATCCGCTTGCCCCTCAGCGCGCGGGATTTATTCTTTCTTTTGCGGCGGTGGGAACGCTACTGTGGTCTTACCAAGGTCGTCAAAAAGTCAATTCACTATCCCTATTTAGCGCCCAGGGGATAGTGTTCGTTGGACTGCTGCCCGCGCTGGCATTAAGTGGTTTTGGTTTGAGTGTACTGGCTATGCCCGTCAATTTACTGGCCATTCCCCTGTTGACCTTTGTGCTATTGCCGCTGCTGTTTGTTAGTGTGCTTGTACAATTGGTGTCACCTGACTTGGCAGCCTTACTCTGGCAGTTCAGCGATACCTTGCTGGGCTATTGGCTGTCGGGATTAGAGTGGGCGGCGCAGTTAAGCCCGCTGCTATCCTTAAACTCTCAAGTTCCGGTATTGATTCTGGCGGCAATAGCGGTTCTCATCGTACTGTTACCGCGTGGATTGCCGGCAAAGTGGCTAGCTTGGCTGCCGATCATAGCACTGTTTTATGTGTCGCCAAATCAGCCTGCGCAGGGTGCCTTAAAGGTCAGTGTGCTGGATGTGGGGCAGGGTCTGTCGGTGCTACTGCAAACCCGTAATCACAGCTTGCTTTACGATGTGGGTGCCGATAGCCCTAGTGGTTTTAATACGGCGGATGCAGTTGTACTGCCTGCATTGAACGCTATGGGCCTTAATAAGCTCGATGTTTTGGTGCTAAGTCATGCCGATCGGGATCATGCTGGAGCGGCAGATGAACTTCTTGCCAAAATTAAAGTGACTGAAATTTATATTGGTGAACCGGTGCCGGCATTACCCAAGTCAGCGATATTGTGCCGAGAGCTTCCAGGCTGGCAGTGGGACGGTGTTAGCTTTCAATTTTTAAACTTACCTGAACCTCAATCACACTCAGCTAAGCAGCTTGAGGGTAATAATGCTTCCTGCGTGTTGCGGGTGAGCACCGCGGAGCAGTCGATATTACTTACTGGGGACATTGAAGCCGAGATAGAAATACAATTATTAGATTCAACACAGAATCTTCGGGCAGATATATTGATCGCGCCCCATCATGGCAGTAAAACCTCCTCATCCCCGGCATTTATTGCTGCGGTAGCTCCACCCGAGGTGGTATTTTCTGCTGGGCGTTATAACTCCTACGGTCATCCTGCTGCCAAGGTGCTTAGACGTTATGCGGAGCAGGGTGTACGCTGCTGGTCAACAGGGGAGCAGGGCAGTGTATTTTTTACCCTAGAAAATACTCAGCCTCTTCAAACATCATATCAAAGGGCTAAATCCTATTACTGGGAAACCCCTAAATCCGTTGATTTATGCGACAAATTCAAATCCGGGCGCTGATTCACTTCTTACCCCGGCATTCCCTCCGTATAATACCTAAACATAAAAAATCCAGGAATCTGATGTGTTTGAATTGGTGAAAGCGGGCGGCTGGCTAATGTTGCCCATTATTATCTCGTCTATTATTGCGCTGGCGATCTGTGTTGATCGTTTTTTGAAATTGAACCCAGACAAAGTTGCACCGCGCAATCTGCTCAATCAGGTGTGGACATGGTTACAAAATAAGCAGCTCGACGCAGAAAAACTACGGGGATTACGTCGCGGCTCACCATTGGCAAAGATACTCGCAGCTGGCTTGGCTAATGCTAAATTTGGCCGTGAGATCATGAAAGAAAGTATTGAAGATACCGCCTCGCATATTATTCACGACCTCGAACGCTATTTGAATGCACTAGGTACTATTGCCGCAGTAGCGCCCTTGCTGGGCTTACTGGGTACGGTGTTGGGTATGATTCGGGTCTTTACCGAGATTATGGTACAGGGTACCGGCAATGCTGGTGTACTTGCTGGCGGCATATCCGAGGCTCTGATCACGACAGCCTCCGGCCTGTTGGTGGCTATTCCCGCGATGATTATGCATCGCTATTTTCTGCGCCGTATCGATGAGGTGGTGGTGACCATGGAGCAGGACGCCATGAAATTGATCAATGCCATGCACGGTGAAGTACAAATTAAAGACTCGGTAGCAGGTAAAAAGCGTGAAGTTTAGGCGCCAACGTGTAGATGAAAATGGGGTTAATTTAACGCCATTGATTGATGTGGTGTTTCTGTTGCTGATTTTTTTTATGGTTTCAACCACGTTTACCAAGGAAAGCCGCTTAAGCCTTGAGTTACCCACTGCGGAAGGCGATGTGGCGGTTCGTGACAGCCAGACTTTGGAGGTGGTTATCGACGCCGCTGGGCACTACCGCGTGAATGAGCAAGCCCTAGTTGAACATTCGGTAGATGCCCTGATGACGGCTATGCGCTTGGTGGCTGGGGATGAATTGAGCTTACCGGTGATTATTACCGCCGATGCCAAAAGCCCCCATCAATCTGTCATCACCGCCATGGATGCAGTGGGACGTTTAGGCTTTAGCAAGCTGAGTTTGACAACTCAAGACCCCAATACCAATAGCCAGTGAATTAAACACAGGACACGCCCAGTATCATGAGCAAAAAAACTTCTGACATCGCCATTTACGGACGCTTAATAAAATACATACTGCCCATGTGGTTAATGTTTTTATTGAGTGTATTGGGCTTTTCAACCTATTCCGGTGTGCAGGTTTTACTTGCCGACATGATGCAGCTGATTGTTGATTATATCGGCGGCAATATGACCCCAGGTGACGGCGGCCTGTCAGCTAAATTTATGTGGGCGTTGGGTGGCAAGGACTTTGTCTTGACCGATGCGCGGCTGTGGATAGTGTTAATGATGGTGGTGCTGGGCATAGTGCGCGGTATAGGCTATTTTGCCGGCAACTACTTTATTTCTATTGTCTCCCACAGCTTAGTTCATAATCTGAGGCGGGAATTGTTTGCCAAAATGTTATTCATGCCGAGTAGTTATTACGATCAAAATTCCACCGGTATGATGATCTCCAAAATCACCTTTAATGTTGAGCAAGTCACTGGCGCGGCGGTTAACGCTACTAAGGTCGTATTGCGGGAAGGGACTTTTGCCATTGGTTTGATTATGTATTTGCTCTACAGCAACTGGAAACTCACCATGGTGTTTTTCTTGGCGCTGCCACTGATCGCGATTATTGTCTATTGGGTTGGCAAGCGCTTTCGCAAGCTCAGTAAAAATATTCAAAACGCTATGGGCGACGTCAATCAAGTAACTAATGAAGCTATTGGCGGCTATCGGGAGATTCGCCTTTACGACGGTCTTGACTATGAAATGGGTCGCTTCACTGAGGCCAGTGGGCGAAATCGTAACCAGAATATTAAAATGTCCTATTACAACGCGATCAGCCCATCGATTATTCAGCTGCCGGTGGTATTGGCGACTGGGGTGCTGGTATGGATCGCGCTGGGTCTTGGTGGTGAAATGTCTCCAGGTGCCTTTGTAGCCTATTTGTCGGCGGCGCTGTTTTTACCTAAGCCCATGCGTCAGCTGGCGGATGTCAGTAGCACCATTCAAAAAGGTTTGGCTGCTGCTGAGGATATCTTTGAGTTTATCGATAGCAAGCAGGAAAAAGATGAGGGGAGCTATGTCTGCGAAACAACTAAAGGTGATATTGAGGTTAAAAACCTCAGCTTTGCCTACCGTCGCGGTAGCGAACAAGTGCTTAAAAATGTCAGTCTCAAGGTGGGCGCGGGGCAATCTTTGGCGCTAGTAGGTTTATCCGGTTCAGGTAAGTCCACGCTGGTCAGTCTTATATCTCGGTTTTACGATCATGAACAAGGTGATATCCTGCTAGATGGCGTCGATATTCGCGATTATAAATTGAGCAATTTACGTGACAAAATGGCCTTGGTAACTCAGCAAGTTACTCTTTTTAACGACACAATTTACAATAACATCGCCTATGGGAAGATGGCCGGCGCCAGCCGCGAGTCGGTGCGGGCGGCGGCAAGTGCAGCCCATGCTATCGAGTTTATTGATCAAATGCCCGAGGGCCTTGACACCATGATTGGTGAGGATGGCGTTATGCTATCTGGTGGTCAGCGCCAGCGCTTGGCCATAGCTCGTGCTTTCTTAAAAGATGCGCCGATTTTGATTTTTGACGAAGCAACTTCTGCGCTGGACAACCGCGCCGAGAGTCATATCCAGCAAGCCATGGACGAAGTGATGAAGGGCCGCACCACCATTGTGATTGCCCACCGTTTGAGCACCATTGAAAAGGCCGATCAGATTGTGGTCATGGAAGCCGGTGAGGTTATTGAGCAGGGCACCCACGCAG
>JBLHPB010000141.1:0-6246 GCA_047624025.1 Zhongshania sp.
TGCTGGTACTTGCACCGCCGCAGGCGACAAGACTCAGTGACAGGGCTAATGGAATGATATACGCGCTCGATCGTCGCATAACAGCTACCTCGTAGTTGAACTGAAAAATGGATGTCCACTCCTTGGGCGTGGTGATAACAAGGATTAAGCAGTTTATGTGCCAAGCTGATTTATTATTGCGACAGTGTTGCCCTATTAAGTTTGGGCCTGACTGCTTATCATTAGTCTTTATATGAAATGAAATTCGAAGCCTTATGACGATAAAGTGCACAATAGTGCCGGTGACGGCCTATCAACAGAACTGCTCAGTAATGGTCTGTGAAGAGACCGGTAAAGCCGCAATTTTTGATCCAGGCGGTGATGTTGAAAATATCGAAGCGGCTATCGCTCAGTTAGGCGGCGAGCTAGAAGTGATATTTTTGACCCACGGTCATATGGATCACTGTGCTGCGGCCGATGTGATGCGTCAAAAGTATGGGGTTAAAGTGATAGGCCCCCAGAAAGAAGACGCCTTCTGGATCGATAAACTGCCGGACTGGTGCAAAATGTCGGGCTTCCCTCATGCCGATGCTTTTGTTCCTGACCAATGGTTGGAAGACGAAGACTCGGTGAGTTTTGGCAAGCAGACTCTGGCAGTAAAATTCTGTCCCGGCCACACGCCCGGTCACGTGGTGTTTTTCCATGAGCAGGCACGTTTGGCCATTGTCGGAGATGTTTTGTTTCAGGGTTCTATAGGTCGTACGGATTTCCCCCGTGGCGATCACGATACCTTGATTGCGTCTATTCAGAATAAATTGTGGCCGTTGGGCGATGATGTGACCTTTATTCCCGGTCACGGTCCGACTTCTACTTTTGGTCACGAGCGTGAAACCAATCCCTTTGTCGCCGATAAGCGGTTTGGCTGAGGTTAAATTTAGAGATGAATAAAATATGACAGGCACTTTGACCCATTTTGACCAACAGGGTAATGCGCAAATGGTCGACGTGACCGATAAAGCCCTTACCCAGCGAGAAGCCCATGCCGCTGCTACTGTGACTATGACTCCCGAAACTCTTGCGCTTATTGCCTCTGGTGGCCATAAAAAAGGTGATGTTCTCGCCGTGGCGCGGATTGCCGGCATTCAGGGCGCGAAAAAATGCTCTGATCTAATACCACTTTGTCATCCTTTGATGTTGTCTTCGGTCAAGGTTGATTTCAAATTGGATGAAGACAACAACGCAGTGCATATTCTTGCCAAATGTAAATTGGCAGGTCAAACCGGCGTGGAAATGGAGGCTTTGACCGCGGTATCAGTGGCGGCATTGACCATCTACGACATGTGTAAGGCTGTGGATAAAGGCATGAATATTGGCAATATCCGTTTGTTGAGCAAGTCTGGTGGGCGCTCCGGCGACTGGCATGCGGCTGAGGCGGGCTGAGATGATTACGGTTTTGTTTTTTGCCAAATACCGCGAGCAGTTAGGCACTCGGAAGCTGGAGCTCGATTTTGCCGCTGACTGCGTTGGAGCCTTAAAGAAACAATTAGCGCTAAGTGGTGGCCAAATATGGCAAGAGATTTTGTTTAACGAAAATACCCTCTGTGCTGTTAATCAAACGATAGTGGAAGATCAGCAGTCACTTAGCGACGGTGATGAAGTTGCTTTTTACCCACCGGTCACCGGAGGTTAGTGTGAAAAGCAAAGTGGAGATTGGTGAGGCAGATTTCGACGTTGGCCTTGAATGCCGTCAGTTAGCTGCAATTTCAGCTTCCAGTGGTGCTATTGCACAATTCGTGGGGGTGATGCGCGACCACAACCAAGGGGACTCGGTTGTCACCATGGAGCTGGAACATTATCCGGGCATGACAGAGAATTCTATTGCCCGCATTGTGGATCGCGCCGCTGAGCGTTGGCCACTGCTGGCGGCCACGGTGATTCATCGAGTAGGAGTATTGCGTCCGGGTGAGCAAATTGTCTTCGTTGGGGTGTGTTCACCGCATCGACATGATGCTTTTCAAGCCTGTGAATTTGTTATGGACTACTTGAAAACTGAGGCGCCTTTTTGGAAAAAGGAGTATACGGTAAATGGTCAGGCACGTTGGCTTGATGCTCGAAGTAGTGATAGCGAGTCCTTGGCACGATGGCAGGCCGACTAATCGATGTCATCCAATCAGAGTAGGGCTTATGGCTGTGAGGATTCTGGTCGCCGTGTATAATGCGCAGCTAAACTCAAATGATGGTGACCGCCTTTAGTAGAAGGTGGGTTAGTCATAATAATGAACATGACAGGAAACTTTATGAGCCTCGACACACGCGAATTTCGCAATGCCCTCGGTCAATTCCCTACTGGGGTTTGTGTTATCACCGCTAATCCTGAAGGTTATAAACCATTTGGAATGACTGTTAACTCATTTGCTTCCGTTTCGCTGGACCCTGCGCTAGTGCTGTGGAGCTTGCGTAATGACTCGGAATGTCTAGATGCCTTCAATAAGGCGAAAACCTTTACTGTAAATGTGTTGGCCGACGATCAGGAAGCCCTGTCTAACCAATATGCTAAAAAGAGTGATCATGATCTTGCCCCGGAGCATTTCCGTATTGGCAAAAGTGGTGCGCCAGTATTGCGCGGTGTGCTGACCAGCTTTGAATGTGAGTCATGGGCAAACTATGAAGGTGGCGATCATATTATAATTGTTGGTAAAGTGATTGAGATGGACAGCAAGCCCGGCGCCAAACCGCTGGCTTTTCATGCTGGTAAATATTGCCAATTACGCTGATAACACGGGAGACGGGAGGTCGATGAAATATTGCAGTAGTTGTGGTGCCAAGCTGATTAAAAAGGTTCCTGACGACGATAATCGGCTTCGTTACGTCTGCCCAGAATGCGAAATAATTCATTACCAAAACCCCAAAGTGGTCGTGGGGTGTTTACCCGTTGCAGGCGATAAGGTTTTATTGTGTCGCCGCGCCATCGCGCCACGCATTGGTTTTTGGACTGTTCCTGCTGGTTTTATGGAAAACGGCGAGACCATGCTTGAGGGCGCGTTGCGAGAAACTCGCGAAGAAGCCGATGCCAAAGTGACCGATGTAGCACTCTATCGCCTGTTTGATATTCCTCATATCAATCAGGTCTACGTGTTTTATCGTGGTAATCTCGACGGCGGCTTTGGTATTGGCCCAGAAAGTCTGGAATCTAGGCTGTTTACTGAAGAGGAAATTCCTTGGTCGAAATTGGCCTTTCCTATTGTGACCGACGTCTTGACTGATTTCTTTGCCGACCGAAAAACAGCTGAATTCCCCATCCGGGTTAGTAAGCCTAGCTCTTTGTGGGCCAAGCACGTTGGCTGGGTAGAGGATATGGATAAACGCGACGAGGATTGTTGATTTTTGCTTGGGCGTGCCTGTTATCCAGTAGTGGGCCGGCTTGATCATTCAGTCTAGGGCATTAAGTAAGACTCTAATCTCAAGAATATACCCTCACCTGTAAAGAAGACTGCTACGTAGGAGCTGATTGCTAGGACTGATACAATAGCCCGCTGAAATCTAGATGCGGAAATGAAATGGATTTATTGGAAAATCAATTAGCGGTTTTAATTGTGGTCACGGCTTTGACTAGCCTAGTGCTTGGTCTGCTAGTGGTTGTGTATTTTCAAACCCGCAGCAACCGTAATCAACAATTAGCCCATGCTGAGCGACAAGCCGTTCTGGATCAACAGCTAGAGGTGCAGCGAAGTGAGCTAGCGCTACTGCAATCCACTCTGGATGCTAGCAAACAAGCGACCAATAACAGCGAGCGGCAAGCGGCGGTTTTACATGACAGGCTGGCTGGGCAAACAGATAGCCTGACTCAAACTCAACAGACCTTGCTAAAAACAGAGGCTGAGCGCAGTGACTTAAAAGCGGAGCTGGCCAAGCAGCTAAGTGCCTACAGCTATTTACAAACGGCTACAGACGAAAAAATAACTCTGCTTAACGATGCCAAAAAACAACTCACCGATCAGTTTACCTTATTGGCCGACCGTATCTTCGATGAGAAAAATCAACGCTTTCAAACCCAGAGCCAAGAATCGCTGGAATTGCAGTTAAAGCCCTTCAAAGAACAACTCAAGGACTTTCGTCTGCGTGTAGATCATATCTATAGCGATGAAAACCGCGAGCGTGGCGAATTAAAATCACAGCTTAAAACCCTTCAGGAAATGAATCTCAGTATTGGCAAAGAAGCCCAGAATTTGACCCGTGCGCTAAAGGGCGACAACAAAGCCCAGGGCAATTGGGGCGAAGTCATTCTTGAAAAAGTACTGGAAGAATCAGGGCTGCGCAAAGGTCATGAGTACGAAACTCAAGTGAGCTTTACTGATGACAGTGGCCGCCGTCGCCAACCCGACGTGATTGTACGTCTACCTGATGATAAAGATATTGTCATCGATGCCAAGGTGTCGCTGGTGGCCTACGAACGCTATTGCAGCAGTGACGATGAAGGCGAACGTCAGGCTTTTTTACGTGAACATGCGCAGTCTGTTAAAGCCCACATTAATGGCTTAAGTACCAAGGGTTATGAGCATATTGAAGGTCTGCGTACCCTGGACTTTGTGTTTATTTTTATTCCCGTAGAGGCGGCCTTTATGGCGGCCTTTGAGCATGATCCAGATTTGTTTCGCAGCGCGTATGAGAAGAATATTATTGTGGTAGGACCAACCACCTTGTTGGCTACCCTGCGCACGGTGCAAAGTATTTGGCGCTATGAACGTCAAAATCAAAATGCTGAGAAAATCGCCAAAGACGCGGGAGCTTTACACGACCAATTTGCCTTAGTGGTGCAATCCTTGGAAGACATTGGCAAACACCTAGATCGTGGTCGTGATGCCTTTGAGAAAACCATGAATCGCATGACGCTAGGCAAAGGCAATTTGGTTGGCCGGGTCAGTCGTCTGGAAGCCCTTGGTGCCAAAGTGAAGAAAACCCTACCGCGAGCCTTAACCGATCGCGCTGACATTGATGTAGACGACAATTTTGATGATGAGAATAGTTAAACTAATTATTAACACAGGAGAGTAATCAGGTGTCTTCCGCAAAAATCGGTAATTTAGCCCCAGCCTTCAGCCTGCAAGATCAAGACGGTAATACCGTCAGCTTGAAGGACTTTAAAGGTAAAAAGGGTGTGGTTCTTTATTTTTATCCGCGGGCGTCAACGCCGGGCTGCACCATGCAAGCCTGTGGCTTGCGTGATGTTCACCGCGATTTAGATGCACTGGGCTATCAAGTGCTTGGTGTTAGCTTTGACCCAGTTAGTAAAATCAAGAAATTTCATAATAAATATGAGCTTAACTTCCCCCTGCTGTCTGACGAAGATCACGCAATTATTGAAAAATACGGTTGCTGGCAATTGAAGAAGTTTATGGGCAAAGAGAATATGGGCACCGTAAGAACAACTTTTATTATTGCTAAAGATGGGCGCCTACTTAAGATCATGGATAAATTTAAGACTAAATCACATCATGAAACCCTACTTGAAGTCCTAGACGAGCTGGTCGATAAATAGCGAGGCATTAATTTTTTACGGCGCTCTTGTGGCAGCACAATTAATACTCTTAGGGCTCAAGGGTGTCGTTATTCTGATGTTTAAATTGCCGGTAACTCGTCAAATCCTTGCTAACCATATCTAAGCACAGCTTTAGCACCACTGCATCATCGAGATAACCGGTGATGGGGATGAAGTCTGGCAGGGCGTCTAATGGCATCAAAATATAGAGTAGGGCGGTGGCAATCGAGCCCAGAGACCACCAGGGTATTTCCCGATACTCTCCTTTGACATAATCCTGAATGAGCGTAAGTAGAATTTTAACCTGGCTAATATAGGGCGCCAGGGTGGCGCTGGTGAGAACTTTTTCCAAGATGCGCTGGCGGTTATTTATTGCCCTATCGAGGTCCTGCGCGTTTAGCTCGGCAGCACCGTCGTCAAGAATATGTTTTGCGCGTTTATTTGAAAAAAACCACATACAACACAACCAAGTATCAAAAAGCGTTGTTTGATTCTACTTGGCCTATGATCATGGGTAAATGTCGATCTAGGGTCTCTTAAACAAATTGCTTGATCAAGAGCTTTTTCAACACCTTACCCGCGGCATTGCGAGGCATCTGCTGATTAGAAAACCAGATGTGAGTTGGCTGTTTAAAGCCGGCTAGTTTTTCAGCTAGATAAGCCCGAATTTCAACTTCGTCGGCATATTCTGGGTCGATAGGACGAATAACAACACCGGGGGTTTCGCCCAA
>JBLHPB010000142.1:0-6129 GCA_047624025.1 Zhongshania sp.
TCGTGCGATTTTTCCGTTGGTTAAGTCAGTCGGTAAAGCCTAAATAAATATTGTTCATCCACAATTTAATTATTTTACGTACTGCTAGCCTCCTACAGGGCGCACTGTAGTTCGTAATCAAAGGAGCAGGCTATGTTAAAAGCACAGTACAACGAGCGTGGACCAATTCCTCAGGACGTTATTTCAGCCGTTGAATTCGAGGCGCCAGAACTCGCGGAAGATGAGGCGCTGGTGGAATTAATTGCTTCACCGATCAACCCTTCAGACGTGCTTACTCTAACCGGTGATTACGGTATATTGCCGCCCTTGCCAGCCGTTGGTGGTAATGAAGGCGTGGGTAAAATCGTCAAGCTCGGTGGTAATGGCCCAGCAGTGGGGCAAACTGTGATGTTGCCGATTGGGGTTGGCACTTGGGCCACCCATATGGTGTGTAAAACCAATAAGCTTATTCCGGTACCCAATGAAGCCGACCCAAAGCAGTTGGCCATGATGACCATCAATCCGCCAACGGCATTACTGATGCTTGAAGAATTTGTCGATTTAAAACCCGGCGATTGGGTTATTCAGAATGCCGCTAACTCCGGCGTGGGCAGTTACCTGATTCAGTTTGCGAAAATCAAAGGCCTGAAAACCATCAATATTGTTCGTCGCGAATCTGCAGTTGCCGGAGTGAAGGCGCTGGGTGGTGATGTGGTACTGGTCGACGGCCTCAAACTTGCCAAACAAGTAGCCGAAATCATCGGCGATAATATGCCTAAATTGGCGATTGATGCAATCGGTGGTCCAGCTACTGACAGTCTAGGAGCCTGCCTTGCCTCGGGCGGTACATTGCTTAACTACGGTTTAATGAGCGGTGAGCCATGCCATTTGTCGGCAAAATCCTTAGTGTTTCGGGATGTCACGCTCAAAGGTTTTTGGCTGGCCCGATGGTTCCGCAGTGCCACCCCAGAAAAGCAGATGGCAGTATTTGCTCAAATCACCAAATATATTATTGAGGGCAAGCTGCAAACCAAAATTCATGCGGAGTACCCGGTTAGTGAAATCAAGCAGGCCGTTGCGGCAGCGGCCGAGGGTGGCCGGGATGGCAAGATATTAGTGGTAGGCTGATTTTTAGCGAGTGGCATAAAAAGGCGAACTGATCTCAGTTCGCCTTTTTTCGTTTAAATCGACAGGCTATCAATCAGGCAGCGGATTCGATATATTGGCATATTTTGAGTCAATTCTTTTGGTGGGAGCCGCAATGAGAAGCCACGCTAATAATAAGAGCAATTACAGGCTGTATTCATCAGGGGTTTTCACTGCAATGTTTTGGCTGCTGCTAACAGTGACTTCTGCATCGGCGGGGGTGGTGCCCACAGTGCCACCAAATATCGTTGTGATTCTTGTTGATGATGCCGGCTTGATGGACTTTGAACCCTATGGTGGCGAAGCACGTATGCCTAATATTCAAAGTCTGGCAGACCAAGGCGTTCGCTTTAGTAATTACCGAACCTCTCCGCTATGCGCACCTTCACGCGCCATGTTGCTCACCGGCATCGATAATCACCGCACCGGTGTGGCTACAATTCCTGAGATCATCCCCGCAGAGCATGAAGGTAAACCTGGCTACTCGCTAGCTCTTGACCCCGGCGTTAAGACCATCGCCGATCATCTGCGTGCTGCTGGCTACCGAACCTATATGACGGGTAAATGGCATATGGGGCGGCGAGTTCAAGACCTACCTGTCAGTCACGGTTTTGACCGTTCATTTGCTTTGGATGCTTCAGGTGCAGATAACTGGGAGCAAAAGCCGTATATGCCGTATTACACTTCGGCGCCATGGTATGAGGATGATCAGCCTGCCACCTTGCCCGACGATTTTTACTCGTCTGCTTTTATTGTCGACAAAATGATTGACTATATTAGTGCTGGTAACAGTAGTGCAGGGAACAGCGAACAAGCCTTTTTAGCCTATCTAGCTTTTCAGGCCATTCATATTCCCATTCAAGCGCCTCGAGAATTTACCGAGCACTACGACGGTGTTTACGATCAAGGTTGGCATGTATTGCGTGAGCAGCGCTGGAAAAAAGCCAAACAGCTCGGCCTAATCCCTGCTGATGCAGCCTTAGCGCCGATGCCGGAAGGGCTGCGCGATTGGGATAAGCTAAGTGATCAAGAGCGTCGTTATTATGCTAAAGCTATGGCTGTTAATGCCGGTATGCTCGAAGCTATGGATCATCATATTGGGCGGCTCATCGATTGGCTGGAAGAAAGCGGTCAATTAGAAAATACCCTGTTTGTCGTGACGTCTGATAATGGACCGGAGTTTAACGATATTGTTAATACCTCGGGCATGGGGTTGTGGAAAGCCGTCAGGACTTACAATAGTGATATTGACACCATGGGCGAAAAGGGCAGCTTGGTGTCGATTGGCCCAGAGTGGGCATCCGCTGCAGCATCACCCAATAAAATGTTTAAATTTTATAGCAGTGATGGCGGTATTCGTGTGCCGCTGATTATTTCGGGGCCGAGAATACCCCAAGGTAAAATGCAATCGTCGCTGGCAATGGTCACCGATATTACCCCGACCTTACTAGACTACCTCAATCTGCCGGTATCGTTAAGCAACAACGATATGGCCATAACCGGCCGTAGCTTAAAACCGGTACTAAGCGGTAGCAGTGATCAAACCTATGGTCCAAGTGAAGCCGTAGGTCTGGAAGTGGCAGGTAATGCTGCGCTCTTTAAAGGTAAATACAAATTGACGCGTAATCTGCCTCCGCATGGAGACGGGGTTTGGCATTTGTACAATCTGGATAAAGATCCGGGTGAAACAAACGATCTAGCCGGAGCCGAAGCGGCGGTGTTCAGCTCCTTATTCGCTGACTACCAAGACTACGCCGCAAAACATGGCGTGCAGGAAATGCCTGATGGCTTTGATTCTGTTCAGCAGCTCACGCATAACACCTATAAAAAGCTGCTTAGCGTGTATTGGCCTTACCTAATAGGCTTGTTGTTCTTATTGGTGGCTCTGATTGTATGGGTTGTTAAGCGAAAGCAGGGAGATTAGTTGATTGGCTACTCACATATATAATCGCGACCGCGTTGCCAGCGGATACTACAATAGCCCATGGTCCTGTGAAGATGGCGGCCCCGAACGCTTGCAAATCCCAACAGCCATTAATGGTCTAAATATACAGCCGAGTGATCAGGTGACGTTGGTTAGTCGGCGTCTACTTTTGGGTAATATGGTGTTGTTGCGAGATCCTGGCGAAGTGTATCTCATGCACCACGATAACCTGCGCAGGGGTTTGGGCTTGCAGTGCCACTCTTACATTGAAAAAATTGACCCACAAACATTGGCACCCCTTAAAAAGTCTCCCAAGCTAGCCGGCGGTCCATTTTGGCCAGGTGGCTTTGCCATTCATCGCAACGGCGATCTTTATGTGACATTTGGCCGTTACCTGCATCGCTTGAACCCAGACTGCGAATGCATCAACAGCTTAAAGTTGCCGCAAAACTTACCGTATAACTCCCACGTGATTTTGGATAGCGGCTATCTCGTAACCAAGCCGATTGCCGAGAACGGCCAAACCCAATTACTACTCATTGATCCCGACACCCTCACCATAAGCCATGCCATCGAGATGCCAGAGCCGTCAATCTCGAGGTTAAGCGCGGTGGGGAACACCGTGTATGTCACGGGTGTTACCGCCATTCACCGTTATCACTTTAATACTGCCGGCAAAATATTAGAGCGCGATAGCGACTGGGCGCTTAACTATATCGACAACGCCCTCCAAAATCAGGGACAAAGCTACGGCTGGGACCCCGTCATTGATCAGCACAATATTTGGTTTATGGATAACGGCAAGCATACCGCCAATAAAGCACTATCGATGCTAAATGAGGGTGTGGCGTTAAGCCCGAATAATATTATTCGTGTTAGTGTGAGTGACAGCAGTGATTTCAGTATTACGCCGATCAGCGGTATTAGTGGTGGCAGCATAAGCAATCCGCCACTGTACTGCAGCCAGCGGCGGATTTTAGTGGCCTACGATTCGGCCAATGCATTTGTAAAGGCGTGGCGGCATGATCTTGAAACTAATGAGCTGACAGCCTTATGGCAGCGAGAAGACTTTGGTATGGCCGGTCACGGACTGTATTTTGCAGATACCGGTGAGTTAGTAACCGAAGACTACCGCAGCTTGAAAACCTGGCGCGGCCTAAAAAACGGCGAAGAGAGTGTCATTCTTGATATTGAAACCGGCGAGGAAAAAGCCCGTTTTGCGATGAATAACTACGTGCAGTCTTTTTGTTTTTCGGCGCCGGGTTTTGCTCGTGATTATTACTGGTTGGGCTTAGATAAGCTGACGCATGTGATTTTTGGCTAAGCTAAAAAGTTGCCGACAATAAAAGAATCTAAGACTTTCTAGCTGCACCGATGTCGCTTGCCGACACTGCTGGCATTATTAAACAATCCTCCGGCGCCGCTATGTGACACTCTTCCGCATAATAATACCGATAAGGAAGGGTTATGCTGAATCGCAGATTATGGGCTTGTACACTGGCAGTGGTGGTGTTGCCTGCAGCCGGACTTGCCGCTGAAGCTAAGCCTCGTGCGCAACTAGAAGAAGTGATAGTTACGGCTCAAAAGCAGCAGCAAAGTTTGCAGGACGTTCCGATAGCGGTGGCCGCCGTTGATGGAGCCAAAATACGCGATGCGGGACTGCAGCGCATGGAAGAGCTGTCGGCCTATGTACCCAATTTTAAAATGGCGGTTACCGGTCAGGGTAACGCGGTGTATATTCGCGGCGTAGGCTCGGGCGATAACCGTGGCTTTGAGCAATCCGTAGGCATGTTTATCGACGGCATTTATGCCGGGCGAGGTCAGCAATTTCAGGCCCCCTTTCTTGATATCGCCTTGGTTGAAGTGCTTAAAGGGCCGCAGGGCACACTTTTTGGTAAGAACACCATCGCCGGTGCGGTTAATATCACTACCAGTCGCCCAACGGAGGAGTTTGGTGGTGAGCTGAGTTACCAGCTTAACCCAGAGCTGGGCGCGAAGGAGGTGACAGCGGTACTGAATATTCCCTTAGGCGACAGCTTTTCCGCTCGCGCGGCATATAAGCGACTTGAGGAAGACGGCTATCTTGAAAACTTTGTGCTCGACCGTGATGAGGCACAGCGTGCCGATGAATCACTGCGTTTAGCGCTGCGTTGGGATGCCAGCGACAAGCTGGATGTTAACCTAAAGCTTGAGCGGTCTGATTTTGGTCTTACCGGCACGACTTTTCAGCTGACGGATAAAACCGGTACGTTTAACTTGTACCAGTCCAATATCGCCTTTCCAATTGATCCGCCGGCTTCACTCCCCCTACCGTTGCTGTCTTTTAACCTGGAGGACGAAATAGATCCTCGCGAGGACGGCAAACTTGATCGTCGCAAGTCTGACCGGCAGTTTGCCTGGCAGCCGGCAATGACTCAGAACAATAGTGATGCCGCGCTACTGTCACTAGACTATGAGGTGTCCGATACCATTACGCTGACCAGTATTACCGGTTACTCATATTTTGATTTCACATTTAATCTCGATGCTGACTTTACCGATTTAGAATTTATCGGCACAGAAAATACCGAGGACTTTACCCAGCTCAGTCAGGAGTTTCGCTTAGCTGGCAGTGTCGGGGAGAGCATCGACTTTATTGCTGGTGTTTACGCGCACACTCAAGACCTAAGTAGTACCTTGTGGCTTAACTTAGACTTTGATGCCTTGGGTGTGCCTAGCTCCTTGCCGATTCCTGGGCTAGCAATGTCGCTGCCATCACAGCTGGCAACCTACACTGAGTTTGAGCAGACCACTGATAGCGTGGCGGTATTTGGTCAAGCTACATGGAATGTTACAGAGGCGCTCAGCGCAACGTTGGGCCTTCGTTGGGGGCAGGATGAAAAGCGTGCAACAAAGTACTTAAATGTCGCTGAGTTTCGTTCTAAGGAGCGCACGGCTAATCAGCTGTATGCGTTTATTGCTGGGGCATTGAATAATTCGGAAAACCACAATATTAGCAATGCTCGCAAAGTCGCCAATGTGTCGCCAGCGTTTAATTTGCAGTGGTATGCCAATGAAGATGTTATGAGCTATTTCCGCTA
>JBLHPB010000143.1:0-6084 GCA_047624025.1 Zhongshania sp.
GCCAATGAATTACTGATTGGGATTTGTCTGGGGTTTATTATCCAGCTGGTTTTTGATGCGATTATCCTTGCTGGACAATTAATTGCTATGGGCATGGGCTTGGGTTTTGCCATGATGGTCGACCCCCAGCGCGGTGTGCAGGTGCCGGTGTTATCGCAATTTCTATTGATCTTTACCATGCTGTTGTTCGTGGCCATGAATGGTCATATGGATTTTATCAGTTTGCTGGCGCGCAGTTTTGAATACTGGCCTATTGGCGGCGCTGCGCTGTCTGGAGATCAGCTTAGTGTGGTGGTAATGCGCGGCGCAGAGTTGTTTACCGGCGCCATTGCGGTGGCCATTCCCGCTGTTGTTGCACTGTTGGTTGTCCAGCTTTCGATTGGTGTTATCAGCCGCGCTGCACCAACCCTCAACTTGTTTGCGGTAGGTTTCCCGATTGCCATGTTGATCGGTTTTTTGGTGGTGAATCGTTTAATACCCAATTTATTACCCTTATTAAACTCCAGTCTTGGCCGCGCCTTTGTCGCTGCCGAACAATTTCTCGGGATGTAAGCTATGGCCGAGAATGAGGACGGGCAAGAACGTACAGAAGACGCCACCCCGAAAAAATTAGCCGACTCCCGTAAAAAAGGTCAGGTCGCTCGTTCAAAAGAATTGACTACCATGATGGTGACCTTGGCCGGGGCGATCATGTTGTTATTTGGCGGGGCCAAGCTCGCTGCTAGCCTTCAGGAAATGTTGGCTAAAAGCCTGTCACCGGGGTTTTTATTGCCCGACACCGAGCAGGTAATTGCCTCGCGGCTCTACGAAACTCTGGTCACGGGTTTGTTGACCATCTGGCCGATTTTGGTGGTTGCCATCGTTGCCGCGATTTTCTCCTCCACTATATTGGGTGGCTGGACGTTTAACCTCAGCGTTAAACCCGAGCGTATGGACCCAATCAAGGGTGTAGGCAAACTGTTTTCCCTGCGCAGTCTGGGTGAGCTGGCCAAGTCATTAATAAAAATGCTATTTATTGGCGCGGCGGCGGTATTCCTACTTTCGGGGATGGCGGAGGATATTCTTGGTCTGGGTATGCAAGAACCGAAGACGGCGATTCGCAATAGTGCTCAGATGTTGGTGTGGTTTTTCTTTATAGTGAGTTTGCCGCTGGTGGCGATTGCGGCTCTTGATGTGCCTTGGCAATTGTGGAATTACCACAAGGAATTGCGCATGACACTGCAGGAGGTACGCGACGAGCACAAAGAATCAGATGGTCGCCCAGAAGTGAAAGCCAAATTACGTGAAATGCAGCAGGCTGCCGCCAATAGCCGGATGATGGAAAAAGTCCCCACCGCCGATGTCATCATCACCAACCCCACCCATTTTGCGGTGGCATTGAAATACGATGAGGCGCGAATGGCCGCGCCAATGCTGCTGGCCAAAGGTGCGGATAATATCGCGGCGAAGATTCGCGAGCTGGCGGCGGAGCACGATGTGCCAATTGTCGAATCGCCGCGTTTGGCCCGTGCGGTATTTGCCAGTACCGATCTGGATGCGGAAATCCCCGGCGGCCTATATTTGGCCGTGGCGCAAATTCTCACCTATGTTTATCAGCTGCGCAGCTGGGAAACACTGGGTGGAGAATACCCCGAGCCACCAGAGCCAGAAGTGGATGATGCCTACCTCAAAGATCTACTTTAAAATCGTTTAAGTCTTTAAAACTACTGCGTTTGCCATTGTTGGCCCCCTTGTTGCTATAACACTTGCTAGCGACGAAATTTTGGCGCTGTACGTCCATGTGTGCGGCGAAACAAGGGAAAAGAGCGGTATGGCGACACAAGCAATCATAATGCCGGCCTGGATGGATAAGCTAGCTGGCAGCGGTATTGGTGTACTGACGTTACTGATGGCCTGTTTGGGGATGCTGGTCATCCCCATGCCGCCATTTCTACTCGATTTATTGTTCACCTTCAATATCGCCTTATCACTGGTCATTATTCTGGCAGTCATCTACGTTGACCGCCCTATCGATTTCTCAGTTTTCCCCACGGTATTACTGTTGGCTACCTTGCTGCGCTTGTCGCTGAATGTGGCCTCTACAAGGGTAGTTTTGCTGGAAGGCCACACCGGCCCAGGCGCTGCCGGTAAGGTTATTGAATCCTTTGGTGAATTCGTTATCGGCGGCAATTATGTAGTCGGTATTGTGGTGTTTATTATCCTGGTTGTGATCAACTTCGTGGTGGTGACCAAGGGTGCTGGCCGTGTGGCAGAAGTCACCGCTCGCTTTACACTAGATGCCATGCCCGGCAAGCAGATGGCTATCGATTCAGATTTGAATGCCGGTATCCTCAGTCAAGAGGACGCTAGTCGTCGGCGCGAAGAGGTGCGCACTGAGGCGGATTTCTACGGTTCCATGGACGGTGCCAGCAAGTTCGTTCGTGGTGATGCCATCGCTGGCATCATGATTCTGTTCATTAACGTCATTGGCGGTTTGGGTGTGGGCATGAGCCAGCACGGTCTGAGTTTTGATCAGGCCATGCACAATTACACCTTACTGACGATTGGTGATGGTCTGGTAGCGCAGCTGCCTTCGCTGCTGCTGTCCACCGCAGTGGCTATTATTGTGACGCGAATTTCACGCGCGCAGAACATGGGTAAACAAATAGCCACGCAGATGTTCGCCAACAGCAATGTGCTGTATATGTCGGCATTTATGTTGGCCTTGATAGGCATCATTCCGGGTATGCCCAATCTGGTTTTTTTAATGCTGGCGGCGATTTGTGGCGGCAGCGGCTGGTGGATTGAAAACCAGAAAAAACGCGCTCCGGAACTTATTGATGAGGAAGAAAGCGGCGAAGATCTGCCCGCAAGCCCACGTGAAACCAGTGAATTGAGCTGGGATGAAGTGACTCACATGGATGTGGTTAGCTTGGAAGTAGGCTATCGCCTTATTCCTCTGGTCGATCGCAATCAGGGTGGCGAATTGATTAGTCGAATTACCGGGGTGCGCAAGAAATTGTCTAAAGATTTGGGCTTTTTAATTCAGCCCGTGCATATCCGCGATAATTTGGAATTATCACCCGGCAGCTACCGTATTCAATTACTGGGTGACACCATTGCCCAAGGCGATATTCAGGTAGGTAAGGAATTGGCGATCAATCCCGGTGGTGCTCAAGCCGGTTTGCGCGGCGCCACTACCAAAGACCCCGCGTTTGGCATGGAGGCTGTGTGGATCGATTCTAGTCAGCGCGACCAAGCTCAGACCATGGGCTATACCGTAGTAGACCCTTGTACCGTCATCGCCACTCACCTTAGTCAGGTGGTTAAACAGCATGCCCATGAATTACTTGGCCATGAGGAAGTGCAGCAATTACTGGATAGACTTGCTAAGACCGATCCCCGTCTGGTGGAGAATGTGGTGCCCAAGCAATTGCCATTAAGCATTGTGGTTAGGGTGCTGCAAAACTTACTGAAAGAGGGCGTTTCCATTCGCAGTATTCGTATGATCGCCGAAAGTTTGGCGGAGCAAGCACCTCGTAGCAAGAATCCTGACGAATTATTGGAGGGTGTTCGAGTGGCATTGGGTCGGATGATTGTTCAGGAAATCAATGGCTTAGACGATGAATTGCCGGTTTCAGCCTTAGATGCAGATTTGGAACAGTTGTTGCAGGACATGTTGAGAAGCAGTTCTGGGGCAGTAGGTTTGGAACCTGGGATTTCTGAGCGACTACAGAGCGAACTGGCCGATTTTAGTCATCGTCAGGAGCTTGCAGGTCAACCGGCGGTGGTCCTGGTATCCCCGTCTATTCGGGCTTGGTTATCGCGCTTTACTCGGCGCAGTGTTCCCGGATTATCAGTGTTGTCGTACAACGAAGTGCCCGATAGCAAGCAAGTTCGCCTGTTATCCACGATTGGCCAGCAAGCGCGTTTAGCTTAATGCGCAGCTAGGAGATATAAGTATGCAAGTAAAGCGATATCGTGCAGCAGATAGCCAGCAGGCCATGCGTTTGGTGCGGGCCGCGCACGGTCCCGACGCGGTCATTTTAGACTGCCATACTGTCGAGGGTGGCGTGGAACTACTGGTTAGCTTGGATGAGGGTGCCGAAACGACAAGCAGCTCAGCACCCAGCTTTGCCGAACAGGCCCGCTCTCCGCAACAACTTGCGCAACAGATTACTCGCCAATTTGGCACCGCCAGCGTCAAGGGCAAAGAAAAGACCGCATTGGATGCCCTGCTAGAGCGTCAGCAAAAGGCCGAAGAAGTGTCTGGTCAAACTCAAGCCCTATCTCGACCAAAGCCTCAAAATCAACGCCAAAATACTGGCGGTGGACCAACTCAAGCTCCGCATATTGCCTGGTCACAGCAAGATGAATTATTTACCTTAAAGCAAGACTTGGCGTCGATGAAGTCGATGTTGATGGGTCAGCTTAAAGACCACAACTGGCAGCAAGCCAGTTTTCACGCGCCGGAGCAGAGTGGTTTAAATGATTTCTTAGCCGCGTTGGATATTGATCCTGCGCTGGGTAAGCGCTTGGCCAGTGAAATTCCTGCTGAAGAGAGTGATGGTTTACAGCGCGAAATGTTGCAAATGCTCCTTAGCAAGCAATTACCGGTTATGACGCCACCACGCAGTGGCGCCATTTGTCTGGTTGGCCCTCAGGGTGCGGGCAAAACGACGACTATCGCTAAAATTGCCGCCCAGTATGTACTAACCCATGGTCGCGACGGCATTGCCATATTGACCACTGATGTGGCCAGAGTTGGCGCTCAGGAACAGCTCCGCGCCTATGGCCGTATATTGCAGATTCCAGTGCACAGTGCGGGTGATTTAGAGGAGGCGGTTAAAACCTACCGCATCCTTCGTAAAAAGACCTTAGTACTAATCGACACCGCGGGGATTTCATTCCGTGATACCCAGGGCATCAATGAATTACAGCGTTTGACCTCGGCCATGCAAGATGTGCAGGTGTTTTTGACGTTACCGGCGGATGCCGAAGCCTATGTACAAAGTGTAATTATTGATGCTTATGCCGGCTTGTCGCCACGCGGTGCAGTGGTAACACGCATTGACGAGGCTATGCGTTTGGGTGGAATTTTGTCAAATCTAATTCAACATCGCCTACCTGTAGCGTGGTGTGCAAATGGGCCTAAAGTACCGCAGAACCTATCTTCTGCCGATGCTGCTAAACTGGTTAGTATGGCCACACGGATGGCCAGAGCCTTTGAGCATAAGCGCGGCAGAGCACCGTCATTAGTGAGTAAAAACACCGAGCGGGGCTTGGGCTCAGCAATGAGTAAGAGTACCGTAGCCGTTGGCCAGACGTCTCAGCCCTTGCCCCAGGCCCGCAGTAGTTTGAGTCTGCGGGGGTAGTATTGGCTGATAGGTGATGTGAGTGATATTGCCTAGATCAATAAAGTCCGAATCGTCCTATTATGGACGGAGCACTAGAGCTTGGAGAACAACAAGAAGATGAACGCAGTTAAAGTAATTGCAGTAAGCAGCGGTAAAGGCGGTGTGGGCAAGACCAATGTTTCGGTCAATCTCGCCTGCCAATTAGCCAGGCGTGGGCGCCGAGTACTGTTGATGGACGCCGATCTTGGTTTGGCCAATGTCGATATTATGCTGGGGCTGCGTCCAAAGTGGAATCTTTCGCATGTCCTTGAAGGCAAGTGCACAATGCAGGAAGTGTTGGTGGAGGGGCCTAATGGCATCGCCATTATTCCCGCTGCCTCCGGTATTAAAAAAATGGCCGAATTGGGTGCCGATCAGCACGCGGCCATTGTGCGTTCCTTAAGTGAACTCAATGATGAATACGACGTGATGATTGTCGATACCGCCGCGGGTATTTCTGATAGCGTTGTGACCTTTAGTCAGGCCAGCCAATATGTCTTGGTGGTGGTTACTGATGAGCTCACTTCGATGGCTGATGCTTACGCCTTGATCAAGGTAATGAATCGCGATGCGGGCATTCAACGGTTTAAAGTTTTACGCAATATGGTCGACGGTCTAGATCAGGCTCGCGATGGGTTTGAGCGTCTCAATGAAGTCGCCCAACGTTTTCTGGATGTCACCTTGGAATATGCTGGCTATGTTCCTCGCG
>JBLHPB010000144.1:0-5902 GCA_047624025.1 Zhongshania sp.
TGCGGGCGATTTTCGTGTGGCAACATATCGTCCAGAGCCTCGGTGATTGGATCCTTTTCGTCTGGTGCGACCCAGCCCTCAACTCCGTCGGGATAGCCCCAAAAAGTGGTGTCCCAGCCCTTGCGCAGACTTGGCGTGAGCATGTCCGAGCGTGCTGCGTCGGTGTTGATCACGGCGAGTGGTGAAATATGCCCGGCGACACCTTCCAAAGCGGGCGTTTCGAGGAAATTGGGGTCATTGGCATAGCGCGGCGAATACACTCCGTGGCAAGAGGCGCAAGAGCCATTTCCGCCCAGTGGTTGGGGGGCAGAGGCATTGCCTTCTTCGGCCCACAAGTCTTTGTTGTGGAAGAGAATGGCGCCCAGTTCAGCCAGTGGAGTATTGATGGCTTCTGGGTAAACTGGCGATTCCAGTGATAGGAAGTAGGCTTCTAAATCTTGATCCCACAGTTCGATACGGCTGCGGTAGGGCACGCCGTCTTGGGAGAAAATCTCGTTCAGCTCACCGGGGCCGGCGGCCATGATAATGCGAGTGCTGTCGTTGGAAACCCCAGCGTCGAAGAATTTGCGTGGCCGCATACCCATATTCCACCACGGCGGAGTATCTTGGGTGTGAGCCAGTGGGTGGGCAATATCGGCTACGCCCTGGGCGCCACCGCCAGTGATACTCTTGGCGGGATTAGCATTGACGCCCAAGGAGTCATAGTCGAGTAGCGTTACCAGAAACTCAAAGGCACCCACGGCGTTGTTCTGGCCGCGTTGCTTGATGCCAATATTAAATACCGCGTTGATGTCCATTGGCGGCAGGGCGTCTTCGACCACGGCCATACCATTGAAGGGTGAGCCGTCTTTGGCTGACATTAGTACGTCGTAGTTATTATTGCCAGAGCCGATATTGGCTAGACCAATATGGATGTTGTCGCCTTGGTGTGGATCGCCAACTTGGCCGCCGTGGCAGAGAAAGCAGGCGGCGCTGCCGATGGTGCCAGTCCAGTTGCCATCGGCATCTTTATTCTGCCTTAGACCTAAAGGTAGCTGGCCAGAACCACCATTACTTTGATTGGGGTCTTCACCTACCAGCGGATAGGGATTGTCAAAGGGGGCGACATTCGTGCCATAGCGCAGGGTATACAGCGCTTCGAAATTCTCAGGCCTTGCGCTCAAGCCCCACTTTTGCCAAGTATTGTCGAAGTTTTCCGCCGATACCGAGCCAACGGGCAGTTCGTCTAGCAGAAAGTGTAGGCCGCGATCTCGGCGTGTTCGGTATTGTCCGCAGGTCTTGGCTGGTTTTTCTTCCTCAGCCATATTGGCGTGGCAGTCCTGCCAGTAAGCATTATAGAAAACCGCTTTATTGGCGTTGACGCCGGGACGAATCAGGCTGCGGGGGTCGGCGGGCAATACCGCATCGTCCAGTTTGTTTTCGCAATATTCGGACCACAGGTGAGTGGCATGGCGGCTGCCTAGCAGGGGGAACTCGGCGGGTACTTCAGCGGGTAAGTCGGGCGTGGTGCCAAAGCTGCAATTAGCGGGATTGTCCCAGCAGCTGAGTAAAGTGATCATGTCGAGATAGGCAGGGCTGCCGATGGGCCAGCTTTTACCGCCGCTATGAGGCTCACTGGCGATGGCGTTTTCAATGATGATTTTATTGCCCGTTACACCCTTGCCCAGAGTCTGCCAGGACGAAAATAGATTGGCGTAGTCTTGGCTGCTATTTGACGACAGCATAAATCCCTTGCCTTCGTCAGTATCGGCGACGCCGCCGGGGATATGGCAGTTGCGGCAGTAATCCATTCGCGTGTTCATTCGCGTACTAAAAAATTCTTCCGATGTGGCAATCGCCGCGTTATTTTCTTCATCAACCGGAGCTGTGACAACGCTACCTTGGGGGCTGCCGGAGCTGGCACCGCCGCAGGCGACCACGCTTATTGCAAGCAAGGTCATTGCGCCAAATCGCACTAGAGATTGAGGTAATATGTTCATCGCCACTCCGGAATACTGGGTAGATTTATCATTATTATGGAGCAAAATGAGCGGGCTCACTCAGCTCAGGCAACAGAGCAAAATAATGCACAATGCTGCTGGAATTCATTAGCATACTTATGTACGCTTTGTCCTAAACATACTTCCGTGGGTTTTTATAGTCAAGGCTTAAAGAGCCAAGTAATCATCATTTGATCGGATTGGAGATAGACTCAGTAATGGAGAATTCAGTGGTTTCCTTGTCCCAGGCGCGTGCGCCACAGCAAGAGCGGGGCCGAGAGCGTTTCGAGAAGATTCTGGCAGAGTCGGAAATGCTGTTATTAGCCAAGGGCATTTCAGCCTTTTCGATTCCAGAGTTGGCCGAGCGCTTAGGCTATACCCGCACGAGTATTTACCATTATTTCCCCACGCCCTATGCAATACTTAATGAGCTGACACGTCGCTATCTGATTCAGCTGGAAGAGCATGTGGAGCTGGCCGGTCAAGTACTTGGTGAAATACCCTGGCAGGATGTGGTGCACCAAGTGGCGGCGGCGGTTGCCAACTTCCACAACAGTAATCCTGTAGGTCGAATGCTGATTCTCGGGGTGATGGCCAGTGATGAGAGCAATAAATCCCTAGAATTGACCATTGAGCATTTAGGTCGGCATATTGATCGTTTGATGCAATCAGTGAATATTGTGCTGCCCACTGAAAACCCCAATGTCCTCGCGCTAACGGTGGAGCTGGGCACAGCTTGTCTGCGCCTGTCCTACCATTTTCACGGCGAGATTACCCCTGAGTATCAGCGAGAATCGGCGCGGGCGATGATCTCTTATCTGAAAAATTTCGCTGAATAAGTCACGAGGAATCGCTGATTAATGACTGTGCTCTGCTTTCTGCGGCTGGGATGATGGTGTGGCTAGGCATGAATGGTACTATGTGAGCGGGGTATTTTTAGATTGATGTATAGAGTGTTGTTGTTATGCGTGTTCCGGCTTTATTTCTCTCGCATTGCCAGGCGAAGGCAGATCAGATTGTACAGCGCCCGCCGACTAAAATCATTGGTACGGACTACCTGAGTCGCTGGCATATTGTTCCCCGTAATCGACTATTCAATGTGTATTTGCATCATGTTACCGGCAATGATCCCGATGTGAATTTACACGACCATCCCTGGCTATTTAATTACTCGATGGTATTGCGCGGCGAGATCAAGGAAGAGATGCCCTCGGGTTCGCGCATCCTGCCAACAGGAAGCCTCACCGCGCGTATGGGTCGCGCCCCACATCGATTGCTACTGAACACAGCCGACAGCTTAACGCTCTTTATTACGGGACCAAAAATTCGCAAATGGGGTTTTTATACGCCGCGCGGCTGGATAAACAGCAAGTCTTATTTGCGCTCTGATGGTGACGGTCGCAATGCTAATAGTGAATACTCTTAAAATAAAAAATAGACAATAAAAATACAAGGACCATTGGGGATGGCAAATAAACTGAAAGTCGCCGCATTGCGCAACGGCCTAAAAGCAGTCACGGTATTGCGCTGGCTGGGCAAAACCGCCAAGCATATTGCTGTGCGTAAAGTGTCAGTGGAGCGTTTGAATGGCGATCAAATACCCTTGCGTATTTATCAGCCGCCGGGCGACGGGCCATTCCCGGTGGTTTTGTATTTTCACGGTGGTGGTTGGGTAATCGGCGACCTGCCTACCTATGACCCACTGTGCCGTGATCTTTGCGATCGCAGTGACTGTATTGTGGTGGCAGTTGATTATCGTCGCGCACCAGAAGCGCCGTTTCCCGCCGCGCCAGAAGATTGCTTAATAGCCTTGAGCTGGCTTGTTGAGCACATTGAGTTATACGGCGGTATTCGCGATGCCATTGTGGTTGCCGGTGACAGCGCTGGCGGAAATCTGGCTGCCGTCACCGCATTGCAGGCGCGGGATAAATTTCCGGGACTGATTAAAGGCCAATTGCTGATTTACCCGGTGACTGACCACTATCATCCGGGCACCGAGTCCTACACTGAAAATGCCAAGGGTCCGGTATTGTCCAGGGCTTTAATGACGTGGTTTTGGGACACCTACCTACATGGCAGTACTGCACTTGCCGATGGCCAAACTCGCCATCCATTGGCGACCCCGCTGGTGGCCGATAATCTCGCTGATTTACCTCCCGCTTTAGTCATTACCGCTGAACGTGATCCACTGCGTGATGAGGGTCGAGCGTATGCGGAGCGTCTCCAAGAACAAGGTTGCGCAGTGCAAAACAGCCTGTATCTAGGTGCCACTCATGGATTTGTAGGCTTGCAAGGGCCGCAGCGAAATCATCGCGCGGCGTTGGATGAAATGAGTGAATGGCTGCAGGCTATATTCGCACGGGTCTGAATTTTTGCTCAGTATTGGCGCGGTAGATACCGCGCCTTTTTTATAACTAAGCTGCAGAGGCTTTAAGCAGCCGCCCCATCGCTTTGTTGCCAAAATCAGCACTAAAGTTATCGTTTTCCCAGGCGATATTTCCGCCAATCATGACTAAGGGGACAACGCCGTCAGAGCGATTAACTAACTGCTCATGATTATATTCAGCTCGGTGCTGGCGAATCACATTGGCTTCGCCGTCGTAGTTGGCAAGCTGCTTTGGGTCGATCAATATCAGATCGGCAACATCACCTTGGTTAATAGTGCCTGCTTTAACGCCAAATAAGTCTGCGGCATCTCTCGTTAAGCGTTTGACGATATAAGTGATATCGTTGTCGCCACCGCTGGAGGCTAGCTTCAGGCTCCGCAAGTTAACATCATAAAAGGCCATATTTGTTAGGTGCGCGCCGCAGTCGTTAAAACCAGGCATAAGCAGGGGGTTCATCAGTAACGCGCGGGTTGTCTCGGGGTTGCGATTTGCGGTGACGGTGCTCCAACTCAGGTCAA
The DNA here is from genome assembly GCA_047624025.1 of Zhongshania sp. Classification (GTDB taxonomy): domain Bacteria; phylum Pseudomonadota; class Gammaproteobacteria; order Pseudomonadales; family Spongiibacteraceae; genus Spongiibacter. The sequence continues at coordinate 4,885 of JBLHPB010000144.1, forward strand.
GATCGAAGGTTCTGAGTAGCTGCAGCATAAAGTCTGCTTCATCGCTAATCCAAAAGAAATCTCGGTTAATAATATCCTGTTCCTGACCACTAATGTCGCCGGGGATTCTGCTGCTTTTTATCCCAATTATGCGATCCAGCAAGTCTTGCATATTCATGCCAACCCAACTCTCAATTGGACAGCCTTCTACCGTCATATCACTTAAAGTGCGGTTAAAGGCATAGTCTTCCATATTCAGAACACGCTTCAGTTTTGCCAAGCCCCAGCCTTGTTTACCTTTTAACCACATCGCCCGAAACGTTTTGATGTATTCGGCATCATTAAGAATTTTAAGCCTAGCGGCACTGTCTTCTAAGTTTGTTTCGTTGAGTTTTCTTAGCTCAGGGATTTCCTCTGAGAGGGGTGTGACTGCGCCGTCTGACCAGACTTTAAAAGGCGCGCCTAAGGCTTGTAGATGAAAATCACCTTGGATCAGCTTAGAGTTTAAAACATTAGCCAGCAATTTTGCTAAGCGTAAAATTTTCCAATTATTGGCAACATCTAATGCGGCCACTACGGTGGTTCGCAATGGCTTTTTATGCAGTCGGCCACTGGTTAGTAAAAAGGTTTTGATGGTGTTAATGGCACTGTCTTTCGGTGGTGTTGCCTGCCATAACGCGCCGTGCTCACGCACCACTTGGGTAAGTTTTTTAAGCTCAGCATAGTTAGCGAATTGGGTTGGTATTGTTTTCGCGCAATTGGGTTGGTTGGCTAAGTAATGAAAGGGTAGGGCGTCGGTAGAAAAGCCCGCGTAGCCTAGCTTGAGAGCATCGCCCAGATTTGCTTGCATAGTTTGTAGCTCATTCTCACTGGGGTCGCGGCTAATGCTGTTATCAAACCCCATGGCATCAATGCGGAGCATTGAGTGAGGTACTAGGGTGACAACGTTGGGGCCAAGCTTAAGTTCTTGTAAGTGTTCTAAGTAGGCTTTTGGTGTGTTCCAGTCCACTTTGTCTGCACAGCTGCGCAGAAAAGACTT
>JBLHPB010000145.1:0-5898 GCA_047624025.1 Zhongshania sp.
GAACAAGCAATTCTCTGGCAACCATGGCGGGCACAAAACCTTGGGCAAAGTGACCAAGTTTGTCGTAGTGGTTGCGCTGCCAATCAAATTGCTCGGCCAGCCAGTCAAATATAGGCACCTCGGCATAGGTGTAGTGACCGCGAATCATCAGGGTCACACTGTGTAAGAGGATAAGCAGATATAGGAGGGGGCTTAAAGGGAAGCGGTTACGGCTAAAGGCCAGTATCAAGAGGGCGATGACCGCAGGCGCAACTTCCAAAATCCAAGTAAAACGATCAAGTGGTGCAACCCCGGACCAAATAAGCACAATGGCAAAAATGCTTAACCAGACGATTTTGGACATGGCTAGATACCCTCATCCCGACTCTGTTATTCGCGTCTATCGGCAGCTTGCTGCATTTGCGCCTGCATTTTATTGGCGGCATCCAAGCCGCCTTGTTGATTCTTGGTCAGCGCACCAGTTTGGGAGTTGGCTTTGGTTTTACTTTCAACTTTGGATGGTTCACCACAGGCAATAAGGCCAAGGGTGATTATTGGGCCACTACAAAGAATAGTGGCGAAGTGTAATTTGTTTTTCTTAATGGGATCCATAGCGCCAGGCTTATTGCTAAAAAAGTATTTACTGATCAAACACTAAATCAAAGCGGGAAATTGGGCCACCTGTTATTTCTTATATCCTTCTTGTGCCTAGCTTCGATCAATTCAGCTGTTGGCCCTGCCGACAATAAAGCTCGCGCAGGTGGTTGCGCTGCCACCCAGATTAAACGTCATCACATTCTGTGCATTGTCGATTTGGTAATCGCCGGCGCTACCACTAATTTGCTTGTAGCTGTCGAGCAGCATTCTCACTCCGGTAGCCCCTACTGGGTGCCCTAAGCCAATCAGGCCGCCACTCATATTAATGGGCAGTTTGCCGGTGTTGCTGATGTCTCCGTTTTCAATGGCTTTCCAGGCCTCGCCGTGCGGATATAGGCCGCTATGGTCGAGAATCATATACTCGGTGATGTTAAAACAGTCATGTACTTCTAGCCCGTCGATAGCGTCTAGGCTGTTCATGCCAGCGCGTTGCAAGGTCTGTTTAAACAAGGTGTTTACATGGGGGAAAAGATAGCCATTGGGATCGCTCAGGCGCAATTTTTCCTTGAAGGAGAGTGGCGCATTGATGTGCCCCCAGCCTTTAATGGTCGGAATTGAATCTAATTCGATACCGTGGCGGGCGGCGTATTCTGCAGCCTTAGCCTCAGTGGCCAAAAACACCACGGCGGCGCCGTCAGTAATCTGACCACAATCCTGTTTGCGAATATTGCCGCTGATAATGGGGTTGGCGTTATTGTCGTCGCTGAAACTTTGTTCGTTAAATTGCCATTGACGAGTTTGGGCATTGGGATTGCGGCGAGCGCTGGCTAAATTTTGCTCTGAAATTTTGTAGAGATAATCTTTTTTCAGTGCATAACGCTCTTCGTAAAGCGACAGCATATTGTTGAAAGCGCAGGGCCAAACGTAGTCGGTATCGGTCCACTCCTGGCTTGCCCACGCGGCAGGGCGTAAATTAGCGGCGGCCTGGTCGCCGCTGAGGTTGCGCATTATTTCAATGCCGAGCACACAGGCTGTTTGGTAGCGACCAGACTCTAGATCAGCCATAGCGGCGAGGATGGCCATTGATCCAGAGGCGCAGGCGGCTTCATGGGTGGAGGCGGGCATATAGCGCATGGCCGAATCGACGTGGCCGAAAAATCCGCCGAGCTGAGCTTGGCCGGCGAACAGTGAAGCGACGAAGTTGCCGACATGACCAACTTCAATGTCTGCGGCATCGAGTTTGCATGCCGCGAGGCCGGACTGCACCGTATTGACAAATAAGTCTGAAATATCCTGATTCAGGCGGGCAATGTTTTGACTAAAGTCGCTTTGATAACCGCCTAATAGGTAAACTTTTTGAGTGCTCATTATTTCACCTGTCCTCTATAAGATTTCAATTCGGCCTTGTTGGGGATGTTTTAAAGGCGTTCGATCAGGGTGGTAACGCCGACACCGGCACCACCGCAGATGGCGACAATACCTCGCTTTAGATTTCGCCTTTCCAGCTCATCAAGCAATGTCCCCATCAAGTTGCCACCAGTTGCACCTAAAGGGTGGCCGAGGGCAATGGCGCCGCCGTTGACATTGAGTTGCTCGTTGGCAATATTGAAATATTGCTGAAAATACAAAACGCTCGCCGCGAATGATTCATTCACTTCCCACAGATCAATATCGCTGGCTTGCAAGCCGGTGGCAGCGAACAGTTTCTCGGTGGCCCGTAAATGTCCGGTGAGCATTCTAACGGGTTCATCGCTGGCATTGGCGTAATGGACAATGCGGGCGCGGGGCGTCAGCGACAGGCGTGAGCAAGCGTCCTCACTGGCCAGTAAGAGTAATGATGCACCATCTACTAAGGCGGGAGAATTGCCTGCGGTGTGGAAAGCCTCGAGCTTGGTATTCGGATAAATCTTGCTGACCAGAGCCTGACCGTGTTGGACAAAATCAGCGAAGCTGCTGGGTAGGGCCGTGAGTTGTTCGCGGCTTAGCTGCGGGCGCACGGTATTGTCGCTGTCCAGCAGAGTCAAATTGTTGTGGTCACGGACGGGAATCAATGATCGATTAAAATAACCGTTGCTGGCAGCGGTGGTGGCACGTTGATGAGATTGCAAGGCACAGGCGTCGAGGTGTTCGCGGCTAAAGCCCTGTTGGCTGGCAATCAGATCGGCAGACAGCCCCATGTGCATAAAACGTGTTGCTTTCATTACTTTGGGGTCGCTGTACCAGGCCCCGCGGTCGGAAAACATCGGCACGGCACTCAGTTGCTCAACGCCTCCAGCGACTAATACCGATTCCATCCCAGACATAATTTTACTGGCGGCGAGATTGATGGCATCTAATCCCGAGCAACAGAATCGGTTTAAGGTGACACCAGAAACCTGTTCTGACCAGCCCGCATAGAGCGCCGCTATCTTGGCGATATTGGCGCCCTGATCACCGTTTTGGGTTGAGCATCCCAGTAATACATCTTCTACCTCGGCGCTGTCTAATTGATTGCGCTCGGCTAAGGCAGTAAATAACGGCTGTAATAGATCGACGGGTTTGAGCGCCCCATAGGCGGCGGTGCCGCGTATGCTGGCGCGGGGAATTCTAACGGCATCGACAATTACGGCACTTTGCATGAGCTTCCTCTCTATAGTTTTAGCTGTAATTTACTTTTATTTTTGGTGCTTACGAATACTCTCGCCGCTGGCCCAAGTGGCGTGGGTGCCGCTGCAAATTCGATGGGGAAGCACAATGCGGCACACCGGCCCAGCTTCAATATCTTTGGCATCAATGAGCACACACTCAGAGCGATTCTCTTTCATGTCGGTGATAAAACTCACCAGATAACCATCGTCTTCATCCTTGGCATTGATGCGCGGCGCGAAGGGCGCTTCACTGCCAAAACGTTGCTCACCAAAGGGCAGGCTCCAGGACTCGCCAGTGTCTAGGTCGTGTTTGACCATACCGGAAAACAGAAACCAATTGGGTTCGCCCCACACGGAGTAAATATAGCGGTGTTTGCGCCCAGCGTATTGTTGATTGATGGTGCCGAATTCCAAAGCGCGATCATCCAGTCGTTGCTCATTTACCGCGCCGGTTTTCAGATTGAAGCGCCAGCGATGCAGTTTGGATTGAAAGGAATGAATATCGATATTGGCCATCATTTGCCCGGCAGCCTTGGGTAGACCAGCAAGCGGCTCTGGGTCTGGCTGGTCTTGAAAATAACCGTCTAGAACAATCTCATCGCCTTCTTCGTAGGCATTCATCCAGTGCAATACATAGGTGGCGTTGGCTTCAAACCACTGGATATCCTCGCTATTACCGTAGCGCGGTAGGATAGCAAAGCGGCTAGGCATGTCCGGGTGGTAGGCCGCGTGATAGCGTCCTTCCTTTAATTTTTCGGGGTCCCAGAACATGGGTAAATCAGCGAGTATGGAATAGTTCTCGGAGAAGGCCATGTCGTGTGGCAGGCGCGGGCCGGGCAGTGGTACGGGGGTGTAATGCACCAGTTTGTTATTGCTGTCGACGACACCATAGTGCTGGTAGGGCGGGTAAATAGAGTAATTGAAAAACAGCATTTCACCTGTACGCTCATCGACCTTGGGGTGTGCAGAGATGCCGTCAATCGGTGTCCAGCTTTCGGTGCCCAATTGCTCGAGTGTGAAAGGGTCTAGACGGTAGCCGTCGCCGCATTGCCAAAAGGTCGAGATAATCTCACCGGCATGAACCGCAACGTCAGTTGATGAGGCGTCTTTGACCCCGCCCTGAGCGCCCCAGCCGGGCCGAATAGACATGCTGGGCTTATTAGCTATCCCCGCCCATAGTGCTTGTCCTGCCTCTTGTTCGGCGTCGAAACCTTTGGTTCTCACAAAGCGATTTCGGTACTCTGCCTTGCCATCTTTAAAAGACATGCTGTGAATCATGCCGTCGCCATCAAAGGGGTGGTAGTGTCCTAGGGGTTCTTGCACTGGATTTTCGGTATTGCGGATATAAACACCGTCGATGTCGTCGGGAATGCGGCCAATAACCTCCATTTCATTGGCGGTGTACTCCGTGAAGTTTGGCGTCCAGGCACCATTGAGATAGGGGTGATGGCTAGCTTTTAGGCTAGATTTTACGGTGTTTTTGTAGCTAATGGCCATAACTGAATCCTGAGTATGCAATAAACGATAATAATTATTAGTTGATTGCATTATGAGACTAATATATATTTTGTCAATGCTGGGTCACTAGATATTTATGGCCGGCAAAGTAATATTTCACCGTGAGGTTTCTCTCGGCATGGAGCTTATGAGTAGCATGGCATGACAGCGCACACTCTTATCGTGAACAGCTCTATTGCCGAGGGCCTTGATGTCATTGGAGATCGCTGGTCACTATTGATTTTGCGCGATGCGTTTTTGGGGCGGCGGCGATTTGAGGAATTTCGTCGTTACACCGGTGCGAGTAAAGCGACCTTAGCTCGGCGCTTAACTGCTCTGATCAATCAGGGTGTGATGATTAAGGTGAATGCGCCAGGAGCAGCTAAACGCATGGAGTACCGGTTAACCGAGATGGGCGCCGCTTTGTTTCCATCGTCAATGCTAGCCTGGCAGTGGGAATTAGAGTGGTTGGATGCGGGCGCTTCTGGGTCATTACCCTATCAGTTAATTCATCGTCGCTGTGGTCAGCCGCTCAAGCCTTCACCTGTATGCGCCGGATGTGAAATGCCTTTTCAATTAAATGAAATGCGGCTGCCACACGCGGATCAGGATCCAGCGCGGCATATTGAGGAAATTAAATCTTTAAGTGGTCAGCGCCGAGTGCGCTCATCGGCTAAAAAGGATGGTGAAGACCTGAATTTGGCGGGTATTAGCGATTTAATTGGTGACCGTTGGACTTTATTGATTCTGATCTCGGCATTTTTTGGTGTGCGGCGGCATGATGTGTTTTTAAAACAACTCAATATCGCCTCCAATATCCTGAGTCATCGATTGACTCTACTACTAGATAACGGTGTTTTTGAACGCAGAACGTATCAGGCATCGCCACCACGCAATGAATATTTTTTAAGCAACAAAGGTTTGTCGCTATTCCCGCTTATTATCGCAATGCGTCAGTGGGCGGTGGCGTGGGAAGAGAATCCGGCGGCGGTCACGGCATTACAGCATAGTCCCTGTGGAGACGTGTTGAGTGTCCGTGTCAAATGTGAGGCTTGTCATGAGCTCATTGAGCGGCATGAGGTAGATTATATCTAGCCGGAGTGAGTCCAGTCAGCACTATGTCAGGGTCAGGGTGTTGCGCGGGGTAAAGGCTAGGCTGGGGCTAATGTGTAAGCCTTTAAAGACATACCAATAGTGA
>JBLHPB010000146.1:0-5852 GCA_047624025.1 Zhongshania sp.
CACGCAGGCCATCGACTTTCTCTGGGGTAGTGGTGGTGCCAGTTATCTGGTGTCCTTGGCTACGCAATTTAGTGGCTAGAGCTTTGCCGACATGACCCATGCCTAATATAAATATTTTCATACTGTCTCCGGTGAGTGACGGACGGCCACAATTTTTAATCTAGAGTGATATTAATAGTGTCTGTGTTTTTATCGATTTTCATTTCGGCTTTTCTATAACGCGGTGGGCCAAAACGTGGGACGTGTTTGTTTGATAATCCAACAGGTTCGGCGGGAAGGCCGATAAAGTTTTTATTCATTTGGCCATTGCCATCAACATCGTGATAAACGGCGAAGCTGTATTTACCTGCGTCAATGTCTAGGCACATGGTCAGTGGGCCGCGATCAAATGACTTGGGTATAGGCAGTGATTGGCTCAGCAGAGGCTCATCACTTAGCCAGTTGTCTTTGTTATAAACCCGGGCAACAAGGCTGCCGCTGTTGTGGCTGATGCCGTCAATCACAATATTTAGTTTTATTTTTTCGGCTTGGACCGGCGAAGCAAGGCCAATACTCAGTAAAAGTGTGAAAATCAGGCGTAATGTCATTCTGTGAGTCTCAATGTTTTGGTCCGTTAATGATGATGCTTGACAGATTTGCTATCTGCTCGTGCTTGATATTATTGCATAATGATATAACATTAATACATTATTGAGTCTATTTCTAGTCTGTTACCGGGAAAATTATGATAAACATCGCCGCAACCCTCGAACATTACATTATTGGCCTTCAGCATATTGGCCATGTGGTGAGTGACCTAGATGCAGCCGTGGCTAATTTTGAGAGGGTTTATGGTATAGACAGGGCAGATGTACGCTGGGAGCCAGCAGCGGGCGTCGATAGCCCAAGCCGATTTGCCTTTGTGACGGTGGCGGGTACGGAATTTGAGCTAATCGAGGCAAGTGATCCGGGTTTACGCGCGGTGATTGAAAAATACCCCTCCGGTGGTGCTGGCATAAATCATGTCGCCTGGCGAGTTGAGAACTTGGAGGTGTTAATGGGGGTGTTGGCAGAAAAAGGCATTGTTCCCGGCCACGTTACCCCGAACGGCCCGGTAAGATTTGGCCATAAAGCACTGGTCTACTTAGATCCCGACACTACCGGCGGCGTATTGATTGAGTTGATAGAAGTGTTCGCATGAAGTTCTTGGACTACAAGCTGGCTGAGAATGCGGTGGCTGAGGCAGCCGGCAAGTATCTGTATTTTAAAAACGATGAGCTTCAGCCGATAGTGGAGACATGGCAGCAGTATCGGAACACAGTGGGCGAGAAAATAATTCATAGCACTAGGCAGCTTGATGGAGTATTCCGGCTGACAAGTCAGGCTTTGGTCAGTGCAAGTCTGTTTACACAGGTGAGTATGCAGTGGCAGTCAGAGCACACGGTTGATGCTGTTTACGATACGGATAACAAGCAATGCTATCATCAGCTAGATGCTGGGAAGTCGATGAGTTTGGCTCTACCTGATGCCCCGATCTATCCCTTGATGAGAGTCTATACCGGCGCACTGATTAAACATATCTCCCGGCTGGGCGGAGAAGCGGATATTGTGATTCCTGATATTCGTCCCAATAACTCGGCCAATGAAAAACTCCTGCCTTTGCTCAGCACGCGGCGCTGCGAGTTTCATGGTAACGAAGAGATTATTCTGGCGGGCGAAAAGCTAGCGTGTGAACGCTGGTCTTTTATCGGTGACCAATACAGCAGCGATAGTGAATTTTGGCTGAGTGCTGAGGGGCTGCTATTACGCTATTGCTGGCCCCAAGACGACATTAGCAACTGGCGTGTAGAGCTAGTACAGGATATTTGAAAAGAACTAGCATCTACTTGCAACAACGTTGATCGGCTTAGCTTTGCGAAAGGCCGCAACGATTGTGATGGATTGGTTTATCAGCGCTTGCCGCGCCTCGCGACTGCCCCAGGCATTGTGCGGTGTAATGATCAAATTGGGATGTGAACAGCTCAGCAGGGGATTGCCGTTGCGAGGCGGCTCTTCAGTTAATACATCGACACCCGCCCCCCCCAGCAGCCGTTCATCAAGTGCCCGCGCCAAATCTTGCTCATTCACAATACCGCCGCGCGCGGTATTGATTAATATGGCATCTCGCCTCATGGTTTTGATGGCGGCGTAATCAATCAGGTTTCGGGTGCGCTCGGTGAGTGGACAGTGAATGCTGAGGACGTCACATTGGGGCAGTAATGTGTTCAAAGGCAGGCGTGGCGGTATGGTATTGTCAGTGTCAGTGTCAGATTCTGGTGATGACTGCCAGGCGACAATATTCATGCCCATCGCGCGAGCGAAGTCGGCGACGCCTTGCCCTGAGGCGCCATAACCAATGATGCCGAGAGTTTTGCCATGGAGCTGCCGAATTGGTGGATCTAATAGGCAAAATTGACTGTGATTCTGCCATTCTCCCCGTTGTACCGCCGCGTGGTAGCTGGGCAATTGGCGCATCAGCGCCAATATCAACATGGCAGTGTGTTCAATCAATGCCTGGCTGGAATAAGCCACATTATTGCAAACAGTAATACCATGAGTCGCAGCAGCGCCGAGATCGATGTTGTTGGTGCCGGTTGCCAAAATGATAATCAGTTGTAATTTTGTTGCCTTGGCGAAATGCTGCTGACCCAGCTGAACCTTATTGGTGAAAATAATTTCTGCATTTGATATTCGGTCAGCTGTCTGTGCAGGGCTGGTGTGGCCATGCACCGTGACGGTGTCCACCGAATTCTGCAGGCCTTGCCAGTCTAGGTCTGACGGCGAAAAGCTGTCAGCGTCGAGAAATACGCCATGCATACTCAGCTGGCCTCCGTGGGTATTTGGCCCGGATGGTAGTCATCTGCCCAGTGCGGGAAGTGCATGCGGTGAGAAGAGAGCAGCAGGGCGCTTGCTTGGAAAGCGATGTAAAGCTGCACATTGCCGTACAGGGCAAAGAACGGCAGGGTCAGTAAGAGATTTGGCACATGGCAGAACAAAACTTTGCGGACATTCCATTCGGGATAATTGTGCGGTGGCGAGACTTTGATATCCCAATAAAATTGCTGCCAATTACCGTTGTATATCGAAATGACAGTCCCGGTTAATAAACACGTCCACCAGATGTTTAACTGCAAAAGCTCCAGTAATGCCCAGAAACTTAAGAAAAGTTGCGCCTGACTTATTCCCCACATTACGCCAAAAATCGATGTGCTGACGGGGTGCCATTTTCTGCCATCAGTGAAGGTGCCTATCGCCCAAATGTAGCCGTAGGCGACGATAATGAGTAGGGCGCAGATGCCTGCGCCAGTCCACCACATGGGGTTTTGCAGTTGGCCATCACTGACTAATGGGCGATTGATAATGGCGTCAGTGACGCCGCTAAATATGGCGATGAGAGAAGTAAAACAAAAATATAAAACAGCGCGCAGCCAAGCAAGGTCCGGTCGATAATTCGCGTGATCAAAAATTTGTGCCTTGAGCCGAGATTTGAATATCCAGCTTGATATACCAGCTAAGGTGAGCACTGCGATAAAGAACGGAAGGTGCCAAGGTTCTGAAAAATAAGACATGACGGTGAAATACTGAGCTTGAGGCACGAGGAGTTACCCATTAGATTTTTTTTGGAGTGTTCCCTGCGAGAGCGTTGTTGTCAAGGCGCGATAGTTCAATTAGCTAAAGTTGCCGTATCTCTTGGCGACTAAATCTTAACGGTAGGTAAGTCTGATAAGCGAGTCGTGTAGGACGGTGAGCGGTAGGCTTGCCGCATAGCCCATTTTTTCTGAATGCCTTCTCCCGCCATTTGCAAGGTCCCTCTGCCAAAGCGCTGGTTGATACTGTCAAGTAAGTTCATTAAATTATCCGTGTCAGCAGTTTGTCCGGTGGAAAATAGGTCATTTTGTTTAAACTGTCGGTCCACCATTGCTATGATTCCAACACCCGCTTTAAGATAGCTGTAGCCTTCACGGTAAAGGGTTTTTGCGGCGTACTGAGCATAGCGCGTGATAATACGGGTATCGTCGGTGGGGTAAGGTAATTGCACCACGGTGCTACGGCTATAGTATTTGCGGTCGTAGGGGCTGGTTTGGATGAAGATGTGCAGTGTTGTTGCCAAGTGCGCTTGCGCCCTGAGCTTTTCAGCTGCGCGACTGGCATACAGAGAAACAGCCTCGATTATCGGGGGCAATGACACCGCTTTAACCCCAAACCCCCTTGTGCAGTAAATCTGTTTTTTACTAGGAGGAAACTCTTCCAGCGCATAGCAAGCTTCACCATTCAACTCTGCAATGGTGCGCTCTAAATTCACGCTAAAGTGGCGACGCAGACGGCGTGCATCAGCGCTGGCCAGATCCCAGGCGCTGTTAATGCCCAGGGTATTTAACTTGCGCTGTATACGTGAACCTACCCCCCACACTTTGTTCACCGGCATGCGCTGCAATAGCCACTGACGCTGATCCTCTCGTTGTATCCAGCACACGCCGTTTAATGCCGGTATTTTCTTGGCGGCGTGATTAGCGACCTTGGCTAGCGTCTTGCTACTAGCAAAGCCTACACAGACCGGTAGTCGTGTTTCTTTCCAGATGCGATTTTTAATCGACTGACCAAGGGGGTTAAGAGCTTCTGGTGTTCCTTCAATCTGAAGGAACATTTCGTCAATCGAATATACTTCAACATGAAGGGAATATTCTCTCAAGATACTCATTACCCTGGCCGACATATCACCGTAGAGCGGGTAATTACTGCTGAAAACGGCAACGCGGTGCTTACGTAGTAGAGGCGCAACCTTGATATACAGTGTTAAGTCGGGAATCTTTAATGCTTTGGCTTGCAAATTTCTGGCGATCACAAAGCCATCATTATTGCTGAGGACAACAACCGGCTTGCCCCTGAGGTCGGGCCTGAAAATTTGTTCACAGGAAGCATAAAATGAATTGCAGTCCACCAAAGCAAACATACTGTTACCAAGGCCAGTGACGGTGATAACGAATATGCGCAGGGACTACCCCTTCAATGATTAGGTCGGGATCTTCGGATAGCTCGATAGGCTTTTCTCGACGGTTGGCGGGCAATAGGCGGCGGCCCGTAATATCGAGAACTTTACACGTTAGCTGGCCATCGAGCGCCGCGATCACCACATCACCTTGCTGGGCGGTGAGTGAGCGATCCACCAAGAGCAAATCATTATTGAAAATCCCCAGCTCAATCATCGACGAGCCACCGGCGCGTAACAGATAGCTGGCCGAGGGGTGGCTGATCAGATGTTCATTGAGGTCTATGTTCTCCTCAATGTATTCGGATGCCGGGCTTGGAAAGCCTGCGGGTACGCGATCCAGATACAGCGGCAATGTGCGGCGACAGCAGGCACAAACCGGAATCTGATCTTTATGGGTAAACGAAAGACTCATACTTCAATCCAAAAACACAATATGGGGTACTGTTTATATATACAGTATTATACTTGAGTGCTAATCGGGTCAATACTGAATAGAGCCCAGTAAATGGAAATATGAGTTAAGTCATTGAATTGTTTGCGGAAGAATATTTGTCAGAGCAAAAGCCAGTAATTTAGGCTATCGGTTCAATAGCTATAGGAAGCTAGGCGTTGATTCTGAGTTTGGTCGTGGCAATCATGATTCTGGCTGTCGGCTTGGCGATGCCAATATCACCCCAAAGGTACTTGGATGATATTGGCAAGCCGCCACTCTGCGCAGTACAGTTATAAAAATATATTGCTACATTAGCTCAATGGCTAGTGCTGTCGCTTCGCCGCCACCGAGGCAAATACCAGCAACGCCGCGTTTCAGGCCACGGCCTTTCAGGGCGCCAAGTAGAGTAGT
>JBLHPB010000147.1:0-5803 GCA_047624025.1 Zhongshania sp.
GATGACTTTCTGGGGAGGGTGAGCGATATTTTTTCCCGCACTCTCTTCCATCATCTTTTGGTTATTGAAGACCAGCGATTGGTTGGCGTTCTAACTGATCGCGACCTGTTTAAAGCCTTGAGCCCTAATATCGGCCGTGCATCTGAAACCAGCAAAGATTTAGCAACACTTCGTAAGCATGCACACCAGATCATGACCCGCAATCCCATCACCCTGGCTAGCGGGGCTCATGTCTATGATGCGATCAAAATATTAAACGCGAATCGATTCTCTTGCTTGCCCATTATCGACAATAAAAATAAACCTATAGGTATTCTTACCACACGAGATATTCTTTGCATGCTGGAAAAGCAACTCTTAGCTGACCAGACTCAAGCCACTACTGATTAAAAAAATTGGTGCTCGCTGAAATGAGCTTCACATCATCCTAATCAAATGCACCGGCATCACGTTCACTCACCCAAATAAGGGCTTCGTCTCTTTGTAAATGCGTAAAGTGTTCAATATCAATATTGGGGAATATCCGAGTAATCAACTGACTACCGCGTCGAAACCAGCGGCTTTCGCCTACCACCGCAGTGCGAGTGAAGCGATTACGATATTTATGTAGAAATTTCATTTCTCTTAATAAGCCGCGCACAGTAAAACCTTCAAAGTGCTCCAGTTCGATAAAAATCCCCAGATAACTTTCATCCAATAACTTACTGTTGAGCTCGACTAAAATGTTTTCTATATCGGTATGATTAATCTTGCCGGATACCCGAACACCTACAATATGTGGTGAAGGTAGTGTCAACAACTCCAGCATTTTATGTCCTCCGCAAATACTTATTAGAAGTATAGGCCAAACGTATTATATTACCTTGCAATTTTTTAACTTAATCAGTGATCATTCCGCTCACGACCATCACGGGGGTCTATTAGTGACACGACATGAATCTCGTCTTCGTGGGCCAGCACGCTTTCACCTGGTCGCGGCTGATTAACCCTGGTGGTGGGTTCAACAATTTTGCCGGTGTCATCACGAATGGATTCTTTAAACCCGCATCGCACGCATTCACGAATCTGCTCTAGATCGGAAATACGATACATCACCGTTTTATCCATTTCCGCGCACTTTGGGCAGACCGCCCCAGCAATAAAACGACGTTGATTAAATACCGTAGCCATTGTTAAACTCCTTTGCCAACAATGATGCCAGCATGTCGTAATAGCGCATCATTGGCCGGCGCTCGACCACGGAAGTTTTTGAACAATACTGCCGCATCTTCCGAGCCGCCACGCTCCAGGATTTCGCGGCGGAATTTTTCACCCACTGCTGAATTCATCACGCCCTGCTCCTCAAAAAGAGAGAAGGCATCTGCCGACAAAACCTCGGCCCATTTATAACTGTAGTAACCCGCGGCATAACCGCCAGCAAAAATGTGCGCGAAACTGTTTTGAAAACGATTGAACTGCGGCGGCTGAAATACCGAAACCTGATCACGTACCTCTTGAATGACCGAGTCGATATCTGCCTCGCAGGTAATACCGCTGTGCATATGTAGCGTAAAATCAAACAGCGAAAACTCAATCTGTCGCAGCATTTGCATGCCGGACTGGAAGTTTTTAGCGGCCAATAATTTATCCAGCATGTCTTCGGGTAAGGCTTTACCCGTTTGGTAATGCGCGGAAATATCAGGGATAACGGATTTTTCCCAACACCAGTTTTCCAAAAACTGGCTAGGTAACTCCACTGCGTCCCAGGCCACACCACTGATGCCCGAGACACTGAGGCAATCAATCTGGGTGAGCATATGATGCAAGCCATGACCAAACTCGTGAAAGAGGGTGGTCACCTCATTATGAGTGAGCAGTGATGGTCGCTCTGCTGTGGGCTGAGAAAAATTACACACTAAAAACGCCACTGGTAATTGCACGCCACCGTCTTCCAATAAGCGTCTACCACGGGCATTGGCCATCCAAGCGCCGCCGCGTTTATTGTTACGAGAATATAAATCTAAGTAGAAATGCGCCAGCGGCTGACCCTGACGAGAGATGCGATAGCACTGGCCATCCTCGTGCCAGAGATCCACACCCTCAAGCGCCGTAATTTCAATATCAAACAACTTGCCAGTAATGTTGAATAGCCCACTAATCACTTTTCCAGCAGGAAAATAAGGCCGTAGGTCTTCTTGGGAAATCGCAAAAGAGGCCTCCTTAAGTTTTTCACTAAAATACGGCACATCCCAAGCTTGTAAATCACTGACGCCATTCCCGCTGGCAAATTGACGCAGCTCAGCAAATTCCTGTTCGGCCATACGGCGGCTGGCGCTGGCCAATTCTTGCATAAAGCCAATAACCTGTTCGCTAGATTCGGCCATTTTGCTGGCAATGGAGTATTCGGTGTAATGGGCAAAGCCTAACAGAGTGGCCATTTCCTGACGCAACTGAAGTATTTCTACCATCACCGGGCCGTTGTCCCAGCTTCCCGCCTGAGGGCCGACGGCGGATGCCCGACTTACATAGGCTTGGTAGATCTCGGCGCGCAGTTCGCGATTATCAGCATACTGCATAATGGGCAAATAGCTGGGAATATCCAGACTCAAGCGGTAGCCACTAAAGCCTTTGGCCGTTGCTGATTCGCGTAAATTGTCCAGCACCGTGGCGGGCACACCGGCCAATTCCTCTGCGTCTTCAATCAATTTTTGCCAACCATCGGTGGCATCCAGAACATGATTGGAATAGGCCGTCGACAACTCGCTTAAGCGTTGCTGGATATCGGCAAAGCGTGCGCCTTGTTCGCCCTCTAACGCGACACCAGACAAGGTAAAATCACGTAGCATGTGACGAATTGTCTGCTGGCGAGGCCGGTTCAATTTAGCAAAATCGTCACTGTCCGACAGTGCTTTAACGCGCTCAAATAGGGGGCGATTCTGGCCCATCTCACTGTTATAGACCGTCAGCAATGGCAGACAAGCACTGTAAGCTGCGCGCCAGGCCTCACCACTCAAGACGCTGTGGCAGTGACTGACTGGGGCCCAAAAACGACCAATTTTATCGTCAATCTCTTCCATCACTAACAGAAGATTATTCCAGCTGGGCGGATTTTTATCAGCCACTAACGCCGCTACCGCTTCGCGAGATTTATTCAGTAAGTGCTTACAGGCCGGGGCCAAGCTCTGTGGGTCGAGGTTGGAAAACATTGGTAAATTATTAGCACTCATCGCAGCGGAAACCCTGTAATAATGGCAGTATAGACGTGCAGTGTAGCAAATCAGCGCACTGCTTAGTGCCTGTCTTTATGGTTTTTCAGTAAATCTCAGCCCTGAATGGAGACAAATTGATGTCCTATCAAGTCGAAAATTGTGTTCGCCGCTTTGAACAACACAGCCCCCAACTGGCCGAGAGGGTATTTATAGACCCTAGCGCGGTCGTGATCGGCGATGTGGCCATTGGCGATGACAGCTCAATTTGGCCCAACACCACGGTTCGTGGTGATATGCACCGCATTCGCATTGGCGCGCGCAGCAGTATTCAAGACAATAGCATTTTGCACATCACCCACGCCGGCCCTTATAACCCTGAGGGCTATCCACTGACCATCGGCGATGAAGTGACTGTAGCCCACAGCGTTACCTTGCACGGCTGTACTATTGGCAACCGGGTGTTAATTGGCATGGGCAGTATTGTGATGGATGGCGCGGTGATTGAAGACGATGTGGTGCTGGGAGCCAATTCACTGGTGCCGCCGGGTAAAAAACTGGCCAGCGGTTGGTTGTATGTAGGCAGTCCAGCCAAGCCGGTACGTGAATTAAGCGAGGGCGAGTACAGCTATTTCAGCTATAGTGCGGCGAATTATTCGCGCCTAAAAGATCGTCATATTGCGGAATTAAACCGAGGCTAAAAAGCCCCTGCGTCATGCATCAAATACAGGATGTAGGCCACGTATAAACAGAGTAAACCACCACCCTCAAGACGAGAAATCCGTCGGGCTTTGCTGGGGCCTCGGGCGACCAAAAAAAATAAGCCTGTTAACACCAGCATAACCGGATAATCTCGGCTCATCACCGCTGGATCAATGGGTCCGGGTGCCAATACGCCGGGAATTGCCATGACACCTAGCAAGTTAAAAAGATTCGAACCCACTACATTGCCAATAGCAATATCGTGTTCGTTTTTGCGTGCCGCGGCCACCGATGCCGCCAGTTCCGGCAAGCTGGTGCCAATCGCTACCACGGTCAGACCAATGATCAAATCGCTCAAACCAAAAAAGTGCGCAATATCTACCGCTGACCACACCAATAATCGAGCAGAACCAATCAACAATACAAAGCCGAGGAGTAACCAGCCCAGCGCGACTGGCATGGTCATGTCGCGGGGCATTTCAGCCTCAAATTCCGCTTCAATACTGTCGCCGCGGCTGTGCTTAGCCTCCCATAACTGCCGAAAAATTACCGCCACAAAACCTGCCAGTAAAATTGTGCCGTCCATCACCCCTAAATCGCCATCGCGGAGCAGAAAATATCCCACCAGCATGACTATAATCAGCAGTGGAATTTCCCGGCTAACCAGTTTGGATTGCACATTTAAGGGGATAAGCAGCGCTGTTATACCCAAAATCAAGGCGATATTGGTGATGTTTGAACCTAGGGCATTACCCACAGCCAAACCGGGCTGACCATCAGCAGCAGCGATAACCGACACCAGCATCTCGGGAGCTGAGGTGCCAATACCGACCACCAGAATACCAACCACCAAGGGTGACACACCCAGAATAGCCGCGGTTCCGGCAGCGCCAAGTACAAAGCGATCTGCGCTCCACACCAATAGCACCAAGCCCACCAACAGCGCGACAACGGTTAACAACATAAAGTAAATTCCAAAATAATTAGATCGGGGTTAACTCGATAGCGATTGTCGCATTAACTCGATAACCGGCTTAGTATTCGGGCGCACACCGCGCCAAATACAGAAGGACTCCGCCGCCTGCTCTACCAGCATACCCAAACCGTCGGCTACCGCCCACGCCATTTCAGATGCCGCCCAACGCATAAACGGGGTGGGCTTGGCGCCATACATCATATCGTAGGCACAGCCGTCATTGCTGAGGATATGGGAAGGCAGCGGTGGTAAATCGCCGGTCATACTGGCACTGGTACCATTAATAATTAGGTCAAACTCGCCGCTCGCTAGGCCTGCATAGCTGCAACCGGCAATATGACCCAAGCCATCAAAATGCTGAACCAGTTGCTCTGCTTTTTCCACCGTGCGATTGGCAATCAAAACATGGGCAGGGCCTTGCTTTAGCAAAGGGCCAAGAATACCTCGCACTGCGCCACCAGCCCCTAGCACCAAAATTCTGCGACCACTGAGTTCCCAGCCAAGATTGTCGTGTATATCTCGCACCAGGCCGACGCCATCGGTATTGTCACCATAGATAATGCCATCGTCCTGCATGGCCAGGGTATTAACAGCACCGGCTCGACGGGCGCGACCACTAAGCTGACCGGCAAAGTCATAGGCATCGAGTTTAAAGGGCACGGTGATATTCAAACCCTTGCCACCGTGGCTAAAAAACTGCCCAGCGACCTCGGCAAAACGACCCAACTCAACCTTGTGAGCACGGTAGTGCAATTGTTGTCCGCTCTGCTCGGCAAAAGCCGCGTGAATCTGTGGCGATTTGCTGTGCTTGACCGGATTTCCGTATACTGCGTATTGATCCAATTTATCCATAAACTATCAAAAATCCTTTTTTATTTCACTGGTAGCCAATCTCTTACTGGCAAGAAATACTCAGTTAATGCGGCTTCTGGGCTATTCG
>JBLHPB010000148.1:0-5434 GCA_047624025.1 Zhongshania sp.
TACCTGCCAGTCAATTACACGGCAACAAACTCTGGGGCGCGGCCTATTTGCTGATCGACTATTTGCGTGAAAACCCTCTACCAGCTCACAGTCGCGTATTGGAACTGGGTTGCGGCTGGGGTTTGGCCAGCATTTACTGCGCCAAGTATTTTCAGGCAGAGGTCACCGCACTGGATGCCGACGACTCGGTCTTTGCCTTTCTAACGCTTCATGCCGAACATAACGATGTAAAAGTTACTACCAAGCGTGCTGACTTTGAGGATATCTTTAGTCTAAGCCTCGATGATTACGACGTGATTATCGCCAGCGACATCTGTTTTTGGGATGAGATGAGCGAAGTCGTGTTTAATTTAATTTCCCATGCCATCGATGCCGACGTCAAAAAAATCATTATTGCCGACCCCCAGCGACCGCCTTTTTTGAACATGGCTGAGGCCTGCGTGGATGAGTTCTTTGCTGAAATACAGCCTCGCGAAGTCACCACCAGCCGCCACAATCGCGGCAGTATTCTCATCATTGAAAATGCCTAACTGAGGATTAGGCCGCCAAGCCCCGATAGGCACAACGCTGCCGGTAGACTCGGGGACTTAGCCCAGTTTTACGCTGAAACAACCGCGAAAACGAACTAATATCCGCGTAACCCACCTGCAGCATAATTGTCTCGATATTCAGCGCGGTGTTTTCCAGTAATTTTTTGGTGGTTTCAATTCGCAGGTTTTGCACATAGCTATTGGGGGTGTCGCCAATGGCTTTTTTAAACCGCCTGATCAAGGTACGTGAACTCACATCAAACTGCGCAGCTAACCCCGTCAGGGAAAATGGCGCACTCATATTTCGCTCCAACCAGGACTGCACAGACAAGACCAGAGCATCGTGATGATCTAATTGCGACTGCAAAACCATAAAAGGCGCCTGCTGGCCAAGATTGGTATCCACCAACAGAGTTTTAGCGCATTGCGATGCAATGGCACTGCCCATATAACGCTCCACCATCATTAGCGCTGCCAGCATTTCGGCACCATTGGCACCACCTGTAATCAAGCGTTCGGCGGCCACCACTAATTGATCTGGTGACCATTGAATATCGCTGTAACGTGATCTGAATTGTTCTGCCAGCCACCAACTCGTGGTGGCTTGGTGTCCATTCAGCAAGCCGGTTTCTGCCAACAAAAAACTGCCCGTACAGTGACTGCAAACAATACAATCATGAGCAAATTGTGTGTTCAGCCACACCGTAATGGGCTGCAAGGCCGCCAATTTACTATTAAACAACTTACCACCGGGGTAATTCATGGCAGGAATAGTCAAAATACTACCCGCTTCCACATCTTGCAGGCTGCTGTCTACCGCAATTTTCAAGCCTGACGCAGTTGTTACTGACTCACCATCCAAAGACAAGATTTGGCACTGAAACAAGCCCTCGCTGCGCGGGTGCTGCTCACACCAATGCGCATTGGCAACAAAGTACAAATCTTGGGTATTCGCGAGACTGCTCGCATAACAGCCTTCATAGGCCACAATATAAACCTTAGGCACCGGAAACACTCCTTGACGGGGAAACAGCAGTGTCACTATCAACCTATATATTGTCAATAACGACACTAGCCTTCAGCGGCATTTCTGCCTAAAGTAAGCAGCTAAATTTATAGAGTGTCTACCCATTATGTCGCTACCTGCCTCCCTGAAAAATCGTCTTAGCCTCCCTGCCGTTGCCGCGCCCATGTTTTTGGCATCGGGCCCAGATCTGGTCATTGAAACCTGCAAAGCCGGCATGATTGGCTCTTTTCCTGCGTTAAATCAACGTACCAGCGAAGATTTTGAAGCTTGGCTGAATACTATTGAAGGCGCTTTGCTAAAACATGAGCAAGAAACCGGTAAGCAAGCCGCACCTTTTGCTGTTAACTTAATTGTTCACAACACCAACCCAAGGCTTGAGGCCGATTTACAGCTGTGCATAAAACACAAAGTCCCCATCATCATTACCTCACTTGGCGCCGTTAAAGAACTGATCGATCAGGTTCACGCCTACGGTGGACTGGTATTTCACGACGTGATTAATGCCCGTCATGCCCGCAAGGCCGCTGGGGCAGGAGTCGATGGCCTGATCGCGGTTTGCGCCGGTGCCGGTGGCCACGCAGGAACCACCAACCCCTTTGCTTTAGCTGCTGAAATTCGCCAGTTTTTTGATAAAACCTTGCTCATCGCTGGGGCTATCTCACGGGGCAATGATATTGCCGCGGTCCAGCTAATGGGTGGCGATCTGGCGTATATGGGAACTCGCTTTATTAACACTGAAGAAAGTATGGTGCCAGCCGAATACAAGCAAATGATCGTCGACAGCAACGCATCGGATATTTTTTACACGCCGAATATTTCTGGGGTGAATGCCAACTTCCTCAAGCCCAGTATTGTCCAGGCCGGTTTAGACCCCAACAAGCTACAACCCAAAGAGCATATTGATTTTGGTGAAGAGCTTCAGACTGATGCCAATAAAAACGACGGCGACAAGGCCGGTGGAGCTTGGAAGCATATCTGGTCTGCGGGTCAAGGCGTAGCCGCCATCGACAATGTGCCGTCAACGAAGGAATTAATTGAAACACTGAAAAAAGAGTACCTAGCCGCACTTGCGCCATTCCGCACAGCAGCTAAATAACGCCTACCGCAACCCCGTGCGGGCATTCCTGCCCGCACGCTAATCCCCGCCATCACAAGCCACTGTCACAAAAATGCTATAAAACCGTCACAATGCTGCAAACAGTCATCGGTATGGTTCTCACATGAGGACAATACTATGCGCTTAATACAATCGATAAATCAGTTTGATGTGCGAATGTTTCTGGTCTGCGTAAATACCCGCCACCAGCAACATCTGTCTCGAGTCGCCCGCACCGTTTCCAAAACTGGCGATGGTTATGTACAACTGGGCTTACCGCTTTTGGTTTATGCCTTAGGAGTTGATCAAGGGCTGGCGTATTTCAGCGCTGTACTTATCAGCTTCGCCGCCTGGTTGCCAAGCTACTGGGTGCTAAAAAACACCTGCCGACGCCGTCGACCACCACAGGCCATTCCGGCATTTTGTGCCTCGATCATTGCGTCAGATGAATTCAGTTTTCCCTCTGGGCACACCGCTGCGGCATTTTTACTGGCCACCATGAGCGTGCTGTTCTTTGGCGCCATTGCCGCACCAATGTTCATTTGGGCAACTGCCATCGCCGCTTCCCGGATCATACTCGGCGTCCACTTCCCCACCGACACCCTTGCCGGTGCCAGCCTAGGCATTGCCATTGCACACCTCGGCCACAGTATTGCCGCGCTTTGAGTCTAGCCGAGCGCTGACTCCAATGTTGATGCGCGAAAAACACTGGCAGAACCCAGCACACTTCGGGAACCCATTATGAAATTACTTTATGGCGTACAGGGAACTGGCAACGGCCATATTGCTCGCGCAAGGATGATGGCAAAACATTTTGCCAAGCGAAAAATTGAAGTGCAGTTTTTATTCTCAGGCCGAGCACCAAACCAGTATTTTGATATGGAAATATTTGGCGACTACTGGCTGCGTAGCGGACTGACTTTTGTCACCGTAAATGGCCGAGTCAGCAATATTAAATCCTTACAGCAACTACAGCCTCTACAGTTTATCCGAGATTTAGGGACGCTGGATCTAAGCAGCTTCGACCTTATTATCACCGACTTCGAACCCCTCACTGCCTGGGCAGCGCGACGTCAAAATAAAGACATTATCGGCATCGGCCACCAGTACGCTATGGCGTATCCAGACGTTCCAAGCCGAGGCGCAGACCTGCGCAATCGTTTGATCATGCGTTACTTTGCGCCGTGTCAATACAGCCTTGGTCTGCACTGGGATCGCTTTAATGCCAGCATCGTGCCGCCCATTATTAACCCCGAAGAGCGTCGCCAAGCTATATCAGATGCCGAGCATATTGTGGTCTACCTGCCCTTTGAAAATCAGGCGCTAGTGTCTGCGGCATTGCAAACTCTGACCAATCAGCGATTTATCCAATATGCGCCAAGCCTTACATCAAGAGAGATTGGCAATGTCAGCCAACGACCCAATAGCTTGCACGGATTTAAAAACGATCTGTGTCGTGCCAGCGGAGTAATCTGCAATGCCGGCTTTGAATTAATCAGCGAAAGTTTGCACTTGGGTATCCCCGTGCTAGCCAAACCGGTGGCTGGGCAAGCAGAGCAACTGGGCAATGCTGCGGCATTGGAACAGCTACAGCTAGCCACTGTAATGCCTGAATTTTCTGCCAGCCATATTGGCCAATGGCTTGCTAATAAGCCCAAAGCACCTGCGCTGCATTATCCCGATGTCGCCGAGGCCATTTGCGACTGGTTATTGGCAGGAAACTGGCAAAACAGTGATGCACTGGTGAGCCAGCTTTGGCAGCAAACTGGTTTTACCACTGATCTACTCAGTAAAGCGAGTTAGCAGCTGCAATGCTAAACAACCCCAATGACGAGTCTATCCACAACGGCCCCGAACTTGCTGATTTCACCACCGTTATGGACGCCTGCCGTGGACCTCTGCACAAACGACTTACGGAATTATTATCGGTCGAGCAACTCTGTCGCCAAGCTGGCAATTTAATTAAAACTCGAACAGAAGCCCTCATCGAGGTCGATGGTTTTACCCTGCCGGTAGTGTCCCTGTGCATTGGCAATCCCGATACGGCCAAGCACTGCCTGTTGCTTACCGCCGGGATACACGGCGTCGAACGTATTGGTAGCCAAGTTTTATTAGCATGGCTAGAGAGCGTGGTTGAACGCTGTCGCTGGGACAGCCACTGGCGGGCCCAGTTTGACGAACACATTGCGATTGTGGCCGTGCCCATTGTTAATCCCGGCGGCATGTTGCGCGACTCTCGCTGCAACCCCAATGGCGTCGACCTCAATCGCCATGCGCCGATAGAAGCCGAAGACAAGGTGCCGTTTTTAGTGGGCGGCCAGCGCCTTTCAGCTAAAATCCCCTGGTATCGAGGTCGTCGCGAAGCGCCTTATGAAACGGAATTTATTGCCCTACAAAACGTCATTAATCGCCACTGTAAACCAGGCAGCACCAGTATCTTAGTAGACTTCCACTCCGGCTTTGGCTTTCAAGATCACATTTGGATTCCCTATGCCTTTCGTCGCCAGCCCATCGATGACATTGGCAGCTATGTGGCCTTAAAATTATTATGGGAGCGAAATTTCCCTCACCACAATTATATTTTTGGTCCCCAGGCCATGCACTATCTTAGTCACGGTGATATTTGGGATTATTTTCACCAACACTGCCGCGCGGAGGGTAGCTGCCTGCTGCCTCTCACCCTGGAATTAGGCTCTTGGCTGTGGGTCAAAAAGCACCCCCAGCAGTTATTCAGTTTTGCCGGTTTGTTTAACCCGACGGTGCCTCATCGGCATGCCCGGG
>JBLHPB010000149.1:0-5415 GCA_047624025.1 Zhongshania sp.
CGCCGTTGAGGCGCTCCAATTCGGATTCGGATTCCACATTAAAGCAATGTATGCCGATGTCTAGGGCGCGGCGCATTTCTTCGGTGGATTTGCCTACCCCAGAAAATACGATACGTTCGGGTTTGCCACCCGCGGCAAGGACGCGCTCCAGCTCCCCTGTCGAGACGATATCAAAGCCAGCGCCGAGTTTGGCCAGGACATTGAGTACCGCGATATTGGAATTGGCTTTAACGGCGTAGCACACCAAGTGGTCTTGGCCCTCTAGTGCCGTGGTGTATTCCAAGAAACGCTCCTCAAGATAGGCGCGCGAATACACATAGCAGGGTGTACCAAACTCGCGGGCTATTGCGCTCAGCGAGACATACTCGGCAAATAGCTCATTGTTTTGGTATGTAAATGGAGACATCATCTTCTACTCTGCTGCTGTGGAGTTGGTGGCGGGATTAGCGGCACTGCTTGCTTCACTAGGTTGCTCAGGGTAAACCAATGGTCCGGTTTGGCCGCAGGCGGTGAGCAAAATTGCCAAGCTCAAGGCGGCGGTGCGGTAAATGGTCATAGGGTCCCCCTGTCGTGAATAAGAGCGCATTATACCCAGCTGCGAGCACAAGCCCAATGGCTATGAGCATGGCCATTGTTGCTGTGTGCTTTTATACTCTCGCCCACGCTTGCCGACACAGAAGTAGATGATATGAACGAAGTGCAATTTAATGACAATATAGATGAACTGTTTACCGAGATTGAAGACGCGGTGGACGAATTGACGGCGGATGTTGATTGTGAAATTAGCGGTGGCGTTTTAACCCTGAAATGCCCAGACGGCAGCGCCATGATTTTTAGCCGCCAATCGGCCAACTGTGAACTATGGTTAGCGGCGCGCTCCGGCGGCTTTCATTTCAATTGGGATGGTCAACAGTGGTTTTGCGGTCGCACCGAGCAAAGTCTGCAGGCGATGCTGGCTGAGATTGGGCTTGATCAAATTGGCGAGCCGCTGACGGTCTAGGGCTTACTGCGCCAATACCGAGGTGTTGAGCATGTCTTCGATATGTTGTTTATAACGTAAGTACACACTGCTCTGTTGTTTTGAGTGGCCGCCGAGATGAATGCTGTCCAATGTGTAGTAGGTGGCTTGGGCTGCTTCCGTACGCAGCTGGCGGGCCAGCTGGTCAAACAAGGCTGCACCTGCGTCGGCATAAGTAAATAGTTGCTGATGGTAGCTAATATCAAATACCAGGTGGTCATTGTCATGGATTTGGGCGATGGCTTGCAACCCGCTCGTTGCTAACTCATCTTGATTCAAAGCACTTATCGCCAACGGCTGACAATCCCAGTTGTGCTCGCCTTGATGCAATTCAAAGACCTGGAATTGATGTGAGCTGTGCTGCTCATCGCGGCAGTGCTGTAGAAATTGCAGTATGGGTTGAATGAGTTCTTCCACCGAGCTGAATACCATTGCGCTGGTATGCAAGGAGCCCCGTTCATCGACGACAAATACCTCAGCTACATCGCCGCGGCGATGAAAGAAGATGTAGCAGTCAGGGGAATTACTGGTGGCGATGATACAGGCCAAAGCAGATTCTGGCGCGCAGAACGGGTCCATTATAAGTTGGCTGTACTTATTTTGGCCGCGGCCTAGGCATTGAATCAGCATGGTGTAGCTACTGGCCTGAATAGTTTGCAGCTCACTATTTTCAGTATGAAGGATGTAAAAGCCGCTGTTAAGCTTAAGAATTAAACGCTTGTTCGCGGGATTGATAAAAAATGCGTGCTGAAGCAGCATGGGTAAATACTGGATGCGTTGCTGAAGTTTATGGTCAGAATCATTAAAACACAGCGCTTCGATGAGGGGTTGATGACTGCCGCGGGCGGCGGCAGTCATCAATTGCAAATAGCTGCGGACGACATCGAGAATAGCTTCGTTACCGCTAAAAGCGACCGAAGAAACCTCTCCCCAGCTATTGATAATAACAATTTCAATCTGGCTAACGGCATAACTACTATTGTGTCGCGCCAGTCCTGCTGCACCCAATGTGCTGAGCGCGGTTTGCCCGAGATTGATATACATCAACATGGCTTCTGGGACTTTGGGGCGATCAAAGGCCTGGTGCTTATTCGGGTCGGCGGCATAGGGATTGCTTGGTAGATGCAGAATTAAATGCTGAGCCATGCCCCGCAGATCATTTTCAGTTACACCTTCTTGGCGGCTATTAAGTCGTAAACGGGTGTAATCGTTAATTAAACCATTGCAATAACACCAGCATAGCAAGCCACTGAGATGGTCGTGTTGCTGCAGTATGGCATCGGCTTCAAAGTCGTGACGAGGACTGGTGCTGACTGCCCAGCGGCGCTGTTCGCCAAAACCACTAACATGGAAAAATAATTGCTCTTCGGACAGGTCGGGAGCTATGCCAGGGTTTAGCCACTCAACCTTGTGACGTTTGCGCTCAAAGGCAGCATACAATTTACGGCCAAGCAGAGCCATTTCCTGAGATTTGATCAGCGCCGGGCTATTACTGCGTCGTGCAAAATCCTGCAAAAAACGATAGCTACTGGTTAGCTCGGCCACCAAAAAACGGTGTTCTTCACGTACCCTGCGTAGCTTCCACTGGCGCCTAGTATCTAAATTAAGTAATTGCTCGGCGGGCCACTGCCACTGGGCAATAAGTTCTTTCAATAATTGTAGTCGCCAAGGTGTGCTGCTATTGGTATTTTGAGAAAGACGGATACCTACTTTAAAGTAGAAGGCACGACGGATAAGTTCTAGGCGGTCAAATTCCTTGCGGCTGCTAAGGTATTGGGCAAGCCGCTCGTAAACCATAATATAGGGATCGTAATGGGTACTACTAATATCCCCCTGATGGATGGCTTTTTTTAAATCCAAGCACAGTGTGCGAATATTGGGGTAGTCGCGGGCATAGGCCTCGGTGAGCAGGAGTTTTAGTACAGCTTTGTAAGGCGAGCTGATGGCTTTATACAGCTGCCACACGCCAGCGCCAATAAACTCCCCAGCTGGAATGTCAGCAACACCGCCAAAATCGATAGACTCATCGGCATTAACAAAGCCTTGGGTGTGAAGCAGGGTGGTGTATGCCTTGTAGTTGGCTTCTTCCTCAGGTGGCACCAGCCACCAAATTGGATAGCGTCCGGCAACTAATAGGGCGCTGCGATAAAACTCGTCGAGCAGCAGAAAGTGCTGACTGGTGCCCGTCGCCTCGGCGCTGAGGGCGTCGCGCTGACCGCGCCGAAATTGCTGATGATCCATCAGGAAAAAATGAATATCTAGGTCCAGACTTTTTGCCCAGATCGAGATGCCTGAGGCCTTGTCATGCAGTCGCTGTAAACCGGTTTCGTCAATATCCGCATGGTGGCAGAGCCATACGTCGAGATCGGAATTCTCAGACTGGGCGATGGTGCCGCAGGAACCCATTAAAAACACACTGTGTATGGCGCATTTAGGCCGATTGTCGTGATCGTAGTGGACGCTGCGGGCAATATTGTTACGCACTCGCTCAAGAGTGAGTTGGTCGGGGTGATAACCGTCGATACCGCAGGGCGTGTCATGGCTGATGTAGCCAGGCAATATTGGGTGGTTCATATGTATGAGCAGGGGCAGCAAATCCAAAAAAATCTGCTGACGGGATAATAAGGCAGTTCTGGTGTGAATCAGGCGCTCGTGATTGAGCTTTAAAAAGCGTTGTCGAATCAGTGCCAAGCCGGCGTGACTGATGTCACGATTAAACGTTGAGGGGCTGGTCGGCCTGTTCGTCATGCTGGGCTATCCACAGGGGTAAACTAAAATTCTTATACAATGTTGTCTATGTTGGGCGATGCAGTGACTTGATGCAAGTCGGTAGTTATATCTGGGGACAGTTTACTTAATTCGGTCTACTTTGGGTTGAGCGTAAAGCGGCTGTCAAATACTCGCGGAGGCATTCTGCGGTAGCGAAACTCATGGATAGGGAACAGAGGCACAGTGCACCCTTAGCCGTCATTGATTTAGGACAGTTTCAATATAATTTTTCGTTGAAATGGCCATTCTCTAAACGAGTTTTTCAACGGCTTAGAGCGCTCATAGTAACGATTAGATAGTTGGCATTACAAAGTACTGCCTATAGCGATACCCATGGGTTGATACTCTTGAAATTCCTAGGCTGCCTTTCAGGGGCATTGCATGAAAATCCCTTTCCACTATAGTTTGTTTATCAATTTTTATGCTTTAGTCATATTTTTAATACGATCGCGCCATTTCATGCGCCATTTACATCATTGATTAATTGACCAGTTGAATGCTAAGTTCAAAATTCATTTAAAGACATAAATTTTTAAAACTCTTCTTTATATCGCTGCCGATAATTCATGCTAAGTGTTGTCATTGCTGGCTATCAATTGGCGGGTAAATAATATTAGGCCCTGTAAGCGCGGCTCTTTACCGGAACACGCGGAGATTAATCCATGGCTATCAACTTTATTCTTAATGGTAAGAAAACCCAGGTAGAGGTCGCGCCAGATACCCCTTTGTTGTGGGTTTTACGCGATGAGCTGAACATGACGGGCACTAAATTCGGTTGTGGCATTGCTCAATGTGGTGCCTGCACAGTGTATTTTAATGGCAATGTCATGCGCTCTTGCTCGCTGCCGATGCAGGCGGTAGAGGGACAGAAGGTGACGACTATAGAGGGTGAGGTCAGTCCGGAGGCGAAGGCATTACAAGCCGTTTGGGAAGACCTTGCTGTATACCAGTGTGGATACTGCCAGTCGGGACAATTGATGTCAGCGGCTAAGCTACTGCGTGACAAGCCACAGCCAAGTGATGAAGATATTGATCAGTTTATGTCTGGTAATATTTGCCGCTGCTCCACCTATCAGCGGATTCGTGCGGGAATTAAACAAGCTGCAGCGAATTTGGCTAAGGAGATAATAGCATGAGTGCAATGCAGGCTGATTTGAACCGTAGGCTGTTTCTTATCCGTGGCGCGCAAGCTGGTGCGGGTTTGACTTTGGGCATGAGCCTGAGTGGCCAGTTGCTGGCCGCCAGGGAAAAAAGCAGCTTCGAGCCGAATGCTTTTGTGACTATTCAACCCGATAACACCGTATTAATTACCATCAAGCATTTGGAGATGGGTCAGGGAACGTATACCGGTTTAGCGACCATTGTTGCTGAAGAACTGGATGCGGATTGGTCTCAGGTCACCGCCGTGGCGGCGCCGGCTAATACTAAAAAATACGCTAACTTAGCGACGGGGTCCCAGCTTACCGGCGGCAGTACGGCCATTACTAATTCCTATAAGCAAATGCGTGAAGCGGGTGCCACGGCTAAGGCTATGCTGCTTGCGGCAGCCAGTGAACGTTGGAAACAACCGCTTGCTAGCCTTGTTGTTAAATCTGGCAAGGTTATTCATATGGCCTCTGGCCGTGAGG
>JBLHPB010000150.1:0-5289 GCA_047624025.1 Zhongshania sp.
AGATCACAGACTCCGTCACCATCACTGTCAGGGCAGCTGCCACCATCGGCCTGAATTCGTCCGGCGACAAATACCGGGTCAAGGCTAGTCAATGAGTTCAAGGCAGGTTGATCTCGGCCCGAGCTCAGCACGCCCTCATCCATCGTCAGTAAATCGGCGGACTCTGCGGAGGTCAGAGCAATTTCATCAGATTGCGAATCTTCACTACTACCGGGCTCAGCAGTGCCGCTATCATCAAGATTGTCACTCAAATCCACGCCAACGGCGGTGCTGCCAGAATTAACGACACCGAGCAGCCCTACCTGCCCCAATACGTCCTCAAGCAACTGCGCCTGCAATGACGTGCCGGCCAACAGAATTAGCGGCAGCATAATGGACTTAAGAGCTAATTTCATAAAACTTGGGCTGACGGGCAGCATCGATCAATTCCCATTGAATATTGTTCAATCATAAAGCTCAGTACAACTAATAAAGCCGAACGGGGCTAAGCTAGTATTAACAGTATCATATTGAATTAAGCGGCCATTATCACAGTTCTGTAGAGGATTTCCGATAGCACGGAGCATATTTGTCATTAATCCTGTCACCGCGGCTGATGCTCGGCAATAACCGACGTTTTAGCCTGCTCGTACTCACCATCACTGAGAGAGCCCGATTGATGCAAGGCATCTAACCCCTGTAAAGCCTCAACCAAGGTCTGCGGCGACCCAACCGGCACACCGCTGCCATCGAGGCTCTCCTCCACCAACCCCAGCCATTGTCCAATTTTGCGGAAAATACGACCAATACCCCTCCACAGCTTGGGTAGCAACCAAATTAGCATTAACAGGAAAGCCACAAAGGCGATCAGGAACAACACTGGGTGATTTAGCGCGACCCACAAACCACCAAAAACCGCGACATCTTCCGAAATCGAGGCCAGCCAATTACTGACCGGCTCTGGCGAGGTATTAATCAGCATTCGGGTGCTGGCCTTGGCAGCATGGGTAACTGAGGTCACCGAGCCACCGACAATACCAGCGGCCAATTGCAACGCCGGACTCACATCGCCAACGGTATTCGCCGCCAGCAGGGCACCTGCCGGGATACGAATAAAGGTATGCAAGGCATCCCAGCCGGTATCTACACCGGGAATCTTGTCCGCAAAAAATTCCACTGCATACATTAGGCCCGCCGCTAAAATCACCGCGGGGTCCTGTACCACCATTAAACTTTCGGGCAAGTCGATATTGCCCGTAGAGCCACCCAGCCCCAACACCAGAATAGCCGCATACAAATTCAGACCACTGGCCCAAGCAACGCCCATAGTCAGTGATATGACACTTATAAGCTGTTGATACTCATCCAAAATTCACCGCCTCCTGGCGAAGTCTGCGCGCAAATATCACACACAGTAGAACCGTACTCAATTCAAAGCTTAAAGCTGACAAGGTATACATTGACGCACTCTCACTCACAACCATACCCACTAAACGGCCAGCAGCGATGCCCCCGGTAACCACCGCCTGTAAAAACAGCGCATGCTCCCGCCACTTAGGTCTTACTATAGCCCACAGGGCACTTAAACCAATGGCGAGTTCCATGCCACCATACATGGCTCGCAACTCGCTGGTGCCAGTGTCAGAGTTAGCCATCACTCCCGCATAATTTGCCAAGGCACCCGGATCAATCAATAAGAAGAGACCGATGCCCGTCCAAGCGATGAAAAGATACGCTAAAAATACCGTCATGCCGCCACACCCAAATTAATATCTAAACTCAAATTATCTTCTAAATTGTGACCGAAACCGTCATCAAAATAGACCGCTACAGTCACTCCTTTTTGCCCATAAATCGATAGTATCGTAGGCCATTGTGGAGAATATCATGTCGTCAGCTCAAGATTACCCAATTAATCCCAATTATGGCCAGGGCCAATACCGGCGACGAATTCGCTTAAGCACTGAAGGAAACATGGTACACGGTGAACTGGAAGACACCAATCATGGCTTCCGCTGCACGGTGCACCACAACAATGAGTTCATCACCGACATTCAGGCCAGCGTCCTAAGAATACCGTTTGATTCTTGCCCAGGGGCCACTGAACCCTTAAAAAAACTGATTGGCCTGCCACTTTGCGATGATGTTCAGGAGTTAATTCCCCACACCGACAGCTCGGCAAATTGCACCCATCTACTGGACTTAAGCTTGCTTGCCATTCGCCACGCTCGACGCGATCGAGCGGAGTGGATTTACGACATAAGTGTCATGGATCAAGCTGGGGATGAGCCGGTTGTGGCGGAAATTTACGCCAACGGCGAACTTATCCATCGCTGGTTAACAGCTAACTGGAGCATTACCGCACCAGCAATGCTAAAAGATAAGGTACTGTATAAGGGCTTTAGTAAATGGGCTTCAGACATTTTTGACGGCGACCAACGTGAGGCTGCCTTTGCCCTACAGAAGGGTTACTTTGTCTCTAGCGCCCGCCGCTACAATCTTGATGCCCAAGTCGGCCAAGCCGCCCTGGAGCATATCGAGGTCATGCACGGAGCCTGCTATACCTATAGCTCGCCGCAAATTGAAAAAGGCAGGCGCACCAGTGACAGCACAAGAGATTTCAGCGATTGCCCCGAGCAATTGCTGCAATTTCGCTAATAAGCATGGCCATGAGCCCTAATTCAAATCAGCAGGCCTATAGGTACTTTTACGAATACATTAGAGGCAAGGAAGGGACTATGGTTAGTGTGTGCTCCGAATCAATGACGCGAAATCTTGGTCTCCATAGTATCACCCCCGCTTGGCACCCACTATTTGGGTGCTTTTTTTATGCCCTAATATCAACCCCAAAACGCCAGTTACTTGAGCAGAAAAACCACATTCAATTGGGCGCTGACAGTTTCCTTACCAATCAGCATCGGCGCCTCAGCACCCACCTTGGCATCCATCAGCATCGCGCGCTCCATACGTATCGGCCCCGATCCACCCTCATCAATATGGTAAACCCCAGCCACCTTGCGGCCAAAACCAGCCGCGAGCGTCGCAGCCTTGTTATTAGCATTGGCAATCGCCCGCTGCACGGCCTCGGCCGCCAGAGCCTCGCGATCAGACAAATCAAAACTGACGCCACCCAACTCGCTGATTCCAGCCTGCACCAGGGCATCGAGCATGGCGCCGTAGAGAGACAAATCCGTCAAGGTAATATCAACACGTCGCTCTACCCGTTGACCACGCAACAGCCGTCGTCCATCCTGCCACTCATAGTCAGGATATATTCGAATTTGCGAGGCGCGAACATCCGCTTCGGCAATCCCCTGCTCTTTCAGCGCCGTCAATACACGGGCGGTTCGCTCATCGACTTGTGCTTTGGCCAATACCGCAGAGTCTCGGGTTTCAGAGATCTGCAACTGCATGCGGGCAATATCCGGCATGGCTTCAACCTCGCCGACGGCAGCCACCACAATATGCGGCGAATTGGGCAAGGTCCCCGCTCCAACAAGGATCGGCAGCAATGCACACAGCACAATAATCCATCGTTTGATGGATCGCGTATCACAGGCCCTGATTATATTTTTCATTAAAAAATCCTATAACTTACATGGCCAA
This sequence comes from Zhongshania sp., assembly GCA_047624025.1. Classification (GTDB taxonomy): domain Bacteria; phylum Pseudomonadota; class Gammaproteobacteria; order Pseudomonadales; family Spongiibacteraceae; genus Spongiibacter. The sequence continues at coordinate 3,586 of JBLHPB010000150.1, forward strand.
ACACGGCCTTTTATTAATCAAAAGCATCACACACAAACGGGAAAATGCCATGACTAGCCAAAACGACAATTCGGTAATGAACTCAATTACAGCAACCTTAGAAAGCCAGCGCCAGCAGAGTATTAACGGCGGCGCGGTCAGCGCCGAAGTCCGTATAGACAGACTGCAACGCGCCATCGACCTAGTCTTTGACAACCGCGATGCCATTGTTGCCAGCCTGAGCCAAGACTTTGGCCAACGCAGCACCCACCAGTCACTCATGTCAGACATCTACGCCACTATTGAGTGCCTTAAACACAGTAAAAAGCACGTCAAAAAATGGATGAAAGCCGAAAAACGCAAAGCCCCCTTCCCCATGAATCTGATGGGCGCCAAGGCCCGAGTCGAATACCAGCCCAAGGGTGTTGTCGGCATTATCGGCACGTGGAACTTCCCCATTAATACAGTTTTTAGTCCGCTTGCTGGGGTATTGGCAGCAGGTAATCGCGCCATGATTAAATGTTCAGAGGTCACCCCGCATACCGGCGCCCTACTCGAAACATTAGTTGCCAAATATTTTAAAAATGATGAGTTAGCGGCCTTTAATGGCGGCCCCGACATCGGCGCCAGCTTCTCTGCACTGCCTTTCGACCATATTATTTTTACCGGTGCCACCAGTATTGCCCGACATATCTTACGTGCCGCCGCCGACAACTTAACCCCAGTAACCCTTGAGTTGGGTGGTAAATCTCCCGTCATCGTCAGTCGCAGCTACCCACTTCAAGAGTCCGTAGAGCGTATTTTTGGCGGCAAGATATTAAATGCCGGCCAGGTCTGTCTGTCACCAGACTACGCCTTTGTGCCAGAAGAGCAGCTCAATGATTTCATTACTGCCACAAACACTTATTTCAGTGACATCTTTCCAAACCTGCTCAAAAATCCAGATTTCACCTCGGTAATCAATGCCCGCCATCAACAGCGACTGATCAGCTATATTGAAGATGCCAAACAAAAAGGTGGCGATGTCCGCGAAATCAATCCCGCCAAGGAAGACTTCAGTAACCAAGAGGGCACCCACAAGATTCCACCCACCCTGATCATTAATCCAAGCGACGATATGCTGGTCATGCAAGAAGAGCTGTTTGGCCCCGTGATCTGCATTAAGACATATAAGCAGGTAGACGAGTGCATAGACTACATCAATGCACGACCACGCCCGCTGGCCCTATACTACTTTGGCAAAGACAATACCGAGCAGCGCCATGTGCTTGATCACACCACTTCCGGCGCAGTAACGATCAATGACGTTATCTTCCACGTCAGCTGTGAAGACTTACCCTTTGGTGGCATTGGCCCAAGTGGCATGGGTAATTACCACGGTCACGATGGTTTCAAAACGTTCAGCCACGCTAAGGCGGTATATAAACAAAGCAATATTAACTTCCAAAAGCTCGGTGGCATGATCCCCCCCTACGGCGAAAAAGCCGATAAAACCCTCAAGGCCATGATTCGCAAATAGGTCTTTGCGGCCCCCTTTGGGGGCCGTCTTTCCAGTAACAAATCAATTAATAACGATTTTAAAAGCTATTCTCCAATCTCCTTAGCCGCTATGCTGCCCAATACTATTCCCACAAAGAATGAGGCCGCGATTGCCACACATAACACTCGGATGGCGGGAGTGGATCAGCTTGCCAGAGCTGGGTATCACCGGTGTTAAAGCAAAAA
>JBLHPB010000151.1:0-5251 GCA_047624025.1 Zhongshania sp.
AGTGACTACCGTGGTGAAAAATGCCGCGATGGCGGCGTCTTTCAAGCCCATGCCGGGGCTCAAATATTGGTCGATAAACGCACTGGCCAAAGGTAGGAGCAGAACTGTGGCCAAGCCTAGTGCGGCCAGCAGTACGATACTGGTGGTCGCAATTTTCCAGGCTTCTTTATCTTTGCCTTGTGGATGCTCACTCATTTTTGCGCTCTCAGGATTTGCCCGCCTGACTGGCTTTTACCAACTCGCGGAACACTTCTGGACGGGGCATGCCGTGGGCTTGAATTTCAGGATTGTCACCGGCAGTGAAGATGGCCACGGTGCCGACGCCAAATAGCCGGTTAAAGAAAGACTGCTTGATTTTTACGGTGCGAATACCGGAAATGGCCAATTCGGTGCGCTCTTTGCTGAGTAAGCCTTCTTCCAGGACGATTTCATCACCATTGATTTCCAGCTTGCTTCCCTTACATTTTAGATACCAATACATCAAGATCAAAATACCGATGGCGACAGGTATTAACAGAACGGCAAGGATAAATCCCAGTGGATTATTGCGGAACATGGCGGGGTGTTCGGAGTATTGACTTGTTGTCACCGTATATTCTCTCCCAGCTAATGGTGGCTTTATTCTACACGGATTGCCGCTCGCTGGGCACCACAACGGCACTGCCATAGTGGTCAATAAATTCCTGAGGCATTCGCCGAGGCTTGCCGGTCGTCATGCGAATGCTCACTAGCTGCCAATGTGCTCGCAACAGGGTTTTGCCATCGGATTTACGTTGCAGTTGAAAACACCGCTCCATGATGAGTTTGTTGTCACTGGCGGTGAGCCAGGTGCCCATGATGCATTCGTCGTCGACGTAGGCGGAAATAATATAGTCGTAGTTGGCGCGGCGAATTACCATGGCCGCGTCAAGATTGCGGTAATCCTCAAGGTTGAGACCCAGTGCCAAGGAGTGAGCCCAGCCCACCTGCTGGCACCAATCTACGTAGACGGTATTGTTGACGTGGCCGATACCATCGATGTGTTGGTTTGATACACTAAAGTCGAGCGTAAAGGGATGTTTCTCGTCCCATTGCATATTGTGGCCACCGTTAATTATTTCAGAGAGCCTAGTATTCACTATTCTGCTCGTAGTCGCGATCTTGTTGAAGGCGCTTGCGCGCTAGCTGCGACACCAGTGGCAGCAGTTTGTGGGGTGGTGAGTGATTTACCAGCAGCATTAACGCTAAATCCTAATGCAGACCCATTGGCGGTGTTGCTGGGTTTGCTCAACAACTTGTTAGCTGGCTTGCTAAAATAAGCGGGCATTGAGTTAGAGTCGCTAAGGCGGCCAAGTGGTCGCCTTTTTTAATTGTTAATCATCAGTTTAGGCCCTGTGCAAAAAGCCTCGCGGCCTCTTCGACGACAATGGCATGGCGTTTGGCCAGCGCTGCTTGGTCGCGATCGTAGCCACCGCCAATCACCGTAGCGATGGCAATGTTGCGCTTCATGCAGGTTTCCAATACCAGTCGATCTCTGGCACGTATGCCCTCAATACTTATATTCAGTAGCCCCAGCGGGTCTTGACTGAATACATCCACACCGGCGTCATAGAGAACTAGGTCGGGTCGTGATAGCGCTAGTGCGTCCGCTAAAGTGCTTTGAATTTTATCCAGATAGTCTTGGTCGCCACTGCCAGCGGCAATATTTATATCAAGGTCGCTGTGGGCTTTGCGTGCCGGAAAATTCTTGTCGCAATGAATCGAGCAGGTAAATAGGGTGGCGTCGTTTTGCAGGATTGTTGCGGTGCCATCACCCTGATGAACATCGCAGTCAAAAATCAGCAGGCGTTGGATTTTACCCAGTGCCAATAGGGCGCGAGCAGTAATGGCAAGGTCATTAAAAACGCAGTAGCCCGATCCAAAATCATAATGAGCATGATGGGTGCCGCCGGCAAGATGACAGGCTGCGCCATATTTCAAGGCCAGTTGAGCAGTAAGCAGGGTGCCATTGGGCGAGATCAGGCTGCGGCGTTTTAGTGCTTCGCTCCAAGGTAGGCCCAGTCGGCGAGATGCCTGGCGTTCAAGACGGTTGCTGCAAAAGCGTTCGATGTAGTCGGGGCAGTGGGCTAGGCCGAGAATATCACTGCGTATCAGGCCGGGCCGAAAGGTATTGCTGGTGGCGGCAATGCCGCGGCTAACGAGGTATTGATGGAGTAATTCAAACTTGGCCATCGGGAAGCGGTGGCGGGGGTCGAATGAGTAGCTGTAAACCGGATTGCTGACCAATGGGATGAGCATGATTTGTGGTCTATTGTTCCTGCAGTGTGGATTTAAATTACCGTGAAGTAGCCGCAAATCGCTAAATTTCCTCCAAAAAACATCAGAGGAGTGTGACGTAGTGCTAATTGTACAGTTTGTAAGCTATACCTACTAATACCATAATCGGGTGTTATTTGATCTGGGCTAGTTGCCAGCATGGCCATAAGCTGGTTTTGAGACTGTGGAGTTCACAGTAAAAGAGCGTGTGTTTAAACCGCTGTTAGCCACGGCGATTATGTCCGCCAAGGTGATTTAATGGGCTATTCCGGTAATACCGGCATGTCCAGCGCGCCGCATTGGCATTATGAAGTACGGCACCTGCATCGTCGTTTGGCGCCAGGGCCCTTTATAGAGTGGTCCTGGGGAAATCACGAGGTACTGTTTACTCGCGAAGAGAAAATCAAATGGCCTTCAATGGCAAAGGCGCTAAGAAAACAGATGGTAGCTCCCGAGCTGCGCTCTGTTGAATAAATGTCCTCATTACTAACACCGAGCTTGATGAGCGTGAAGCTAAACGCGCCTAATTGGCGCGGCTATTTTTTGCTCTAGCTTTAATGTCGGTTTGTCTTAATCTGCATAATTAGTTCGTTTCTGTCCGGCATTCACCGTAAAATACCCCACTTTTGGGTGGCAAGTCTTTATGAATACCGAACAGGCAGTAATGCAGCGCAGTGATTCCAAGTGCGAACTCTGTGGCTCTGCAGAACATCTTGCGGTATTTGCCGTTGCACCCTACACCGATGATGAGACTGAACGCTGTATTATGAGCTGTGAAGTCTGTCGGCAGCAGCTTGTCGAGGGCAGTGAGCTGGATCGCAATCGCTGGCGCAGTCTTAATGACAGTGTTTGGAGTCCAGTTACTGCCGTGCAGGTGGTATCCTATCGCTTGTTAAAACGATTGTCAGACGAGTCGTGGGCGCAGGATTTGCTGGAGGTGGTCTATCTTGAAGAAGATGTGAAGACTTGGGCAGAAGCAATGGATGTGGTTCAAGCCGATCAGGGCGAAGCGACTCTGGACAGTAATGGCGTGGCTCTCACCGCGGGCGACTCCGTAGTACTAATCAAGGATTTGGATGTTAAAGGCGTCAGTTTTATTGCTAAACGCGGTACCGCCGTGCGTAATATCTCCTTAACTAATAATTCTGAGCATATTGAAGGCCGGGTCAATGGCAGCCGGTTAGTGATAATCAGTGCCTTTGTCAAAAAATCCAATTAAGCTGGTTATCGTCGGTAACACCGAATCTGTATAAACCATAAGGGCGCAATGAAAATACCCAAACGAATTCAACCGTTAGTTGACGACGGCATTGTTGATGAAGTTCTTCGGCCGCTAATGAGTGGCAAAGAGGCATCGGTGTATGTGGTGCGATGCGGAGAAGAAATCCGCTGTGCCAAAGTGTATAAAGACGCCGCCCAGCGCAGTTTTAAGCAAGCTGTGCTGTACCAAGAGGGACGTAAGGTGCGCAATAGTCGCCGCGCCCGCGCCATGGAGAAAGGCTCCAAATTTGGCCGTAAGCAACAGGAAGATGCTTGGCACAATGCTGAGGTCGACGCTTTATATAAGCTTGCCCGAGTAGGTGTAAGAGTGCCGCAGCCCTTTGGTTGCTTTGATGGCGTCTTACTTATGGAGCTGGTGACAGACGAAGACGGTGGTGTGGCGCCGCGGTTAAATGACGTTTCTATGTCGGCAGAACAAGCTATTGAAGACCATGCTCTAGTGATGCATTACGTCAAACTTATGTTGTGTGCGGGCTTAGTTCACGGCGATTTGTCTGAATTCAATGTGCTAGTTGATGAGTACGGCCCCGTGATTATCGACTTGCCTCAGGCGGTTGATGCCGCAGGCAATAATAACGCGCGCAGTATGTTGGCCCGTGATGTTAACAATATGACTGAGTACTACGGTCAATATGCCCCGGAAATACTGCAAACTCGCTATGCAGACGAGCTGTGGGCCTATTACGAAGACGGCGAACTTACCGAAGACACCGAGTTGACTGGGTTTTTTGAAGACAGCGGCGAGGCGGCTGACGTTGACGCGGTGTTGATGGAAATTAAAGCCGCGATGGAAGAGGAGGGCGAGCGTCTTGAGCGGATTCGCGAGGCGAACGAAGATGATTAGTCGTTCGCCTTCACTAGGGGCTTAAGCCAGCCCCATTTGTCCCGCTTGTTGTTGATAATATTCCCGCTTAGATGCCAAGTGATTGGTGCTCTCTATATCGCCCTTGGCCCACGCCAATACCCGTTTGTCCATTACCCTGAACCACAGTGGTGGGAAATAGGCCAATAAGAACATTTCATAATAGCCCCAGGGCAGCTGCGGCACGTCTTTGAAGTGACGCAAGCACTGGTAGGATCGTGTGGGGTGAGCGTGGTGATCGGAATGGCGCTGCAATTGAAAAGTGAATAAATTGGAAACGAGGGCGTTCTGATTCCACGAATGCTGAGGTTTTGGTGCTTCGTAGCGTCCGTTGACGTCTTTGCCACGCAATAGACCGTAGTGTTCGATGTAATTCGCCAGAGACAGGTTGAGGTGACCCAGCCAGCTGGTGAAGATAACAAAGGCCAAAATGACCGGCCCAAACAACACCGCCACCACACTTAAAAACGCGATGCCGATCAATACACCCGGTAGTATTTCATTACTGCTGGACCAGAAGCTTTTATTGGACTTACGCAGTCGATCCGCTTCTAACTTGAAACCACGAAGCCACGTTTGGCTTTGTTCCCGGAGTACAAAACGGTAGAAGTTTTCGCCCAGTTTGGATGAGGCGTGATCTTCAGGTGTCGCCACTTGACGGTGATGGCCGCGATTATGTTCGACATTGAAATGCGGTAACAGAGCAATACCTAGCGAGATACTCGCGCCCCAGCGATCACTGCGACCGCGCTTGTGGCCTAGTTCGTGGCCGAGATTGATTAAACCACCGCCAAAACCCATGCAGGAAATGGC
>JBLHPB010000152.1:0-5248 GCA_047624025.1 Zhongshania sp.
GGCCGCACTAGGCTTGGCCACAGTTCTGCTCCTACCTTTGGCCAGTGCGTTTATCGACCAATATTTGAGCCCCGGCATGGGCTTGAAAGACGCCGCCATCGCGGCATTTTTCACCACGGTAGTCACTCTGGTGATTTTTGCAGTAGCTGCGGGCGACGGCCTACTGGGTGAATTACAATTTATGCTTGGCGGCTTTTTCAGTTTTTTCCTCGTGTTGTGGCTAATGATTGCCTGGATATTTTAATGCTAACCAAGCTGTTCTGCTGTCATGCTTGACCTCAAAGATCTCACCTTACTATTTGGCTTCTGTGGTATTCTCGGCTATTTTTGGCGCGCCCAAGGCACCCGTGAAATGGCGCTACGCGCCACTAGAAAACACCTCAAACAACAGCAATTACAGCTACTCGACGACAATGTCGCGCTGCGTGCCCTTTGGCTAAAGCGAAATCAACATGGCCAACTCACGCTTTGGCGACGCTATGTCTTTGAATTTACCGCCACTGGCCACGAGCGTTATAAAGGTTGCGTCATTACCTTGGGTAACCGCATAGAGTCCTTTGACTTGGAGCCACACCGATTTCCCGACGACGTCCTTCACTAGGGCGCGCGACCCACTCCGCGCTCACTTAATAAGAATCAATTTATGCACCACGACACAAAATTTAACGAAAACAAAATCGTCAACTGGGCCACCCTGCGCGAACTAATCCCTTACCTCTTGGCCTTTCGCTCTCGAATTGGCGTGGCTATGCTCTGCTTAATAGCGGCCAAGGTCGCCAGTGTTGGCCTGCCCTTTATTCTGAAAAATATCGTTGATTATCTGAACCAAGACGGACAAACCAGCGCCTTGCTGCTGCCGCTCGGCCTGTTGCTAAGCTACGGCGTGGTGCGCTTTGCCAATGTTTTGTTTGGTGAGTTGCGCGATACCGTGTTCGGTCGAGTGACCGAGAGCGCCATGCGCAATATCGGCCTTTCGGTATTCAAACATCTGCATACCTTAGACTTAGAATTCCATCTCAACCGCCGCACCGGTGGCCTGTCACGAGATATTGAACGCGGCACCAATGGTATCAACTTTTTACTGCGTTTCATGGTCTTCAATATTGTGCCAACCTTTATTGAAATCGGACTGGTAGTGGTATTACTGGGTTGGCGCTACAGTATCTGGTTTGCCTTAATTGTGATGGTGGCCGTGGTTTGCTACGTCGCCTTTTCTATATACGCCACAGAACGGCGCACCCAATATATCCGCAAAGCCAATGAGGCGGAATCGCGCAGCAGCAGCCGCGCAGTAGACAGCCTGCTTAATTTTGAAACCGTAAAATATTTTGGCAACGAGCAATACGAGGCGCAATGCTACGACAGCGAGCTGGAAGGCTGGCAAGTCGCCCGTCGTCAAAACCGCCTGAGCCTCTTTGCCCTCAATGCCGGGCAGGCCTTAATTATTGCCGCCGCCATGACCGCTGCCATGGTTCTCGCTGCCAGTCACGTGCAATCAGGACTGATGACCCTAGGTGATTTTGTGCTGATTAATGCTTTTATGATGCAGATTTTTATGCCGCTTAATTTCCTCGGTTTTGTCTACCGGGAAATGAAAGGCTCTATGGCCAATATTGAAGCTATGTTTGCCTTGTTACGCAAACAAGCCACTATTCTCGACACGGCCGATGCTCCCGACTTACAGGTTAGTGAAGGCAATATTGAGTTTGAAAACCTGAGCTTTGATTACAATAGCGAACGCCCCATTTTAACAAACATCAACTTTAAGCTGGCCGCCAAACAGAAACTGGCTGTGGTCGGCAGCAGCGGCGCGGGTAAATCTACCTTACTAAAACTGCTATTTCGCTTTTACGACGCCAGCGGTGGCCGCATTCTTATTGACGGACAGGACATTAAAACTGTTAATCAGCATTCACTGCGCAGCGCACTCGGCATCGTCCCCCAGGACACCGTATTGTTTAACACCAGTATTCGCGAAAACATCCGCTATGGGCGTATCGACGCCAGCGATGAGGATATTCTTGAGGCCATTCGCATGGCGCATCTCAGCGACTTCATTGCCCGCTTGCCAAAAGGTCTAGATACCTTGGTTGGCGAGCGTGGTTTGAAGCTTTCCGGTGGTGAAAAGCAGCGCGTAGCCATCGCCCGCGCTCTGCTCAAACAATCACCCATTATGATTTTTGACGAGGCCACATCCTCCTTAGACAGCAGCTCAGAACGTCTAATTCTGGAAGCCATCCGCGATATCGCTCGCGAACACACCATGCTGGTCATTGCCCATCGCTTGTCTACTATCGTCGATGCAGATCATATTCTGGTACTGGATCAGGGCGAAATCGTTGAACAAGGTAGCCATAGCGAACTGCTGGCACACCGCGGCCAATACGCTAATCTTTGGGAAATTCAGCAACGTGAACGTACTAGCGCGCCAAGCCCTGGATAAATTCCTGAATTGCCAGCACGCGCCGACTCTTATAATCTTGACCACAGCTAATACAAAGGGAGGACTCTATGCAGCAACTCAGCGGGCAAGACGCCATGTTCATCCATACCGAACTCGATGGCATGCCGCAACACATTGGTATAATGAGTATTTACGACCAAGCCACTGCCCCCGATGGCTTGGTGCGCTTTAAGCAGATCATTCAGCTGATCGAAAGCCGCTCGCATTTATCACCCATTTTCAATCGTCGCCTGCGCCGAGTTCCCATGGGCCTAGATCAACCCTACTGGGAGGATGTCGAAAACCCAGATATAGAAACTCATATTCACCACATCGCCCTGCCCGCACCTGGTGACTGGCGTCAACTCTGCATCCTCGCCTCGCGCATCCATGCCCGCCCCTTAGATCTGACCAAGCCGCTGTGGGAAATGTATGTTATTGAAGGCTTAGACAGTATCCGCGGACTGCCCAAGGGCTGCTTCGCGGTGATGATAAAAGTCCATCACGCCGCGATGGACGGCGCTACTGGTGCGCGCTTCATCCCCCTAATTCATGATCTCAGCCCAGAAATCCGTGATCTGGGCGCCGCTCCCGACCGCGTGGTAGAGCAATACAACAACTGGCATATGCTCAGCCGCGCCGTGGGCAACAATATTAAAAAACCAGGCCAGGCACTGAGCTTAATTGGCAGCATGATTCCCGCTTGGCGACGAATTCGCAGGGGTAAAAAAGAACAGGATTTCAGTGCTCTAGACGACAAACAAAAAACCCTGTTCCAAGGCAAACTGTCGCCCCACCGCGTTTGCGAATCTGTGCCCTTTGCCTTTGAAGAAATCCGCGCCATTAAAAACACCGTAGCAGGCGCAACCATCAACGACACCATGCTGTGCATCGTCTCAGGCGCATTGCGCAAATACCTCGCTGCCAAAAAAGCCCTGCCGGAAAAGACTCTGGTCAGCGGCTGCCCCATCGACGTGCGCAGTGACAAGGAGCGAGAAAACGGCGGCAATATGGTCGGTTTCATGACCGTCTCACTGCACTCCAATATTGCCGAGCCGAAGCAAAGATTGGCCGCTATTCACGACGCCTCAATGAGCAGTAAAGCCTATGCCGAAGCACTGGGGCCGCGGACTGCGGTCAATGTAACCGACGTACTCCCCGGTGGCATGTTATCTCTCGCCATGCGCGCCGCCTCAGCCACTGGCTTGTCCGAAGCGGCGGTGATTTTCAATACCGTGGTCACCAATGTGCCCGGCCCCAATCAGCAATTGTATTTCTGCGGCGCAAAAATGGTCGACGGCATGAACTTTGGCCCGCTGCTGCCCAATGTGGGTTTATTCCATATTGTGTACAGCTCAGTATTCGACAAAGTCGGCAAGATATCCATTTCGTTTACCGCCTGTCGTAAAATGCTGCCAGACCCGGAGTTTTACTCCGAGTGCTTGCAGGCTTCATTCGATGAGCTTAAAGCTGCCACGCTCGGCTAATCAGAGCCTGACCGCCGAACCCGAGGCCGTGCTCAAACATATTCGCAGCACAGGTCTCGCCGGGCGGTCGCCGCCGACTAAAAAAGTGCTATCTTTCTCCGCACCATCACGGTGCGATTCCGGCATAATGCACTAATTTGCTGACTGCCAACATCTGGTTCTCAATCACGGAACAGCCATGCCCCTGCTTGCTCTCACACAATTACTCTGCCCTCTAGATCAAAGCCCGCTGCTGCGCGAAGGTCAAAGCTGGCGCTGCGCCAAACAACACAGCTTTGATATAGCTCGCCAAGGCTATGTGAATTTACTGCCAGTACAAAACAAGAAATCCCTCGACCCCGGCGACAGCCAAGACATGATCACCGCCCGCCGACAATTTTTGAGTAGTGGCGCCTATGCCCCTTTCGCTGAAGCATTGAGCCACACCATCAGCGATTTATGTCGAGACAAAACCGACATCGCCATTCTTGATGCTGGCTGCGGAGAAGGTTATTACCTTGATAAAATTTGCGCGGCACTGCTGCGCGAAGATCGGCCAATCACCGCCACCGGCTTGGATATTTCCAAGTGGGCTGTACGCAGCTGCCGCAGTCAAAATGCCGGTTTAAACGGGCTGGTCGCCAGCAATCGTCAAATTCCCATGCCTGATCAGAGCCAAGATATTGTGCTGTGCACTTTTGGCTTTCCGGTGTACAGCGAATTTAAACGCGTACTTAAACCCGGCGGCCATATTATTATGGCCGATCCCGGCCCCGAACATCTCATTGAGCTGCGCGAACAAATCTACGAAGAAGTACGCCGCTCCAAACCTGCCGATATCAGCCCCGCGCTGAGCCCAGAATGGCAGCTGAGTCACGAGCAAGGCCTGCAATTTTCCACCCCTGCCCTCAGTGCAGAATTACTCGAACAATTGCTAATTATGACGCCTCATCTCTATCGCGCCAGCCGTGAAGGCCGTGAGCGTGCCGCCCAACTTAAGGACATCGCACTAAGTGTGGATATTCTTATTCGGGTGATAAGCCACCACCCCTAAGCGCATATCGAAATCCCCTGCCATCCCGACTCTCTCCATGGCGCACTTATTGCTATCACTACTGTCGTAATAGTTCTATTAAACGATAAGCACATGGGGGCGAAGCGACACACTAGTGTCACGCACTCACGCTAATCTATACGCAGCGGTGCTAGCAAGACGCTGCGCAACATACAATAAATGGATGAATTGGTATGCAGCAACTCGATGGCTTAGACGCCCTATTCGCGCTTCACGAACGGCCCCATGCGCCGATGCATATCGCCGGATTAATGGTCTATGCGC
>JBLHPB010000153.1:0-5248 GCA_047624025.1 Zhongshania sp.
CAACGCCAAAGCTTTCAATATCGAGCTTTGGCCGGTATTGAAAGTCCTCACTGGCACCAACTAAATGGAGTCGACCAAATAAGCGCCCGAGCTGGAAGAGGTTTTCCATGTCGTCTAGGGCTGGAGCGTGACCACCGCGCCGGGGGTAGAGGGCGAAGCGATAGCCTTCAAAGTGGAAGAGACTGTCACCGGCATCATTTTGCCAGGGCGGAATCACTGGAATATCGGTGTCGGCCAGAGTTTGGGTAAAGTGATGCTCCTCAAGAATTTGCTCATCACTCCAACGCTCGGGTCGATAGAATTTGACCACCAATGGCTCGCGCTCTTCTAGGCCAAATTGATATACCCGATTTTCGTAGCTATTAAGCGCAAACACGCGCAGGTCACTGGTAAAGCCTAGGCTTTCTACCGCGTCGATGACGCGGTCTGGATTGAGATTGGCGAAATCCCGCTGTTCGGTTTCGCTCATGGATTAACTCCGTATTCATTTATAAGGGCGACTGTTTTAATTTGCGCAAATACCGCCTGCCCAACGACCAATTGTAGGCGCTGGCAAGATTTTCGGGTGATGCGGGCGAGTAGAAATTGCCGACCAAGTCGCAGACGAATCAGGGCTTGGGCGCTGTTCTGGGGGCTGTCGATGGTGTCGATATGGCAGCCGAGTATGTTCTGGATGCTGCTGTGAGTGGGCGCGTCTAGGCTGATGCTGACATCTCGCGCAGCGATAAAGATGCGCAGGGGCTGCCCGGGGTTGGCATTGATACGATTAACGCTGAGACGGTGGTTTTTGTCTAGCGTCAAGCAGCTGAGCTGGTAGTCATCCTCGTGGCTTTGCAATTGCGCTTCGAGAACTGCGCCAGCGTCTTGTTGATGACTAAGGGCCAAGTCCAGCCGAGTACTCAAACTCACTAAATCGCCCTCGGCAATAAGCTGGCCTTGGTCCAGAAGCAAAACATGGTCGGCGAGACGGCTAACTTCGTGAAAACTGTGGCTGACATAAATGATGGGCAGAGCTAAATGCCTTGGCAGTTCTTGTAAAACATCCATCATTTCTTCGCGGGCTTGGTCATGCAGGCCACTGAGGGGTTCGTCCATCAACAGTAATTGCGGGTGGCGCAAAAGGGCGCGGGCAATCGCAACCCGCTTGCTTTCACCACCGGATAATTTGTCCACTCTGCGCTTGAGCAGTGGCTTAATATGGAGCCACTGACATACCTCATCGATTTGGGGGCCGGCGTCTTGGTATTGACGTTTTTGCGCGTATTGCAAATTGCCCTCGACACTGAGGTGAGGGAATAATTGTGCATTCTGAAAGACCAATCCAATGCCGCGATGTTCGGTCGCAATAAAGTCGCGTTCGGTCTGCCAATCTTGTTGCTTAAACTGCACCATGCCGCCGGTGGATTTTTCCAGTCCGGCAATGCAGCGCAGTAGACTGGTTTTGCCGCTGCCGCTGGGGCCGCAAACGGCGGTAATGCCGCTGCTGGGAAGGGCCGCATCGATGTCGAGCTGAAACTCCCCGCGCTGAAAATGAAGCGACAGTAATAAGCTCATGACAATACTCTCCCGCTGCTGCGGTTTAATCTGTAGACCAGACTGAGTACCAAGAATGAGAACATAATAAGTCCGCCCGCTAGCCAGTGGGCCGACTGGTATTGCAGGGCTTCAACGCGATCGTAAAGGGCGATGGACAGAACCTGAGTGCGACCGGGAATATTGCCGCCAATCATTAAGACCACGCCAAACTCGCCAACGGTATGGGCAAAACCCAGGGTGGTGGCGACCAGATAATTGCTACGACAAAGTGGCAACACTACACTGCAAAAGCGGTCTATGGGCGAGGCGCCAAGGCTGGCCGCGGTTTCTAGTAGGGGTCGGGGTAATTGCTGAAAGCCACTTTGCAGGGGTTGCACCACAAAGGGTAGAGAGTAGAGCACGGAGGCAATAACAAGGGCGCTAAAGCTAAAGGCTAAATTATCGCCGCCGATGGCGACCCAAAATTGGCTAAAAGCTGAGTCTGGCGCAAAGGCAATTAGTAAATAAAAGCCCAGCACCGTGGGTGGCAAAACTAAAGGTAGGGCAACTAAGGCTTCTATCAGAGACTTGCCGTGCCAGCGGCTGTTTGCCAGCCACCAAGCCAGAGGAGTGCCGATAAATAATAAAATGAGCGTGGTCAGACCGGCGAGTTTCAGGGTGAGAATAATCGCGAGCCAGTCATGCTGAGTCATTACACTTTACTCTTGGTGCAGCTGACTGCCAGTTCTCGAGAGCGGTGTTGATGGTGTGTGTACATCTGCTCTCCTTATCAGTGGTTGCCGTCACGGCGTTCGGGCTAGGCACCAAATATCAACTTGCCTGGCGCCATTGCGCGCCAGTATAGCGGCCAAGGTATTAGCTGTCGCGGTTGTTGTCACCACGTCGTCAACGATGGCGAGGTGAAGGCCGTCAATCTTGTACTCGGGTTTGAAATGGAAGGCTTTGTGTAAGTTTGTGCGGCGGGCGGCGGCGCTCAAGCCCTGCTGTGAAACGGTGGCTTGTGGGTGGCTGATGGCGCGGCAGATGGGAATGTTCAGGGCCCGACTAAAATCCTCGGCGAGTAGTTCCGACTGGTTAAAGCCCCGCAACAGGCGACGACGCCAGTGCAGGGGGACCGGTATTAATGCATCTGGAATACTATCGAGGTCGGCGCCGAGGTTATCCAGCCAAATTTGACTGAGTATGGCACCGTAGTTGAGTTTGCGGCGATGTTTGAAGCCGGTGATTAGATGATCAACAGGAAAGTCATAGCGCAGGGCGGTGTAGCAGTGTGAAAAATACGGCGGTTTGCGCAGGCATTGCCCGCAAACGTTATAGGCGTCCTGTTTTGCCAGGGGAAGAGCGCAATATTGGCAGTGAGGCCCCAGCCAGGGAAGTTCGTTTTCGCAAGCGCTGCAAAGGTCAAGTTGTCGACCACTGGGTAAATCGCACAAAATACAGTGCCCAGGAAAAATCTTGTAAATCATATCCTTACAATATCTGTTAACCATGTGCATCCTTGCTGGTTGACAGCGCGCGCCAAGTATTTATCATGGCGGGTCTTAGTATTGGCTTAACGCGGATTTTATCATGACTGTACACACATCGACGACTGTTCGTACCGACTGGGCTAGCCAAGAGGTTCAGGCCTTATTCGCGCTGCCGTTTAATGATTTGTTGTTTCAGGCACAGACTATTCATCGTGCCAATTTTGATCCCAACACGGTTCAGGTCAGTACCTTATTATCGATTAAGACCGGCGCCTGCCCTGAGGATTGTAAATACTGCCCCCAAAGTAATCGCTACGACACTGGTCTGGAAAGTGAAAAGCTGATGGAAGTAGAGAAAGTCTTGGCTGAGGCGCGCGCGGCCAAAGCCTCAGGGACTACCCGTTTTTGCATGGGTGCGGCGTGGCGCTCGCCTAAGAAAAAAGACATGCCTTACGTGACCGCGATGGTGCGCGGTGTGAAGGAGCTGGGGCTGGAAACCTGTATGACTCTGGGTATGCTGACCGGAGATCAAGCCGCAGAGCTGGCGGATGCGGGTCTGGATTACTACAATCACAATTTGGATACTTCGCCAGAGTTCTATGGCGAAATTATTACCACTCGGACCTATCAAGACCGTTTGGGTACCTTGGGCAATGTTCGTGATGCCGGCATCAAAGTATGCAGCGGTGGTATTGTGGGCATGGGCGAGTCTATTAAAGATCGCGCGGGTTTGCTGATTCAGCTGGCGAATCTGCCGGAGCAGCCCGAGAGTGTGCCGATTAATATGTTGGTTAAAGTCGAAGGCACGCCAATGGCAGATTTGGCCGACCTCGATCCCTTTGATTTTATTCGTACTATCGCTGTCGCGCGAATCATTATGCCGAAATCCCATGTGCGACTGTCGGCAGGGCGTGAGTCAATGAACGATGAAATGCACGCGCTGGCCTATTTTGCCGGTGCTAACTCGATTTTCTACGGTGAAAAGCTGCTGACCACGCCAAACCCCAAGGCTAATAAGGATATGCAGTTATTCGACCGTTTGGGTATCAAGCCTGAAGAACGTCATGTCGAGCAGGACGATGATACTCAGCAAGAAGCTCTGCTGGGCGCGGTGCAGAAACAGCAAAACGACCATTTTTTCTACGACGCCACCGCCTGATCTCAGCAGCTAATTTATGATGATGAATGAGGCTTTGCGGCAGCGCTTGACTGAGCGTCAGCAGCAGTCCCGTTATCGAAAGCGCAGGACGATGACTTCTGCACCCGACGCCCGTGTGGAGTTGAACGGGCGGGCGTTTTTACAGTTCTGCAGTAATGACTACCTCGGTTTGGCCAATCATCCCAAGTTAGTGGCTGCAATGCAGGTCGCGGCGACTGACTACGGTGTTGGCAGTGGCGCTTCTCATCTGGTTTGTGGTCATTCGCAATTCCATCACGACTTAGAGCTGCGTCTCGCTAAAATTACTGGGCGAGACCGTGCTTTGCTGTTTTCCACTGGCTATATGGCCAATCTCGGCACCGTGACTGCATTGCTCGGCAAGGGCGATCATATTTTGGAAGATCGACTGAATCACGCCTCTTTACTCGATGCTGGTTTGCTAAGTGGCGCGCGCTTTCAGCGCTTTCAGCACAATGATCTGGCCGATCTTGAGCGTAGATTGCAAAAACTTCCCGAGGATGGCCATCGCCTGATTGTGGTCGATGCGGTATTTAGCATGGATGGCGATATGGCGCCTTTGCCTGAGTTGGCGGCGCTGGCACAAAAATACCATGCCTGGCTGATGGCCGACGACGCCCACGGCTTTGGCGTGTTGGGTGAACAGGGCGGCGGTAGTGCTGAATACTTTGGCTTGGGTCAAGGCGAGCTGCCCGTGCTGATGGGCACGCTTGGCAAGGGCATAGGCAGCTTTGGGGCTTTTATTGCCGGTAGCGAAGAGTTGATTGAGAGCTTGATTCAGTTTGCCCGCCCCTATATTTACACCACCGCCATGCCGCCAGCCGTTGCCGCAGCCAGTCTCGCCAGTCTGAATTTGCTGGCAGAAGAATCTTGGCGACGCAGTCATTTGCAGGAGTTAATAGCCTATTTTCGTCAGCGCGCCATTGCCTTGGGCTTACCGCTGATGGCCTCCACTACTGCTATTCAACCCCTAATGATGGGCGATGAGTCCAGTGCATTGGCGCTGAGTGAAGAATTAGAACAGCGCGGTATTCTGGTGTCAGCTATCCGCCCGCCGACCGTGCCG
>JBLHPB010000154.1:0-5020 GCA_047624025.1 Zhongshania sp.
GGCCAATGGCCATGGCGGTGTCTTTTATCGGCTGATAGTCATCGTTAGTGGCCTCGACAAAGGACTGCCGTGGAAACGCAGCAAGAATATCGGCATCACTAATATTTAATAGCGTGCTTTTTACCTTAGCTTTAAAGTCCTTGCCCCAGAGTGCATCGACATCGCCGCGAATACTCCACTGGTAATCGGGGTAGCTGGGCGTTTGCCAAATCACGCTGACTTGGCTGGCATCAATAATTCCAGCGGCCAATTCGTCTTCCCACACTTTGTAGTTCACTGCGCCAACTTGGTAAGCACCGGACTGTACTAGAGCAATGGTGCGGCTGTGATCATCAGAGAAGCCTAGGCGCTTGAAGGCTTGTTCTGGAGATTTTTTTAAATTCTCACGAATATAAAATTCAGGCATTAAGCGTCCAGAAGTAGAACCCTTGGCGCCAAAGGTAAAGGTCTTGCCAGCGATGCCCACTGGAAATTCCTCAGACTTTCTCAGCCCGGTGCTTTTATGGGCAATGATGTAGGTGACAAAAAACTGGTCTTCATAGCCCTGGGCAATAGCCTCGCTGCCGCCGACCAGTTCCCGCGCCTGAACACCAGACAGACCGCCAAACCAGGCCAGCTGCACTTGGTTGTTACGAAAGGCGGTAACCGCTGCCGCGTAGCTTTTGACCGGCACGTATTTGACTTCCACACCGAGTTCTTTTTGCAGGTATGCAGCAACCTTGCCAAAGCGTTCTTGCAAACGAGATTCGTCCTGATCCGGAATAGCTGTAAAACTGAAAGTCTCGGCAAAGGCGCTGAAACTAATAGTACTTGAGACGAGCAGCGCTGTTAAAACAGTCAATAACCGCACGGTATTCTCCTTTTGGTAGATGGGATTATGTTGGGGTATAGCTTTGCGCCCAGGCGACGATCTCGTCTTTATTGCCTCGAAATATTTCGCGGCCATCACGACGGCTTTGTTGGTAATCGTACATGGGGTCGTAATAATCGCGCAGCAGCACTTCAATGCCGGGGCGGAAGCCGTCGGCATTGCCACTGCGTTCAAATTCATTCATTGCGTCACTGAAAATTTCGGTCAGCTCCTTGTGGCGATCACCGCCTAAACGCTTGCGAATGCGATTGAGATTACCAAGGATTTGTTCGCGAAATTTTGCGCTGCCCAGCTCTTCGCCGTGGGCATCGATATACTCGGGCCTTGCCATGCTGACGTATTCCTCAAGAGCGATGTCGATACGCTCTTCAATCGGCGTTTCTAGAACAGCCAGTGGCGCCTGTTGCATGGTGGCCTGTAATGTCAGCGGCAAGGTCGCTGAGCCAATCATATGGCCTTCGTCTTCAGTGAACAGTGCTGCTTGGGGGTGGCTACTGCGCAATTTCAGAACGGCAATACTTAAGCTATTTTCAAAATTGATTTGAGCTGGCTGAGGCTTTACCTGGCGACCAAAGGCCGAGCCGCGATGATTGGCGATACCTTCTAAATCGAAACTGTGCGCAATTCGCTGAATAACGCGGGTTTTGCCACTGCCGGTGCGGCCAGAGATGAGTACCAGTGGTGTGTTGGCGTTGCGCAGAGCGACGCTATTGGCGTCTAGTTCGTCAATCAGAAAGCGCCGCATGGCCTTGTATCCACCCTTGACTAAGGGGTAATCAATGCCAGCTTCGGCAATTAGTTGCTGGCTGAGATTGGAGCGCAAACCACCGCGAAAGCAGTACAAGTAGCCCTCTGGGTGCTGCTGAATATACTGAGTCCAGTCGGCAACACGCTGGGCTTGAATGTCTGGAGTGGCTAGCTGCCAGCCCAGCGCAATCGCCGCATCCTGGCCCTGTTCTTTATACCGGGTGCCTATAGCATGACGCTGCTCATCGTCCAATAGGGGAATGTTAACCGCAGCAGGAAAAGCACCTTTATTAAATTCCACAGGCGCACGCACATCCAGCAAGGGAGTGTCTTGTAGGAAAAGTGTGTGAAAATCCTCGCTGCTGTCGAGCTTGGTCATGAGTTCTTATTCTTTTAAAAGATCGGCAGTCTACGCTGAATCGGCGGTGGTGAGAAGTTGCGGAGTATAAAGGTCTGATTTTATGTTTGGCCTTAGTTCATTCAATCGTCTCTGGTAAGTAGTGACTCCTGTATTTATGAATAGCGTTAAG
Organism: Zhongshania sp.; assembly: GCA_047624025.1. Lineage (GTDB taxonomy): Bacteria > Pseudomonadota > Gammaproteobacteria > Pseudomonadales > Spongiibacteraceae > Spongiibacter. Next base: position 2,149 of record JBLHPB010000154.1, read on the forward strand.
GAACTAAATTTTATTGATTGTTAAAAGTAAAGCTAGGGTTTTATGGCCTAGCTTGAAATTGCCGCCTTTGGTGCACACTAATTGTGCGCGGTATCGCGAGCTTCCCCCATTAGGGTGCGTTATGTCTGCATTTTTGGGCGTGCAATATGCGTCCCTTGTTGCGTTTTGCCATATTTGATTTTAGCGCTATGAATACCGCGTATTAGATCGTTATTTTTGAGTTGGTTCGATACTTGCTAGATGACTTCTAACAATCTAACTTGTGTGAGGATGTACTACGTGGCCTATATCGAACCTAATGAATTTGTAACCAAGATGGTTGACGCTGGAGAATCAAAAATCTTCATGTCGACTAAAGATACTTTTCTGCGTGCATATATGGCTGGCGCCATTCTGGCGCTTGCCGCATTTTTTGCTATAACTGTGACAGTAAAAACCGGTAATCCATTAGTAGGAGCGATACTGTTTCCTGTTGGATTTATCATGTTGTACTTGATGAAGTTTGATCTGCTCACTGGTGTGTTTACTCTCGTTCCTTTAGCGCTTCTTGATAAGCGCGCTGGATGTACGGTAAAACAAATGTTACGCAATTGGGGGCTGGTGTTTATTGGCAATTTAGCGGGGGCCATTTCTGTGGCTTTTTTTGCGTCCTTTATACTGACCTATGGCTATAACACTGACGGCGGTGAATTAGCAGCTAAGGTCAGCAGTATTGGTGAGTCGCGCACCCTCGGTTACAAGGAACATGGCGAAGGCGGTTGGTTTACGATCTTTATCCGCGGCATGCTGTGTAACTGGATGGTGTCTATGGGTGTTGTCGGCGCAATGATCTCCACTTCAGCCTCTAGCAAAATGGCGGCCATGTGGATGCCAATTATGCTGTTCTTCTATATGGGTTTTGAGCATTCCATCGTGAACATGTTCCTATTCCCGTTTTCAATGATCATGGGCGGTGATTTCACCATCGCGGACTATTTGTTCTGGAATGAAATTCCTACTGTTCTTGGTAATCTGGTGGGTGGATTTTTATTGGTGGGCTTACCACTTTACCTGACCCATGTTAAGACTAGTCCTGAGCGCAAGCTGGTTTAATTACTCGAGTCTATTAACCGGAGGTCCCCACTCAGGAGTGGGGATTTTTTTATGAAGGCTAAGTCTTTACAAGTATCTTCTGGCCAGTGCACTAGCGCTGGGCGAAAAACGGTGAATCAGGATTTCCATGGACTGCTCATTCCCGCTGAGTCCCAACTGAACACTAAGGGCATCGCCGTTGCTATTGCAGATGGTATCAGCAGTAGTCAGGTTAGCCAGATCGCGAGTGAGACGGCGGTCAAAACCTTTTTGAACGATTATTACTGCACCAGCGATGCGTGGTCAGTTAAAACCTCGGTATTAAAAGTCTTAGCGGCGAGCAACGCTTGGCTTTATGCGCAAACCCAAAACAGCCCGTATCGGCTTGATAAAGATAAAGGCTATCTCTGCACGTTCAGTGCAATTATTTTTAAGTCGAATACTGCCTATGTTTTTCACTGCGGTGATGCCAGGGTGTATCGCGTGCTTGGCGATAGCCTTGAATTACTGACTCAGGATCACCGGCGAGTGGTGTCGGAGGATATTAGTTATTTGTCGCGTGCACTGGGAATGCAATCGCGACTTGAAATGGATTACCTAGACTTAGCCATAGAACCCGGCGATACCTATGTGTTGGCGACCGATGGTGTCTATGAATACGTGTCAGACCAGACGGTTGTGCAGGCGATTAATGCCAATGAGGGCGATTTGGACGCCCTCGCGGCACACTTGATAAGTGAGGCATTGAAGGCCGGTAGCTCGGATAATTTGACCCTGCAAATTGTTCGGATTGACGACGTGCCCGATAAACAGCGTGACGAGGTGCGGCAATTATTGGAAACCTTGAGCCCACCGCCGATATTAGCGCCACGGATTGCCTTTGAGGGCTACACCATTATACGTGAGCTGTATATTAGTAGTCGAAGTCATGTCTTTTTGGCAAGCGATACGCTGACTGGCGAAAATGTAGTGATTAAAACGCCCTCGACGGAAACGCGGGGCAATCGCGAACATCTTGAAACCATGTTACTAGAGGATTGGATCGGCCGGCGTATAGATAGCGTTAATGTATTGCGATCTATCGCGCCCCATTCAAGTCAGCGATATATCTACACCGTAACCGAATTTATTGAAGGAAAAAGCCTTTCGCAATGGATGTTGGATAATCCCTCGCCGGCAATGAATGAGGTGCGAAGTATTATTGAGCAGATCGCTAACGGCCTGCGGGCCATACATCGCCTTGAAATAGTGCACCAAGATATTCGCCCCCAGAACATTATGATCGACAGTACTGGTAGCGTAAAAATCATTGATTTTGGCGCCGCTAAAGTGGCCGGTCTTGCGGAAACTTACCGACGTAATCAAGGTGTGGTAGGAACAGTGCAGTATTCTGCCCCAGAATATTTTTTAGGTTTTGAAGGCAGTAGTCGCTCAGATATTTTTTCACTTGGCATAATCGTCTATCAAATGTTAAGCGGTGAATTGCCCTATGGCAACGAGGTCTCGCGTGCGAGCACACGACAGGCCCAAGCGAGGTTGATCTATAAGCCCCTGTCCTCGCTTCGACCAGATTTACCTGGCTGGATCGATTATGCCATTCATCAAGCTGTTCAGCTTCAGCCTGAGAAGCGCTATCAAGACGTGTCGGAGTTTTTTTACGAACTGAAAAATCCAAATAGTCGCTATTTAAATAAACAGAAACCGCCAATTATTCAAAGAAATCCGGTACTGTTCTGGCAAGCTGTATCCGTCGTATTGTTGGTGGTAATTGTCATCCAAAATTTCCGTTAGCAACGGTATA
>JBLHPB010000155.1:0-4770 GCA_047624025.1 Zhongshania sp.
GCCTCAATACGGAACTAAAAGAAAGATTTGAAGCCGGCGATAATATTCGCGATCTAGTGACTCTGCGCTCAGACCGTATTGATATTCTGCTGAGCAGTATTTGGACAAGCTATAGCTGGGGCGATGACATTTGTCTGATTGCTGTGGGTGGCTATGGCCGCGGCGAGCTCCACCCCTACTCTGATATCGACTTATTGATATTGACCGCTGATCAGTCCGCCGACTATCGCGAAAATATCGAAAGCCTGATCACTTTACTATGGGACATCAAACTCGATATTGGTCACAGTGTTCGCGGCATCAGCGAGTGCACCCAGACTGCGGCGGATGACATTACCGTGGCCACCAATTTAATGGAGTCGCGCACCCTCTGCGGCAACCCTGCACTGCACAGCGATTTAATGAAGCAAGTAGGCCCAGATAAGATATGGCCCAGCAGCGATTTTTTCCGCGCCAAATGGGACGAGCAGATACATCGCCATCGTAAATTTGCCAACTCCGAATACAATTTAGAACCTAATATTAAGAGCTCTCCCGGCGGCCTTCGCGATATCCAGATGATTGGCTGGGTGGTGAAGCGTCATTTTGGCGCCCAGTCCATAGACGAATTGCATGAACGCCAATTCCTCAGTCGAGAGGAACTGGAAACCCTAAAAGATGGCCAGGACTTTTTATGGCGTGTCCGCTTTGCCTTGCATTTGCTGGCCAGTCGTGAAGAAGATCGCCTGGTATTTGATCATCAACGTACTCTGGCGACCCAGTTTGGTTTTAACGACGCCGACGGCAAGCTTGCTGTTGAACAGTTTATGCAACAGTACTACCGCTGGGCCATGCATTTAGGCGAATTGAATGACGTCTTAATGCAGCATTTTGACGAGACCATTTTACGCGCCTGCGAAGCCGAGACGGTATTGGAAATCAACCCCCGTTTTCGTATTCGCAACGGTCATATCGAAGCCAGCAATGACAAGGTGTTCACCAAAAACCCGTCGGCGCTGATGGAAATCTTTGTACTGATGGCCAATCACGAGGGTATTGATGGTGTGCGTGCCAACACTATTCGCTTGATTCGAAAATCTCGCCACCTGGTTGACGACCGCTTTCGTGCTGACCCTAAAAACAAACGCTATTTCCTTGAGCTATTACGTTCACCCCACCGGGTCGCACTTAATTTGCGGCGCATGATGCGCTTTAGGATACTCGGTAAATTCATCCCCACCTTTGCCCGTATCGTCGGCCAAATGCAGCATGACTTATTCCACATTTACTCGGTGGATGCTCACACCTTGGAATTGATTAAAAACATCAGCCGCTTTCGCTATCCGAGCATGGTCGAACAATACCCCATGGCCTGTCGGATTATGCAGCGCCTACCTAAGCACGAATTACTCTACCTGGCAGGCTTATTTCATGATATCGCCAAGGGTCGAGGTGGCGATCATTCCAGTCTCGGCGCTATCGACGCTCGAGAGTTCTGCGAATACATCGGTTTGAATAAACGTGATGGCAATCTAGTTGCTTGGCTAGTCAGCAAGCACCTAGAGATGTCTTCGGTATCACAGCGCAAGGACATCCAGGACCCAGAGGTGATTCGCGATTTCGCCTTAACGGTGGGCGACATCCAGCATCTGGATTATTTATTCTGTTTGACCGTGGCTGACATCAATGCCACCAATCCCACGCTCTGGACCTCTTGGCGCCAATCCTTAATGCGCCAGCTCTATGCTGAAACCCGCCGCGCGCTGCGCCGCGGGCTGGAAAACCCGATAGACAAACACGAGTGGATTGCCGAAACCCAACACGGCGCCATTGAGAAACTAGAGGACTACGGGTTTACCGAGGACGAGGTTCGCACCCTCTGGGCCAATACCGGCGAAGACTATTTTATCCGCGAACAGATTGACGACATTGTTTGGCACACTAGGGCCATTGCTGAACGTCGTAAACCCAATACCACCATCGTGTTAGTTAAAGAAGGCGGCTTGCTAGATCACGCCGGTGCTACCCAAATTTTCGTTCACACCTGTGCCGCTGTGGGGTTGTTCGCTCGACTGGTGGAAGCCCTAGAGCAACTCGACCTCAGTATTCAAGATGCCCGTATTTACAATAGCGGCACTGGCTATACGCTCGACACTTTTTATGTTCTCGACGCAGACGGTGAGTCTATAGGGGACAACCCCGCCCGCATAAATCATATCATTGAGTTCATGCAAGAACACTTGGAGCACCCAGAAGACTACCCAGACACCATTAATCGCCGCACTCCACGGCAAATGCGTTTGTTCTCCATGCCCACGCGCACCAGCATGTTCACTGACATCAATAAAGGTCACACCATACTTGAGGTCATCACACCCGATCGACCAGGACTACTGGCCCGCCTTGCACGGATTTTCAATCAGTATGAAATTCGTCTTCAAAACGCCAAAATTGCCACCCTCGGCGAGCGCGTAGAAGATGTATTCTTTATTACCGATGTAAACCAACGCCCCATCGACGACCCCAAACTCTGCGAAGAAATTCAGCAGGCCATTTGCCGGGAGCTAGACGAAAAAGCGAGTAGTAAGAGCCCATGAATCCAAATTTAGCGGCTTTACAGGCCTACCCCTTTGAAAAATTACGACTCTTATTTGAAGGCATTAAACCCAGCCCCTTGAAACCTATTGCCCTGTCGATTGGTGAGCCCAAACACCAATCACCTGTTTTTGTCAGCCAAACTCTGAGCGACAACCTAGACAAGCTTAGTAACTACCCGACTACTAAGGGTATACCCGAGCTACGCAAGGTAATCTCGGACTGGGCTTGCCAACGTTTTGGGCTGGAAGATTTAAACCCTGAGACTGAAATTCTACCAGTGAACGGTACCCGCGAGGCCTTGTTTGCCTTTACCCAAGCGGTAGTCAACCCCGGCCCCGAGGCGCTGGTATGCAGCCCCAACCCTTTTTATCAAATTTATGAAGGAGCGGCCTTGCTGGCCGGAGCAACACCCGAGTTTCTTGCCTGCCGCGCTGAAAATGGTTTTATTCCAGACTTTGACGCGGTCAGTGCCAACGTTTGGCAGCGCTGCCAATTGCTGTTTTTGTGTACACCCGGCAACCCCAGTGGCGCCGTGATGAGCAGCTTACAGTTGCAAAAACTTATCGCCTTGGCTGATAAGTACGACTTTATTATTGCCAGTGACGAATGCTACTCCGAACTGTATTTTGATGAAGGCGCGCCGCCGCCGGGCTTGCTGCAAGCCTGTGCCGAGATAGGCCGCAATGACTATCAGCGTTGCGTGGTCTTCCACAGTCTGTCCAAACGCTCTAATCTGCCGGGTCTACGTTCAGGGTTTGTGGCCGGTGATGCCGCTATCCTCAAAGATTTCCTGCTCTACCGCACCTACCACGGCTGCGCGATGCCGGTTCAGCATCAGCTCGCCAGTGTTGCCGCTTGGCAAGATGAAGGACACGTTATCGCCAATCGGGAACTGTACCGCCAGAAATTTGCCGATGTGTTGAACATTCTTGATGGCTGTCTCGATGTCAGTCAGCCCGATGCGTCTTTCTATCTGTGGGCGAAAACCCCTATTGCCGATACTGATTTTGCCCGTGGCTTATTCGAGCAACAACATGTCACCGTATTGCCCGGTAGCTATCTATCCAGAGAAGTCGATGGCTTCAATCCCGGTGCTAACTATGTGCGAATGGCTCTGGTGGCCGAACCGGAGCAATGTGCTGAAGCCGCCCGCCGCATTAAAGCCTATCTATTGAGTTTGGAAATCAGCGCCTAATGCTTAAAAAAGACCGTGTCGCCTTTATTGAGCAGCGCCTGCAGGATCTTTACCCAGAGCAACCCATTCCTCTCGATCACAAAGACCCTTACACTCTGTTGGTGGCGGTATTACTCTCCGCCCAATGCACCGATGTTCGCGTCAATCAGGTTACGCCCGCGCTGTTTACTCTGGCCGACAACCCCTTTGATATGGCCAAGCAAGAAGTGGAAGTAATCCGGCAAATCATTCGCCCTTGCGGCCTGTCGCCGCAGAAATCCAAAGCTATTCAACGGCTCTCGGAGATATTGGTAGAGGACTATAATGGCGTGGTGCCGCAAGATATGGCTGCGCTAGAAACCTTTCCAGGCGTCGGCCACAAAACCGCCAGCGTCGTAATGTCGCAAGCCTTTGGCGTACCGGCCTTTCCGGTAGACACCCATATCCACCGCTTGGCCCAACGCTGGGGCCTGACCAATGGCAAAAATGTGGTACAAACCGAAAAAGACCTCAAACGTCTTTTCCCCGAGGAGCAATGGAATTCCCTGCACCTGCAAATCATTTACTACGGCCGTGAATATTGCAGCGCCAGGGGCTGCAATGGAACCGTGTGTGAAATTTGCACCACCTGTTATCCTGAACGTAAAAACGCTAAGAAAGTTCGCAAACCCTAAAATCTCGCTGTCGCCGTGATCCCCGCGCCGGAATTTGTTATTCTTGCCAGCTGATTTTTAGCTGTCCCCATTACAAGGACAAAAGCATGAGCACAACACTCTACGGTATAAAAAACTGCGACACCGTTCGGGCTGCACGGCGCTGGCTTGAGCAGCATCACGTCGACCACCAATTTCAGGATGTACGTGATCAGCCCCTGCAAGCGGAGCAACTGAGTGACTGGTTAAAACAGCTCGGCGTTGACAAATTAGTCAATAAACGCAGCACCACATGGAAGCAGCTCAGCGCTGAACAGCGGGAGACACTCGATCAGCACAGCGCCGTAACGCTCCTACTTGAACACC
>JBLHPB010000156.1:0-4708 GCA_047624025.1 Zhongshania sp.
GGCCCTGACACTCCCACTCCCAAACACAAGCGACCATTTGATATGTGGTCGAGGGTCAGCGCGGTCATAGCGGCACACACTGGGGTGCGGGCAGATAACTGCATCACACCAGTACAGAGTCGTATTTTGCTGGTTGTCGCCGCAATGGCAGCCAAGGGCGTAAAACAATCCGAACCATAAGCCTCAGCGGTAAACACTGAGTCAAAACCCATCTTCTCGGCAGACTGAGCCAACTCAATAAAGCGATCGATGGGGTTTTTTTGCCAATAACCAAGATGCAGGCCGAGTTTCATAGGATTTCCTCGTTGTTATCTATTCAATAGGAGCTAAAACCAGTATAGGCAGGGCAAGCTGTAATGCCGATGACAAATCAGCTCAAAATGGCTGCCAAGGTAGTGGCGAAATAGATCAGCATGGCGTCGAAGTCCGGTGCCATTCATAAAGGCGTAAACGGCCAAGAGCTGAAAATAGTTGTATTTGCGAAAACGAGGATTGATGCGGGGCGCGCTTAATGTTGAATTTAAACGTAGCGCCAGCTCAAACCATGAGCCAGCGCTGCCTTTAAACTTAGATCTGACTCCTTGTTACGCTATGCGCTTCAACACAATCGGCAAATCATCCATTGGCTTAGGTAGCGGCACAGTCTGCATTTTATCACTGAAGCCGTCGGCTAAGTGAAATTCGTATTGACGCAGGAATTGGTGCATAAAGTTTTTCGCCTGCATAAGGGCAAAATGCATCCCAATACATTTGTGAGCACCGCCACCAAAACCAACCCAGCTAAAGGTGTGGCGCTTATGCTCCATCCGCGGCTCTAACCAGCGATCGATATCAAACTTTAGTGGCTCATCCCAGTATTCCGCCATGCGGTGGGTGTGCTGCGGCGCCAAAAACAGAATGGTATTGGCTGGTATTTTATAGCCACCCAATTCACATTCATTAATGGTGCGGCGCTGCATCATCATAACTGACGGATGCAGACGCAGGGCTTCTTTTACCGCAACTTCCATCAGCGGCATTTTGTCCAGATCTTCGTAATCAAGGAAGGGTTTATCGATTGCCTGAGATTCTACGCGCAGACGCTGCTGCAACTCGGGATTTTGACCCAAGTGGAAAAGCAGATGACTCAAGGCGCTGGCGGTGGTGTCATGAGCAGCGAACAACAAAAAGCTCATGTGTGCCACGATATCCTCGTCCGAGAAATACTCGCCGTCTTCAGTTTTTTCACGGCAAAAAAAACTGAAGGTATCAGTGCCATCACCGGCACGGCGATCATTGATTAAACCGCCAAAAAAATTGTGCAAATAGCGCTCGCCAATCTTTCCTTTACGGTATTTAGTGCCTGGAAGCTCTTTAGTGACAATACCCATCAAGCCATTGGCAATATCTAAAAAAGCTTTATTAAGCTTAGCTGCACGTTCATCACTCTGGTCCAAGCCAACAAAAATTTGTGCAGACACATCCAGCAATGTCTGTTTAATGGCTGGGAAAAAATGCAGATCTTCAATCTTGTCCCATTCGGCAGTACTTTCAGCAATCATTGGCCCCATAGTGCCGAGATAACCTTTCATGGCATCATTTTTAAAAGCTGACTGCATCATGCGACGCTGAAACTTGTGCTCTTCATGGTCACGAAGTAATAATGCGCCCTTATAAAAACGTCCCAGTGAGCCCATATAGCCCATCTCGGTAGAGAAGTTCTTGTCTTTATCAAGCATGATCTCTTTGTATAGGTCGGGGCCAATCAGAAGGGCACCGCGAAAACCCGCCAAACCAAAGCGGCTGACATTGCCATGCGCCTTATATTGACCGTCTATGGTGCCATACAAGTCTTTAACCAAACTGAAGGTCTGACCAATAATGGGCAAGCCAAAGCTACCTGGAATATGATCTAAATTTGTGTTGTTTTTACAATCTTTGTAACTGGTGCTTGCTACTGTGGTCATATTCAGCCCTCCGAAGGGGGTCAAGGAGATTTTATTTGATGTCAATCATAGGCTCAGGCAACATACATATCAAGCGTTCGATATTAATTATTAGTCATATGCGCACTTACCTTATCTCGAGACCACTTCAAATGGTCTATGACGATGGCGCGCAATTACTAAAAAATGGTCCACAAATGCCCCGCTAGAACTTTAATGACTAAGCTTAGGCTGACACCACCAACGATTTCCCATAAAAAGTTAATATTTATCAATTACCTAGGCAATAAAAATGAAACTAGCTATTCTATCGCGCGACCCCAAAAGCTATAGCACCACGCGTTTTAAAGAAGCTGCATTACAACGTGGCCACGACGTTAAATTTTTGAATACCCTGAAGTTTGCCATCGACCCACAGCGTGGCGTCCCCGATCTCTATTACAACCAGTAATCGCTATCGGAATATGACGCTGTATTACCAAGAATTGGCGCATCCATCACCTATTACGGTACGGCAGTGGTCAGGCAGTTTCAGGAAATGGATGTTTTCTGCGCCAATACCGCCCACGGCATCAGCAATTCACGGGATAAACTCCGCAGCCTGCAAATTCTCAGCCGCCATCACATCGGCATTCCACGCACTACCTTTGTTCACAGCAAAAAAGATGTACTACCGGCTATTCAACGTGTTGGTGGTGCACCGGTAGTAATTAAACTTATTGAAGGTACCCAGGGCATTGGTGTTTTGCTGGCAGAATCAGAAAAATCTGCGGAAGCCATCGTCGAGCTTCTCCAGAGCCAAAAACAGAATGTGTTAATTCAGAAGTTTGTAGCCGAGAGCAAAGGCAAGGATATACGTGCTTTTGTTGTGGGTGACAGAGTGGTTGCAGCCATGCAACGAGTTGCTCAGGGCCAGGAGTTTCGCAGCAATGTTCACCGCGGCGGCATTGCCGAGGCCGCTGAACTCTCAGAAGAGTATGTTCAAACTGCAATTCGCGCCACCCAAATTCTGGGCTCGCAGGTGGCTGGTGTAGACATGCTTGAAGGTAAGGATGGCCCACAGATCATGGAGGTGAATTCTTCACCGGGGCTTGAGGGAATAGAGACCTGTACCGGCCTAGATATTGCCGGCGCGGTGATTGATTACATCGCCGCGCAAGTCGACTTCCCAGAGATTGATGTGAGGCAGCGCCTTACCGTCAGCAAAGGCTACGGTGTGAGTGAAATTTATGTTCCCGAGGGCTCTAAATTTGTCGGCCTTAGCATCACCGACACTAAGCTTAAAGAGCAGGGCATCAATGTACTGACCCTTTATCGGGGCGCTAAGGTCATCCCCAATCCCAAACAGGAACGAATTTTGGAACCCAATGACAAGCTACTCTGTTTCGGAAAAATGGAGTCTATGCGCGGCATGATTCCAACCAAGGCACGGAACAGACGTCAGCCTACTGTTACCCCACTTCCAGATAAACTTACTGATAGCGAGCCGGACGCGGAGTCTTAAAATTGCACACCCCAAAAGTCCCTAAGCCTCCTTTCAGTTATACTGGCAGCTGCATAGCCAATTCTATAGTTGAATTACAGGGAGCTAGGGACAAAATTGAGGAAAGTTGACCACGACAGCCGTCGTGAAGAGGTCGCCGGCGCTGCCGCAAGATTGATCTCCGCCAATGGCTTTGACGCGCTAACCACCCGAGCACTGGCCAAGGAGCTAGGCTGTTCAATTGGCGTGTTATCCCACTATTTCAGCAGTAAAGAAGAGATAGTCATTGCCGCCTTTCGCTGGGCTGACCAGCGAATTGATTTGCGCATGCAAGAGGCCATTGCTGGCGACAGTCCCGATATTGAGTCCTTTTACCCCGTCATTAAAGCGGGCCTACCACTGGATGAAGAGTCAGATCTGGAATGGCGGGTCCGTCTCAATTTACACACTTTTGCCCTTACCCATAATGCCAGTCTCGAGGCCGAGCGTGACAAAAACAACCAATTTCGTGAATTGATGGAAGGCATGATCACCAACATGCAGCATCGCGGTGAAATACGCAGCGACATCAGCGCCCAGGACGTTACCAGTATTGCCTTTGACCTAGTCAATGGCATGGCCAAGAATTTACTCAAGCTGCCTTTTGCCGAGCGCGAGGCTAAAGCCGAGTATTTGTTTAGATTAATTGAATTATTGAAGATGCCGGAGTGATCGAGGCAGGCTAGGCTTGAAGGGGTATCCGAAAGTCATTACCCGCAGTTTTTAATCATACCCGAACCTGCTGGGCATGCATTTTTCTGCTCTATCATGGTCCGAGGGATTGATACTCGAGTTCGTAATGATGACAAAGTGAGACTACCTGGGTAGGCTTTTTGTGGCTTATCATAATTGGGCCCTCGCTTTCGCAAGGACCCCGATAGTATTAACGACTCTTGGCAATTACCTCATTGGCATACCATGTCATCATTCCTATCTTTTCCTCTACTGTTTGAGTATCTGCTTCTGAGGCGTAAACGTCTCTGAAAGCAACCAGCACCTCGTCCACACCAATATCTTCAAGGCGCTTAATGCCGTCAGCCGTATAAGCCTCAGCCGTCATAGCTTGGTATTCAAAGGGCAGATGATCGCGGCCATACTCTTTGCGGAGTTCCTTGATTTTATCAATCATGACTTTGATGGAATCCAGATCACCGCCAGCAGCAATCCAACCATCACCCAAGCGCGCAGCTCGGCGTAAGGCTGGATTCGAGTGACCGCCAACTAAAATCGGTGGCCTAACACTCGGCACGGGGCAAAGCTT
>JBLHPB010000157.1:0-4686 GCA_047624025.1 Zhongshania sp.
CCGGAAAACCCACTGGTCCGCAGTCGGGTGCGAGCGGCGGGACAGGATTTATTGATTCCAAACTGGGATTATCTTGAACAGCAAATACTCAGTGCTTTGCAGTTGCCCTAACAGCCTAACAGGCTTACTGTCAGGGCATGTCACCCCAGCGATGCTGAACGATACTGATTGCGGCGATAGGCGCAGTTTCAGTACGTAAAATCCGTGGCCCCAACTGCAGAGCATGAAAGCCATTTTTCAAACAGCGTGCAATTTCCTGATCACTCAAACCGCCTTCGGGGCCGACTAATAGCGCCAAGCTTTTCGGTTGGATGTTGTGGCTAATTAATTCTCCCTGGGCCGGACACAAAACTAACTTCACCTCGCCTTCGGCTTGCTGGCTCCATTGCTCGAGTGGGCTAGCTTGAGTAATGTCCACCAGCTCATTGCGTCCACACTGCTCACAGGCGCTTATCATGATTTGCTGCCAGTGGCGCTGCTTTTTTTCCAAGCGTTCGCCGCTGAGCTTGACATCGACACGCTCACTAAACAGTGGACTGATTTTAGTCACGCCCAGTTCGGTGGCCTTCTGAATGACCCAGTCAAAGCGGTCACCCTTGGAGATCGCAATGCCCAGTTCAATGTTCAGCGGTGACGGCGTTTGGCTGGTTTGAATGGCTTGATCGAGTTGGCAGCGCAGCTGTTTCTTGCCCGCCTCAATAATATTGGCGGCATAGGCATTGCCGTCGCCATTGAAGAGAATGAGTTCCCGGCCAGCGCGCATGCGCAGTACTTGAGCAATATAGTGGGCGGCGCGCTCATCCAGCTCGGCGATTTGGCCGGCTTGCAGGCTTTGTTCTACAAAAACTCTAGGTACCCGCATACTTAATCAAAAATCTTAATAAAGGCTTTGGAATTACGCTGAAAATTGTAGAGCTGTTTTTTTGCGGGGGGCAAATCGTCGATCTTGCACTCCACGTAACCTTGCTCTTGAAACCAGTGAGCGGTTTGGGTGGTGAGTACAAACACCGATTCCAAACCTTGCTTATGAGCTTCTTTTTCGAGTAATTCCAGCATGCGCTCGGCGCGATCTGCGCCCCGGTAATCTGGGTGAGTGGCCACGCAGGCAATTTCGCCGCTGCGTTGCTCGGCATAAGGGTAGAGCGCCGCGCAGGCGACCACCATGCCGTCGCGAACCAGAAGTTTGAAATGGCTTATTTCATTTTCCAATAATTCCCGCGACCGTTTGAGCAACACGCCGTTGGCTTCTAAGGGCTCGATAATCGCGAGTAAACCGCCAATATCATCAATCCCCGCGGTGCGAAATTGCTCATAGTCTTCTTGAGTAATCAGGGTGCCGGCACCATCACGGCTGAATAATTCCTGCAATAGGGCACCGTCCTGCTGGTAGGAAACCAAATGGCAGCGCGAGATGCCGCTATCACCGGCATCCACTACCGCTTGTATAATACTGTCGTGTTTTAGGGCGGGTTGGTTTTCTAACTCGCTGTCCACATCCCTATATTCGCACTGGCGAATCAACTGCTGCGCACTGTTCAGTAAGCCATCGTCGGCGGTAAATAAAATTAGTTTGTCTGCTTTCAAAGCAGCTGCGGTTTCGACTGCAACATCTTCGGCAGTGAGATTAAAAACTTCACCCGTGGGCGAATAGCCAATGGGCGACAAAATCACAATATGCTGATTGTTCAATTGCTGTTGCAGGGCGCTGGCGTCGATTTTACGCACGGTGCCGGTGTGGCGCAGATCCACGCCATCGACCACGCCAATGGGTTTGGCGGTCACGTAATTGCCAGAGCAGACCCGTATAGACGCGCCGTGCATGGGCGAATTGGCAACTCCCATAGATAGCAGTGCTTCTAGATGGGCGCGCAGCGAACCAGCAGCATCGGTGACGCAGCGCAGTTCAATATCATCGGTAATGCGTAAATCATTGTGATAGCGGCTGGCAATGCCCGCGTCTTTTACCCGCTGCTCAATTTGCGGGCGGGCACCGTGAACTAAAATCAGCCTCACGCCCAAGCTATTGAGCAGGGCAATATCGTGGACGATATTGGCAAAATTGGGGTGCACAACCGCTTCGCCGCCAAACATCAGCACAAAGGTTTTACCCCGATGGGCATTGATGTAGGGCGCGGAGTTGCGGAACCACTTTACGTAATCGGTTTGAGCAGACATGGCAGCGTCATGTGTTAAAAATGAATGGCTTTATTTTGTGTGTAATGTCATGGCCTTACAAGGCATTTTTAGTCCTGTGCGGAGCTCAGCGGCAGTGAAGTTGATAAAGTATGCATAATTTTAATTAAATAGTGCAGATAGTTAATGACAGCGGTAGCCCTTAAAGGCTAAAAAGACTTTTTATTGAGGTTTGTCAGTGGAAGCAGAACTGCTATTTGCGGCACCGGATCGGGAGCTTATATTCGATCAAATTGCCGATGCCTTGGTTGCAAAAGCTTACGCGGTGTTGCCCGCAGCGCTGCCGCTCAGCCTTAGCGAAGCCCTACTGCGCCGGGTAGCGAGTTTTGACGACCAAGTTTTCCAAACTGCCGGTGTTGGTCGGGCAGGGGAGTTTCAGGTCAATCCCTTTGTGCGCCAAGACGAAATTCGCTGGCTGTCGGGCGCGGACAGCGATGAAACCGCGTATTTGGAGTGGATGGAAAGCCTGCGCCTTGGCCTAAACCGCCGCCTGTTTATGGGCCTGTTTGATTACGAAGCGCATTTTGCCCGCTATGCCCCCGGCGCGTTTTATAAAAAACATCTCGACGCCTTCAAGGGCAATACCAATCGGGTGTTGTCGACCGTGTTTTATTTAAACCCGGCTTGGGGGCTGGCTGACGGTGGCCATCTGCTGATGTACGAAGAGGGCCAGGAGCCTATTGCCAGGATTTCACCGCTAATGGGCAGTCTGGTGGTATTTCTCAGCGACCGTTTTCCCCACGAAGTCAGCACCGCCAGCCGTTTGCGCTACAGCATTGCCGGATGGTTTAGAGTGAATGGCAATCTAGGACCGAATCTTGATCCACCCCGCTAGCAGATTATAAGCGGCGCAATATGCCTAGGGTATTCACCCGCGCGACTGCCTCAAACAAACCTGACGCCAACGCCAGTTTGTACACCGCATAGGGTGCCTGACCACCTTCTTCCGGTGCTGGAAACAAATCGTGTATGGCTAAAATTCCGCCTTTAAGCAACTGACTTGCCCAGCAGCGGTAATCGCACAGTGCCGCATCCAAGCTGTGGCCACCGTCGATAAACACCATTGCGAGTGGCGTGTGCCAATGCCGAGCACTAACTTCAGAGCTGGCGACAATGGGCACGACGGTATCTTCTAGACCGGCGCGGCGGATATTGCGACGGAATTCCTTGAAGGTATCAAAGTAACCCTCGCCAGCATCGTATAAATCCGGGTCGTGAAACATCTCGCCCAATTGGTGCTCTTCCGAGCCAATGTGATGATCTACCGCGTACACCACGCCCTGTTTTTGCTGACAGGCAAGTCCCAGATAGATAGTGGATTTGCCACAGTAACTGCCCACTTCCAACACCGGACCGCGCTCGGCAACGCCGAGGGCAAAATCATAAAGCGCTTGGGCCTCGTCATCAGCCAAAAAACCTTTGATATTACTCATGTCTATGGGCAGGGCAATTGTCATGTTGGTCTCACAATACAAAGTAGCGGCGAACCTTAGCCAAATTTGCTGGCGGCGGCAACTTACCATCTTGTCAGCTTAGGGCTGAAGCTTGTTAATGAATGGTGTATGTTAACAATGACAATTCAGGGTGGCGATATTAGCCGCTAAAATAACGCTAAATGGACAGGTGCTACATGCTTAAACTCTACGGCTTTGCAGTCAGTAATTATTTTAATATGGCCAAGCACGCCTTACTCCACAAGGGTGTGGAATTTGAAGAAGTAACCACCTTTCCCGGCGCCGATGCCGCCTATACCCGTAAAAGCCCCATGGGCAAAGTGCCCTGCATAGAAACCGAGCAAGGTTTTTTGTCCGAAACCAGCGTCATATTAAATTACCTAGAGGCCGCTTTTCCCGCCACTCCGCTGTTACCCAAAGACCTCTGGCAGGCGGCCAAAGTAAATGAAATTATGAAAGTGGCCGAACTGTATCTAGAGCTACCCGCTAGACGGCTGTTTCCAGAAGTCTTGGGCGGTGTAGAAGTCAGCGCAGCCACAAAAGCTGAATCGCGGGAAATCCTGCAAAAAGGCTGCAAAGCCTTGGCGGCACTGATCAAGCCCAGCCCCTATTTGACGGGCGACACCATCACCATGGCCGACATCGTCCTGCGCTACGTGCTGATTCCCGCCAATATGAGTGCCCAGAAAATTTATAACTGGGATTTGCTAAAAGAAGTACCCGGATTAGCAGAGTGGAACGCCGTCATGGCAAACCAGGAGATCTCCCAGCAACTAGATGAAGCCTCACAAAAAGGCATGGCCTCTTTTTTAGCAGCGATAAAGAGTAAATGACCTCAATAGAGTAGCCCGTGCTTTTAGTGGCCCTTGCTGCCCTCCCCACCACGCAAAAAAACAGTCATCCGACCCATACATAACGAGCTATGCCGGATGACTGCGGGCTGGCTCAAAAGCAAATGGCTACCCGGTCGGGGTCGGGCATGACTGTATTTTAGCTAGGCATGCCCAGTAACGTCATAAACTAAGCCTCACTCTCCAAC
>JBLHPB010000158.1:0-4457 GCA_047624025.1 Zhongshania sp.
AGCGACACCGCAAGGTCAAACGCGTGCTGGGCATCGGGCAGCTCAGCGTAGGCTACAGTTTGTTCGGATACAGAACTAAGCTCTTTGTAAAGTACTCGGGATTCATTGGCTGGCGCCAAGGTATCCGACTCGCCATGAATAATCAGGAATGGTGGCGCATTTTTGTGCACCCAAGACAGTGGTGAAGCTTGTCTCCACAGCTCTGGTGCCTCCGCTTGCGTTTTCTTCATCACTTTGGCTGAAATCCAGCTTCCCAGAACTTCACTATTGCGTTGGTTTTGACTGTTTAAAAAGTCAAAAACGCCATATAGAGGGATGCAGGCTTGTACTTCTGTGTTGGCATTCTCGAATCCGGGTTGAAATTCGGGAGCATTCGCGCTCAGGGCAAGAAGGGCAGACAGGTGGCCACCGGCAGAGCCGCCGGTTGCGACGATAAAATCTTTATTACCACCGTATTCTGCAATGTGGTCTTTGATCCAGACTAGTGCACGTTTACAGTCAATAATGTGGTCGGGGAAAGTGGCTTTGGGGCTAAGTCGGTAGTCAATAGACACGCAAACCCAGCCGTTGCAAGCCAGTTGGTTCATCAGCAGTAGGCCCTGTTCATTTTTACTGCCCATATTTTCCATCCAGGCACCACCATGTATTTGTAGCAAAACTGGGGCGTTGCTGGGCATATCGTCGCGATGATAGATGTCCACGTTAATACGGTTGGTTGGGCAATATTCTATATTTTTGTGCCGGCGTACATTGGGCTGGCGGAAGTTAAACGGTTTGAGTAGGCGAGCGGCGTCGGGAGTGATTTGCATCGAGCCACTGCTGTCTAGTACTTGCTCTGGGCTTAAACTCAGGCCATAACGCACCGCCTGATTCATGATTGGCTCGGCGCGTTGGGCGCGAAAGTAAAATACTGCTATGGCGCTCCAGCTCAGCAAGGCAATGGCCATTGCCAGTGCGTCAGTAAAGCCGCTTAATCCCCCTAGGCTAATGATAAGCAGAGTGAGTGCTACCTCAAGGGCAATAATATGCAAGCCCAGTTCACTGGTCAGGTAGCCAAAAATAAAGCTAATGGCGCCTATTGTGTCTGGTGCTGATTTAAAGGGGCGGTAGAGGTTCCAGGCAGTCCAAGCCCAGATCAGTGATAGTAAAAACATGATGTCATTCCCTTTTTAAATTATGCCGACATCATAGGCTATGGCCATGATGAACTCTATACAGCGTCATAGCGTATTGCCGTAATGTAATAAACGGTGTCGCCTTTGGGGGTATTTACGGTAATTTCATCATCCAGTTGCTTGCCCAGCATGGCCTTGGCCAGCGGCGAGTCCATTGATAATTTATGCTGCTTAAGGTCGAATTCGTCGGGGCCTACTATGCGATATTCCTGCTCTTCACCGGCCTCGTTCTCAAGGCTTACCCAAGCGCCGAAATACACTTTGTGGTGATCGCTGGGGGTGTGATTGACCACGGTGAGTTCTTCCAAACGTTTTGTTAAAAAGCGCACCCGACTGTCGATTTCTCGCAAGCGGCGTTTGCCATATATATAATCGCCGTTCTCGGAACGATCGCCATTTTTGGCAGCCTCATGAACCGTATGGGTGACTTGTGGTCGCTCAATTTTCCACAATTGACGGACTTCTTCGCGCAGCACGCGTTCCCCTTGAGGGGTAATGTAGCAAGAGCCTTTGGCGCGGGGCGGGCGGTAGCGGGACATGGGCGGAGTTTAGACCTGTTGTCAGTACTAATATCGCGTTATGGTAGCGCAGCGAGTCACGATAAAGGATAGCTTTACATGAAAAAAATACTGCTTACGGTGGCGATGTGTGTCGCTGCTAATGGTTTGCTGACTGCTGGATCGGCCGCTGAGCTGGTCTTGCAGGGTGAATTAAAGCAGGGCGGCTTGCTGTGGTCACGTGCCGCGCCGGGCGCCAAGGTGTTTTTGAATGACAAGCCGGTGGCCGTGGCTGAAAACGGCGTGTTTGTGATTGGCTTTGACCGCGATGCCGACGCGAGTGCCAAACTTGCCGTGTGTGATTCTTCTGCACTGTACTGTGAAAATCGTAGCCTGAGCATTGTTCAGCGCAGCTACAATATTCAGCGCGTTAATGGTGTGCCTCAGCAAACCGTCACCCCGCCCGCCGAGGTTTTAGAGCGTATTCGTCGTGAAGGCGCGTTAGTGAGCAAGGCGCGGGCGAAGTTTTTCACGCGGCAGGACTTTGTTAAGCCTTTGAGTTGGCCGCTAATTGGGCCAATCACAGGTGTATTCGGCAGTCAGCGTGTCTATAATGGCAGCCCCGGCCGTCCACACTATGGCTTGGACATTGCGGCGCCTACCGGAACGGTCGTGACAGCACCCATCGCCGGAGTAGTCACCTTGGCGCATGCGGATATGTTTTATTCCGGTGGTAGCTTGATTATTGATCACGGCATGGGCGTGTCTTCTACCTTTATTCATTTGAGTAAAGTGTTGGTGGAAGTGGGTCAGGAGATTAAACAAGGTCAGGCGATCGCCAAGGTGGGCGCCACCGGTCGTGCCACGGGGCCCCATTTAGACTGGCGGATGAATTGGTCGGGCAAGCGCCTGGACCCGGCATTGGTGATTGGCCCCATGCCATCGCCTGCGACAACAAAGTGACCGTTAGAAGGTCCAGAATTTAAAATTTTAATGCGGTAAAAAATGATGATTGATAAAAAACTATTGGAAATTCTGGTTTGCCCGGTAAGCAAGGCCCCACTGGAATATGATCAGAAGCGTAATGAACTGGTGTGCAGGCCCAGCGGTTTGGCTTATCCAATTCGCGATGGTATTCCGGTGATGCTGGAGTCTGAAGCCCGAGTTTTGAGTACTGATGAAAAGTTGGGCTAGGCTGAATTAGCCATCCCGCTTTGCAAATTCCAGCGCCATCGAGCTGGATACAATATCCTACCCTTATTAGCTATACTCAGCGTTTTTTTGGCGATACCTAGTGGTATCTTGAAAACCGTTGCTGCCCACGGAGTGAGAGAGTTTCAATGAAAAGCGCCGCCATCCGCGAAGCCTTTATTCGTTATTTTGAATTAAGGGGACATACCCCCGTTGCCAGCAGCTCGCTGGTGCCCGGTAACGACCCGACATTGCTGTTTACCAATGCCGGAATGGTGCAGTTTAAAGACGCCTTTCTTGGCCGTGAAAAGCGCGGCTATGTTCGTGCCGTTAGCTCTCAGCGCTGTGTTCGCGCTGGCGGCAAGCACAATGACCTTGAAAATGTCGGTTACACCGCGCGTCATCACACCTTTTTTGAAATGCTTGGCAACTTCAGTTTTGGCGATTACTTTAAGCGCGATGCCATTCAATTCGCCTGGGAGTTTTTGACCTCAGCAGAGTGGATGGCCATTCCCAGTGAGAGGCTGTGGGTGACAGTTTACGCCGACGACGAAGAAGCCTATAAAATTTGGAACGAAGAAATGGGTGTGCCCGCCGAGCGAATGGTTCGCATTGGTGATAATAAAGGCGGCAAATACGCCTCAGATAATTTCTGGTCGATGGGTGATACCGGCCCCTGTGGCCCCTGTACTGAAATATTTTACGACCACGGTGAAGATGTCGCCGGTGGCCCGCCGGGCAGTCCCGACGAGGACGGCGATCGCTACATAGAGATTTGGAATAACGTTTTCATGCAGTTTAACCGCGATGCTGACGGTACCATGACGCCGCTGCCAGCGCCGTCGGTGGATACCGGAATGGGTCTAGAGCGTATCTCTGCTGTAATGCAGGGCGTGCACAGCAACTATGAAATCGACTTATTCCAAAACCTTATTGCCGCTACCGCCAAAGTCTTAAATAGTGAAGAGCTAAGTCACAGCTCCTTGCGGGTGATCGCCGACCATATTCGCAGTTGTGCGTTCTTGGTTAGCGACGGTGTTTTACCCTCAAATGAAGGTCGCGGCTATGTGTTGCGTCGCATCATTCGCCGCGCGGCTCGACACGGTAATAAGTTGGGCGCTCAGGCCGCCTTCTTCCATAAACTGGTCGCGCCACTGACAGCGGAAATGGGCGAAGCTTATCCCGAGTTAGTTGCTCGTCAGGCCCAAATTGAAAAAGTGCTGCTGCAAGAAGAAGAGCAGTTCGCCAAGACCCTGGATCAGGGCATGAAAATTCTTGAACAGGATTTGCAGGATTTAAGCGGCAAGCAGATTCCAGGCGAAACGGTTTTTAAACTCTACGATACCTATGGTTTCCCGGTTGATCTCACTGCGGATATCGCCCGTGAGCAGGGCCTAAGCCTGGATATGGGCGGTTTTGAGTCGGCCATGGAGGCCCAGCGCACCCGCGCCCGTTCCGCTTCTAACTTTAAAGTGGATTTGAGTGCAGAACTGAGTCTGGACGGTGAAACCGAATTTAGTGGTTATCAAGACCTAGTTGATGAGGGCGCGGTTATTGCCCTATTACGTGACGGCCAGCGCGTGACGTCCTTAAA
>JBLHPB010000159.1:0-4325 GCA_047624025.1 Zhongshania sp.
GGCCGTAAATCATTTGCCATTCCCTCGCCCAATCGTCGCGAACGCACTGATTTAAGCTGGGTGATGGATGCAGTGCCACTAGTTCCGCCACTGACGTCCGAGGTCAAAATTGTCGATCAAAAAGAATTAAGCTAACAAAGAATAATAGGGGATTTATGAAAACGGTTGTTATTACCGGTAGTACCCGCGGTATTGGTCGTGGCTTGGCTGAAAGTTTTTTAAAGCTTGGTTGCCGAGTGGTGGTCAGTGGGCGGCAGCAATCCAGTGTGGATGAAGTCGTCGGGCAGCTTTCGGCGCTGGGCCCCAGCACGGGCTTGGCCTGCGATATAGCCAATAGTGATGCACTACAAGCGCTATGGGATCACGCTGTTTCTCAATTCGGTAGCGTCGATATCTGGATCAATAATGCCGGCATGAGTATTAAGAAGCAGCCGCTCGATAAACAATTAGTTGCGGATATCGAGCGCATTGTGACAACCAATCTCACTGGTGTGTTGCTAGCTTGCCGGGTTGCCATGATTGGTATGAAGCAGCAGGGCCGCGGTCAGATCTGGAATATGGAAGGCTTTGGCAGTAACGGTGCAGCCCAGCCAGGTATGGCCAGCTATGGGGCTACCAAGCGCGCGGTTAACTACTTAAATAAGGCTCTCAGGAAAGATGTGGCAGGCAGTGGCGTACAAATTTGTACCCTCAGTCCCGGCATTGTGGTCACGGATTTATTGATTGGTGATTACGATACTGGCTCGCCAGAGTGGCAAAAATCCAAACGTATCTTCAATATTTTGGGCGACCGTGTTGAAACAGTCACGCCTTGGTTGGCGGCCAATGTCTTGTCCTCAAATAAAGATGGCAGCACGGTAGCTTGGCTGACTAACGGCAAGGCCTTTAGGCGTTTTATGGCTGCGAGTTTTAACAAGCGCGACTTATTTGCAGATTTCGGAGTATAGAATGAAAAATTACCAGCTCGCATCACGCGCGCGTATTGGGGTGTTGATTCCCTCTACTAATACGGGTGTAGAGTATGATCTGCAGAAGTTTGGTCTAGACGCCGTGACTTGGCATCCCTCACGTTTTCTTATTCGTCTGAAAGATTGGGCCGATGAAGGGCAGCGCAGCGGCGACGACGCCAATACCGTTTTCGAGCGCTTTTTGGAATTAATGCGTGAGGACATGGGACCTGCAATCGACAATATTATGACCGCCCAAATTACCCACCTCATGCTGGGCATGTCTGCCGAAACCTTCTGGGGTGGTATGGCAGGTAATATTGAATTTGAGGGCGCGATCAGAGCGCAAATTGGCGATTTGGGTATGACCACCGGTGCTGCTGCTACGCGACAGGCTCTAGAAGGATTTGGCGCCAAGACTATCTCGGTGATCACACCGTATCCACCGATTGGTGATGATAATGTGCGCCAGTATTTCGATGAGATTGGTTTTAATGTTAAGCACGTGGTCGGGCTGAATTGCACCTCGGCAACGGCGATTGCTGAACTCACTATTCCTGAAGTGATTGCGGCAGTGAAGAAAGCGGATGGTGATGATGTTGATGCGATTATTCAGTGCGGCACGAATCTGTCTACTTTGGACTTGTTTCCGACCTTAGAACATTGGCTTGAAAAGCCCATGATCCCCATCAATGTGGCCACTATTTGGCACGCTCTGCGGGCCTGTGGCATCAATGACAGAATCACCGGCAAGGGTCGCTTGCTAGAAGAGTTTTAATATTCCTGCCTATTGAGTCTGTTCAAGCCTGTCAGTGCGAGACTCATAGTTGGCCGAATACCATTAAGGTATTCGGCCTTTTTTGTGCCTCTTAGTTACTCACCGCTACGACTTTTTTCCGAACTAATATAGCCCAGATTGTTACCATCAAGGCGAGTACGCCAAATAATATAAAGGGGCCAGACTCACGCCAGTGGTCAAACAGGTAGCCTCCCAATTTCGCTGCAACCAGAATACCGACGGCGCCAGATAAGTTGAAGAAACCAATCACAGCGCCGCGGATATCCTTGGGTGTTTGTTGGGCAATTAATACTGCGCTGGTGATAATTACACCGACTTCGCCTAGACCGATAAATACGGCACAAATTATCATCTTAGTACTGAAGGGATCATCGATAAAAAAGGTGCCGCCATAGCCGACAAATGACACCAATAAACTGATGATAAGTGCGTCTACACGGGCTAATTTATCAGACAGTATTCCGAATATGGGTGCACCAATTAGGGTGACGCCTTGAGCGATGCCGACAATCATGCCGCCGCGGGCAAGTGCATCGGCGCGGCTAAGTCCGAGTTCAGATGTGCCGTAGTTGGCGAGCCAAAGTGTAAAGAAGGTGCCGACGATGGCCAAGTTGCCACGTGATACAAACGCCGCCGCGTAGGCGAGTGCGACACCATGATCCTTGGCCGCATGCAGTCCTTTTTTAGTGATCTCTAAAAATGACTCGTTGCTGACTGCTTGCGTTGCCGGGTCATGTTTTTTCAGGCTGATCCACATCCACGCGGCAAAAATCAGGCTGATCCCCGCAATAATGAAATACGTGATGATGCCCGCAGTGTGAGGATCTTTTCCTTGCGCCTGAAGTATCGATGGTAAGCGCAAAATCAGGAACACTGTGGTCATCGCACCAAAACCGTTGGCCAGACCAAGTAAGCCGGTTGCCTTGCCCCGACTTCTATCCTGAACATAGTCCGCTAAGATGGTAATTGTCATGCAGCTAAACGCGGCTATGCCAATGCCAAATATAATTCGGAACAGAATTAATTGCGGGTAGCTTTTGGCAAAAGGGAAGCAGGCAACGCCCACGGCCATAATTACAAAGCTAACAGCCATAACATGGCGACGGCCGATCTTGTCGGACATGGTGCCCCAAAACCCGGCGGCAATAATAATCGCAATTTCGCCCCAAAAGGCTATGTTGCCACTGACCACGCCCTGTTCTGACTCGGGAATATGTAAAAACTCGCTGAGCAAATAGGGCTGCATTTGCGGCATAAAGGTGGCGAGTAGAATCCCCGCATAACAAGCGCCGTAGAAGCCAATTAAGTTTGATGGCAGTACAGAGCCACTGAGCTGAATGCCCCAAAATTTTCTGGGCTGACTGGATGGTGATGCTGACATATCAGGAATTCTCCCTTGTGTTTATTTTAGTAGCTGAATACAGGATGAAGGCGGCGTAGGCGAAAGCGCCTTGGCTAAAGGTATTGAGGATTTCTTCAATCCATTGCAACGATTCGCTTTGCACCGGGATTCTGGCGAGAACGACCATGATGAAAACGGCGATTAAATTAAAGGCAAAGCAAGCAGCGGCTAGAGGCTTGGATGTTTGCAAAGCTTTAATGAACAGCTGTATTGATAGGGCGAGATTGCCGATTGTGGCTAAGCCCAAGAGATAGAATTTACCGTAGCGTTGGTCAGGCCAGTGATAGCTAAGAAGCAGAGAAATAATAGTCAGGCTTGCCGCTATTAGTAGAATTATCTTCTGTCTGAGCTGGCCTTGCTGATGTACTGCGCCCCAAATAGCTGAAGAGAGAATGAGCATTCCCGGTGCAAGGCAGAAGAACAGGGCGGCATTCATCCAGGCAATATCCACTTGCTGGCTGGCGACAAGCATTTTCCAAGTGGCTTTGCTCAGACCACCAGCGATGATCAAGCAGGCGCCAATCAGCGCGACATACCGCCATTGCTGAGCCCAGAGGGTAATGGTGTTGGTAATATAAAGCAGTCCGATCGCTGACAGCGCAATAGGAATATAGTCAAATGCCGCCAGCCCAACACTATATTGATACATGAATTGTCCTTTTATTGGTTGATCACTTGACTCGAAACGCTTAAAGATATTACATTATAACAATAGGGCATGCCAGTAAGATAAATCAATCCTATTTAAAGCGGCGTTTACATCTCAGCGCCCGGTTATGTTTTACAGCGCGGCCTCTGGCCGAAGAATAAAAAAATTCGGGTATTGAAAGGGTATTTGCAATGCAGGCAGACAAAGTAGGCCGTGGTTTAGCGGTTTTGATGAGTACGGTATGCGCAGTATCAGGGGCATTCGCTGAAGCTAAGGTGGCGCCGAAAAAATCTCGCATGCAAATTGAAGAGGTTATTGTCTCGGCGCGTAAGCGGGATGAGAGTCTGCAAGAAATTCCGCTGTCGGTGACGCCATTCTCTATGGAACAAATGGAGCGTCGTGCATTTACTGGTGTGGAAGACATTGCGGCCAACACCCCGGGCTTCTCTTATGAGGGCTTCAGTACCTCGGGCACCAATGGTAACGCGGTAATACGCGGCCTGGCCCAGCAATTTACAACGGCCCGAA
>JBLHPB010000160.1:0-4133 GCA_047624025.1 Zhongshania sp.
AAGCAATTCTAAGCAATTCCAAGCAATTTACTGTGTTGCGTCGCATCCATTTTCGCTATATGTCTTATTTAAATATTTATAATGTGCCTAAAGGTGATATTAATCCTACCTCCTGACTGAGTCTTACGTGCTGGCAAAGCGTGTAACCAATGTTCTTGCGTGGGCGGCAGCATAAGCAACAAAGAACCCGATGCCAAGGCAATTTTTTGCGCTTTGCCGCCTGACTTGGGTTTAAAACAAAAATCTCGAACTTCGCCAAGACTCACTGACGCCACACAGGGTGAAGATCCCAAGGCGGGCTCATCATCACTGTGATAGCCCATACAATCACGGCCATCACGGTAGTAATTAAGCAGTCCGCAATTAAACCTATAGCCAGTATCAGTTTCAATTCTGCGGCGTAATCCCTGTAGAGCCGCAGGCCAAGCATTGGCTTGATGGCAAAAGGAACTGTAATGGTAGCTAATGCCAGGATCGCCGACAAAACTCACTAATCTAGGACTTGGGTGCCGACGCCCATAAACCTGTAATTCCGGCTGCTGCCATTCCATCTGATCACGTAGCTCGGTTAGAAGTTGCTCAGGCTCATTAATATAACTAGGATAATAATCCAGCCCGCCACCAGGCAAAGGAATATGCTCTTGCTCGAATAACACTAGTAAACTCGAGGCTCTATTTCTAAGTTGACCCCAAAACGAATCAGCACATCTGCCTGAATTTTCGCGGCGAAACCCAAAATAGCGTGGCCGTCAACGCCACCGTAGTTTACCAAAACGATGGCTTGGCGTGGATGTACACCTACACCACCGCTGCGCTGCCCTTTCCAACCGGCCTGATCCACCAGCCATGCCGCGGCGAGCTTGATCCTACCATCAGACATTGACCAGTGCGCCAGATCCGGATGAGTAGACAATAAGGCTTCACCCTCAGACGCCGTCAGAATTGGATTTTTAAAAAAACTTCCAGCATTGGGTTCTTTTACGTAATCGGGTAACTTATCGGCGCGAATACGCGCAATAGTCGCCGCGAGCAGTTCCGGCGTCAGTGCCTCACCAGCAGGTAAGTTGTCAGCCACATTGGCATAATGCGCCTGGGGATTTGGATCGGAACTCAGCCCTAGACAAATTTCAGTGATGATAAAGCTATCACGCAGCGCCCCTTTAAACACACTGTCGCGATAGGCTAACTGACAATCATTAAGGCTCAGGGTGCGCGTAGCCTGGCGATGCATATCCCAACCACTGACTGACAGCAGTACACTCGACAGTTCAACACCGTAAGCACCAATATTTTGAATCGGCGCGGCGCCGGCACTGCCCGGTATGGAGATTAAATTCTCTAGGCCATACCAGCCCTGCTGCAAGGTATAACGTACCAGTGCATCCCAGTTCTCGCCTGCCGCAACAGTAACCCGCCGCTCATTACCAGACGATTCACAACGTATACCCCGCAGCGCCACGCGGATCAGCAATCCATCAAGTTTGGCGGGCAAAACAATATTACTGCCGCCGCCAAGAAATATGGGCTTCAATCTGCGCTCACGACTAAAGCTTAGGACTTCGCTAAGCTCTTCAATGCTTCCAACTTCGGTGAAATAATCCGCCCGCGAGCTAAGCCCAAGAGTATTAAAAGGCTTGAGCTCTACATCACGTTGAATAATCACCTCTGGTCGCTCAAGCGGATTTTAATATCCGCCAACAGACCTAAAGAACCCGCTTCCACTAGTTCCAAGACCTGATCAAAGCCGTCATCGCCGTGATAGTAGGGATCAGGTACTTCAGTAATAGTTAGCTTGGCAGCGTAATCTAGAAACAGGGCCAAATGACAATTATCAGGACCTTGTCGCATACGCTGTAAATCACTGAGATTGGTCTTATCCATGGCCAAAATATAATCAAACTTGCTGAAATCAGCGGCGCTGACCTGACGGGCACGCAGCGCAGATAAATCATAGTCCCGCATTAGGGCCGCGGCCTGACTGCGTGAATCTGGCGACCGGCCGATATGCCAGTCACCGGTGCCGGCAGAGTCCACATCAATGACATCAGCCAAGCCAGCTTCCTCTACTTTGCGTAGAAAAACCCCGTGCGCAGTGGGTGATCGGCAGATATTGCCGAGGCAAACAAACAGTACTCGAATTTTCATTACGCCCGACCCGAAACAATAGCGCGCACCATTTCCAAATCGGCTTCAGTATCGACACCGCCGGGTATATTCACACAGGCGGGAGCAATATGGATGCGCACGCCATTTTCCATGGCCCGCAATTGTTCTAATCTTTCAAATCGTTCCAACATCCCCATCGGCCAGAGCACAAATTGATGTAAAAATTTTACCCGATACGCGTAAATTCCCACATGACGAAGAAAGGGCGCGCCGTCGACCAAGACTTTTGTTTTATCCCCAGCCCACTCATCCCGACACCAAGGCATCGCTGCGCGACTGAAATACAGGGCAAAACCCTTACTATCCGCAACAGCTTTTACGGCGTTGGCATTAAATACCGTTTCTACATCGTGAATTGGCTCACCGAGGGTAGCAATACCAGCAGCGCTATTACGAGCCAAGTTTTCAGCTACCTGGGCAATAGCCGCCTTGGGAATCAGCGGCTCGTCGCCCTGTACATTGACGACAATTTCATCATCGGCCAGACCCAGTTTGGCAACCACTTCTTGCAAGCGATCGGTGCCTGACTCGTGACTGGCAAGGGTCATGACTACCTCTGCGCCAAAACCACGACACACATCAAAAACCCGTTGATCTTCTGTGGCAATAACCACCCGACTGGCATCACTTTCGCAAGCCCGCAGCCAGACATGCTCAATCATGGTTTTGCCCGCAATATCCATTAGTGGCTTGCCTGGCAAACGACTAGAGGCATAACGCGCGGGAATAATAATGGTGTAGGACATGACTGCTCCGAATGTAAAAATTTAAATCAATATGGCGGTACACAAATAATTTTAGAGTGCCGCTAAGCGCCGCTGTAGCTCACTGTAAAAACTGGCGTCAATTTCGCCGTCAACCGGCAACATCCAACAATTGGCAGTGGCAAATTCGGCACATTTAACCGCGTCTTTTTCAGTCATCAATACCGGCAAATTATCGTCGAAATCAAGATCAGCAGAGCGGTATGGATGATGATCGGGAAACGCATGCTCAATAACATCAAAATCCGCCGCTACCAGTGCCGAAAAAAACCGCTGCGGATTGCCAATGCCGGCAATAGCATGGCAGCGTTGTTGAGCTTTGGGCCAGTCGCTGAGCTGCCGCTGCTCGCCGGTATTGAGGTTCACCAACACCTTTCCCGACAGCTGCATAAGATAGCCACCCAGCCCGCATTCATCACTGCCATTGATAATGCGTAAATCGATTTCGGCAGCTCTACTAAGAGGCTCCCGCAATGGCCCGACCGGCAAACAGTGGCCATTACCAAAGCCGCGCTGGCCGTCAACAACCAGAATCTCAATATCTCTGGCCATTCGATAATGCTGTAATCCATCGTCACTGATAATCAGATTACAGCCATGCTGATCTTGCAGAAACTTAACTGCTGCGTGGCGATTGGCATCAACCGCCACGGGCAAGCCGCTGCGCCGCGCCATTAAACAAGGCTCATCGCCACCGTGTTCAGGTGCCGAGTTGGCGTCGACAAAATAGGGGTATTGTGGCGCTTGCCCGCCGTAACCACGGCTGACAATACCAACCTGATAACCAAGCCCTTTGCAATGCTCGGCAAGCGCAAGTACCACTGGGGTTTTACCACTGCCACCTACACTGATATTACCCACTACCAGAACCGCTGCGGCGCTGTGTTCTGGTTGCAACAGTAGGCGACGCAGCAGGGCAATTAATCTAAACAACCACTCCAAAGGCAATAGCAGGTAGAGAAGCCCCGGCCTGCCGTACCAGGCGCGATTGAGTCGGGTTTCAAATGACACCCGCTGTTAATCCTCAAACTTTTTTTGATAGAGCTGGGCGTAGCGTTGACCCAGCGCCAGCAACTCTGCGTGGGTGCCCTGCTCAATAACCTCACCGGCTTCCATGACCACAATCTGATCGGCCTTTTCAATGGTGCTCAAACGGTGGGCAATCACAATGGTGGTGCGGCCCTTCATCACTTCGTCCATGGC
>JBLHPB010000161.1:0-3922 GCA_047624025.1 Zhongshania sp.
AAGGGCGATGGTACTCATCAGTTTTCGGTTACCTTAAAAGAGCATGAGGCAGCGGTGAAGCACTATCAGCTCAGTAAACGTCGGGCGAATTACCGCTCTGCGCCACCAGTCGAGGCTAAATAAATGGCATTGCCAGTGCGCGGGCGATTCCTTACCGTAGAAGGTACAGAGGGCGTGGGGAAATCGACCAATATTGATTTCATTCGCCAGCAGCTCGAGGCAGCTGATATTCCCCATATTGTCACCCGAGAGCCCGGTGGCACTCCACTGGCAGAAGAGATCCGTCAAGTATTAGTCGTCCCTAGGGACGAAGCAATGGCGGAATTGACGGAATTGCTGCTGGTGTTTGCCGCCCGTGCTCAACATATTGATCAGATTATCGAGCCAGCCCTAGTCAAGGGCGTGTGGGTTTTGTGTGACCGCTTTACCGATGCGACCTTTGCCTATCAGGGTGGTGGCAGAGGACTTTCTAAGCAGTTGATCGGTGATTTGGAAAGCCGGGTGCAGGGCAGCTTGCGGCCTGATTGCACATTATTACTCGATGCGCCGGTTGCCGTGGGCATGGCAAGGGCGGGCAGCCGGGGTGAATTAGATCGCTTTGAGCAAGAGAAACACGATTTTTTTGAAAAAGTTCGGCTGGCCTATTTAGAAAGGGTTGATAATGAACCAAGTCGTTTTGCAGTGATTGATGCCAGCGCCACGCTGGCGGCGGTGCAAGTGGATATCGCCGCTGCTCTGTCATCTTTAATTAGTGGGTATAAGGCGGCAGCGAATGTCTGAACCTCTGGTAGTCTATCCATGGCAAATGACGCAATGGAGCGATTTGCAGCGTTTAATTGCTGCAGCGCGCTTGCCTCACGCATTATTGTTTAGCGGTCCCGATGCCATTGGGAAATTGCGTTTTGCCCGTGCTTTAGCCGGGTATTTGCTGTGCGAGGAGCCCCAGGCTCTGGCGGCTTGTGGCCAGTGCCGCAGTTGTCATTTTCAGAGCGATGCAAATAATCCAGATTTCCGCGAGATCACCCCAGAGGACGGTAAGCGTCAGATTGGTGTTGATCAAATACGCAGCCTGCAAAGCTTTTCTGCCCAGCATGCTCACCGCAGCGGTGGACGCAAGCTGGTATTGATTCATCCTGCTGAAGCGATGAATAACAATACCGCCAATGCCTTGTTAAAAACCCTGGAAGAACCCGCCAGTGGCACCTTACTTATTTTGGTTAGCCACAGTAGTAGCCGCTTGCTGCCGACCATACGTTCGCGTTGCCTGCAAATGAAGTTTGGTATTCCCAATCCCGATTTAGCTGCGAAGTGGCTGCGCGATTATGTTGGTGATGCGGCGGTAGTTGCACGGTTATTGGCTGAAACGGGGGGGCGGCCTCTGGCTGCTCAGCAAATTTTTGCTGATGACGGCCTAGTTAGCCGAGAACGTTTTGATCAGGGTTTATTGGCCATGGTGGACGGTAAGAAAAGTCCCTTACAGTTTGCCGAAGAGATGCTGGAAAACGATATCTTGATGGTGTTGGATTGGTGGATGACACGCTTGATGGCACTGTCTCGGCATCAAATGGCGGACGAGGCACTCAATGCGCCGGTGTGGGCACGCTTCAAAAAACTGCCGGTCAAACAAGTTATGCTAGGATTAGATCGTGCCTTGGCCTTGAGAAATAGTTTTAGTCGGGGTGTGGCTTTAAATAAGCGTTTGATTCTTGAGACATTGTTTCTTGAATGGGGACATTTATGCCACAATCGGAGCGCAGCCTGAGCTGATTGTATTGCAGTCGAGGCAGCGGTAATGGTTTGTGATATTGCTAGTGTGGAGTTTAGGCGATGAGTGGTACGCAAGGAGCAGCTCGTAACGGTATTTTATCGCTGACTATTAGGGATAAGGCGGTACTGTACGCGGCGTATATGCCTTTTATCAAAGACGGCGGCTTGTTTGTTCCCACCACCAAGCCCTATAAAGTTGGCGATGAAGTTTTCATGCTGCTGGCACTTATGGATGAGCCGGAGAAACTTCCCATTGCCGGTAAAGTCGTGTGGATTACCCCCCGTGGTGCGCAAAGAAATCGCGCGGCCGGCATTGGGGTACAGTTTGTTGGCGGCGACGGCCTTGCCAATAAAAAAATTGAATCCTATCTGGCCGGTATACTTGAGTCAGACAAGCCCACCCACACCATGTGATCCCCCTTTAGGATTCTGAGAATTTCATGCTTGTAGACAGTCATTGCCACTTGGACCGTATTGATCTCACTCCCTATGATGGCGACCTTGAAAAGGCCGTGCAGGCGGCGGTTGATCGCGGTATAGATCGTATGTTGTGTATTGGTATCGACCTGAACAATGCGCCGACAGTGGTTGCTATTGCCGAAAAATTTGCCAATATCTATGCTTCTGTGGGTATTCATCCACTGGATATCAGTGATGATATTTGCTCCCACCAGGCTCTGATCGCGTTGGCCGACCATCCCAAGGTTGTCGCCATCGGTGAAACAGGCCTAGACTACTATTACAGTGCTGAGCGTAAAGAAGACCAACAGCGCAGTTTTGTTCAGCACTTAAAAGCTTCCGCCAGCACCGGCAAGCCCACCATTGTTCACACTCGCGATGCGCGTGAAGATACCATCAAATTGATTGCCGAGCATGGCTCGGCACAGGTGGGAGGGGTTTTACACTGTTTTACAGAATCTTGGGCAATGGCCGAAGCGGCGCTTGATATGGGTTATTACATTTCCTTTTCTGGGATCATTACTTTTAAAAATGCCGCTGAGTTACGTGAGGTGGTCAGCCGGGTGCCAATCGAGCGCTTATTAGTGGAAACTGATTCACCCTATTTGGCGCCAGTGCCATATCGGGGTAAAAAGAATGAACCTAAATATGTACTTGAAGTTGCCGAGTGTGTCGCTGAGATAAAAGGCTTGTCACTGCAAGAGGTAGCGCGACAGACCACGGCAAATTTTGAGCGCTTATTTTCCCTGTCGGCATAGTGTCCGGCGTCAGCAGCTTTTAAAATTGTGAGAAGCCCAGCAACGTCAGTCTGGGCAGGAGATTTACTTTGGCCACAGAAAACTTGCAAACCACCGCGTTAAACACACTTCATCGCGAACTCGGGGCTAAAATGGTGCCCTTTGCCGGTTACGATATGCCGGTTCAATACCCCCTTGGAGTAATGAAAGAACATTTGCATGTGCGTAGTGCGGCGGGTTTGTTTGATGTCTCGCACATGGGCCAAATTCGCTTGCAGGGCGAAAATATTGCCACTGAGCTGGAAAAGCTCATGCCCCAGGATGTCATTGGCCTGGCTCTTGATCGTCAACGTTACGGCCTGCTGACCAATGAGCGGGGCGGAATCATTGACGACTTGATGTTCGCAAACTGCGGTGATTGTTATTTACTGATCGTTAATGCGGCCTGCAAGGATGCTGACTTTCAATGGTTGCGTCAGCATTTACCAGTCAGCATAAGTATGGAAATGCTAGAAGATCAGGGCTTGTTGGCTTTACAAGGGCCGGCAGCACGATCTGTAATGGCGAAGTTGGCACCAGAAACCGCCGGCATGGTGTTTATGGATACTCGCAATTGCACTGTGGCGGGTATTGATTGCTGGTTGAGTTGCTCGGGCTATACAGGTGAGGATGGCTTTGAAATCTCAGTAGCGGCAGATCAGGCTGAAGCGCTTGCTCGGGCCTTAATTGCAGAGCCTGAGGTCGAGTTTATTGGCTTGGGCGCACGGGATTCCCTACGGCTGGAAGCAGGTTTATGTCTCTATGGTCACGATATGGATGACACTGTCAGCCCGATTGCGGCTAATTTACTGTGGGCGATATCCAAAGTCCGCCGTCCGGGGCAGGCGCGGGCGGGTCATTATCCCGGTGCCCATGTTATTGCTCAGCAGCTGGCTGATGGTGTGACTGAAAAGCGTATC